>NZ_CP039393.1:300624-601248 GCF_004803695.1 Muribaculum gordoncarteri
TGATGCCTACGGCGTTGTAGAGGAAGTCAAACTGGTTGAGATACATCTTTATGATCTCGTCCTTGGAGTAGAAGCGCTCGAGCTTCACGGCTATCATCCACTCGATGGGTTTCTGCAGGGCGCGCTGGAACAATCCCTCGCTCGACGGCGAGTAGAGCTGCTTGGCAAGCTGCTGGGTTATGGTCGAGCCGCCGCCCGCATTCTTCTGTCCCATGAAGATGGTCTTCACCATCACTCGGCCGAGAGCCTTAAGGTCGATTCCCGAGTGATCCTCAAATCGCGAGTCCTCGGTAGCGATGAGTGCGTTGATTACGTTCTGCGATATGTCGTCGATGTCGACATAGACGCGGTTGCCCGTGTTGCTGAAATAGCGGCCCAGCTCCTCACCGTCGGCCGAGTAAACCACCGAGGCAAATCGGTCCTTGGGATTCTTCAGCTCCTCGACCGGAGGCATGTAGCCGATTATTCCGTTATATACGCAGAAGAAAAATATGAATACAGCGGCGACAAGTATTGCAAATGCCGACCACATCAAAGCTATTATTGCGCGTGATTTAGTTGATTTACCCTTCATGAATGCAAAGGTATGGAATTTTGCGTTAGGGTAGGCTTTTTTTGCCTTTGATTTGCATGTCATGGACTATTTTTTCACATATATGTACAATATTGACTTCCACATTGACGAAAAATTCATTAATTTGCAACGCCAAAAATTATTATCACATGAAAATAATCCGAATTGTCACTATTTCGGCCATGCTGCTTGTCGGAGCCGCGGCCGCAATGGCGCAGGGAACTCTCGACGACTACAACCGGGCCTATTCGCTGCGCGAAAAATTCAATGCCAAGCATGTCTACTACTCCAATGTCACCCCTTCGTGGATAGGCGACAGTCACAGCTTCTGGTATGTGCGTGAAACCCCCGAGGGACGCATATACACGCTGGTCGATGCCGACAAGAAGTCGCGTCGCGACCTGTTTGACCACAAGAAGCTTGCAGCCGCTCTTGCCGATAAGAGCGGCAAGGAGGTGAAGGCCGATGCTCTCTATCTTAACGCAGTGCGTCCCAACGGAGCCAAGGCCGACACCGTCGACTTTATTTGGAACAACCGTTATTGGAGCTATGCCGCCAAGAAGGGCGTGCTCACCGACCGTGGCGAAGTGCCTCCGCGCGGACCGCAGCGACACTGGATGGAGGTCGACGACGAGAAGGGTGCCGGGCCTATTGCGTCGCCCGACGGCACCAAGGAGGCTTATATAAAGAACGACAACGTGTATGTGCGTGACCGTGCCACCGGCGCCGAGAAGCAGTTGAGCCTCGACGGAACGCTGGGCAACTACTATTCATCCTACATCCGTTGGTCGCCCGACAGCAAGAAGGTTGCCGCCATGAAAATACGCCCCGTGGAGAAGCGTTATGTCTACTATGTCGAGTCGTCGCCTGCTGATCAGCTTCAGCCCAAGCTACACAAGCAGGAGTATGCCAAGCCCGGCGATGAACTGCCGTTTAAGGTGCCGTGCATCTTCGATGTCGAGAGCGGCAAGGCCGTTATCCCCGACACGGAGCTGTTTGATTCGCAATACGACCTGTTCGGCCCTGAATGGAACGACGACAGCAAGGCCGTGACATTTGAGTACAACCAGCGCGGACACAAGGTGTATCGCGTGCTCGAACTGTCGGCCGAAACCGGCCGCGTGCGCCCCATTGTCGAGGAAACGAGCGACAAGTATGTCAACTATCCGCGTCGCTTCCGTCACGACCTGGCCGACGGCAAGCGTATGATATGGATGAGCGAGCGTGACAACTGGAATCACCTCTATATGTATGACCGTGACGCTGCACGCCCCACCCATCAGATTACACGTGGGGAGTGGTATGTGCGTGATGTGCTGAAAGTCGACGAGGCCAACGGCCGCATCTACTTTTCGGCCAACGGAGTTAACACCGACGAGGATCCCTATTTCATCCGTTACTATTCGATCGACTTCGACGGCAATAACCTCACCGACCTGACTCCGGCCAAAGGTACCCACAAGGCGGGATTCTCGCGTGACATGAAATACCTGGTCGATGTCTACTCTACTGTGGCTGACGCTCCGGTGGCTGTGCTGCGTAACGCTGCCGACGGCTCGGAGGTGATGCCGCTTGAAACAGCCGACATAACCCGACTTAAGGAGAACGGATGGAAGGCGCCTGAGGTGTTCACCGCTCCCGGACGCGACGGAAAGACCCCGATGTGGGGACTTATCGTGCGACCTACCAACTTCGACCCGTCAAAGAAATATCCCATCATCGAATACATCTATCAGGGCCCCGGCGACCAGTATGTCCCCAAGGCGTTCCGCCCCTATGACTGGTACATGACATCCATCGCCGAACTCGGATTTATCGTGGTGATGGTCGACGGAATGGGTACATCGTTCCGCTCGCGCGAATTTGAGAACGTGTGCTACAAGAATCTCAAGGATGCCGGACTTCCCGACCACATGGCGTGGATTAAGGCCGCTGCCGAGAAATATCCCTACATGGACATCGACAGGGTGGGCATATACGGCTGCTCGGCCGGCGGACAGGAGTCGACCAATGCGTTGCTGCTCTATCCCGATTTCTACAAGGCTGCCTATTCGGCATGCGGCTGTCATGACAACCGCATGGACAAGATATGGTGGAATGAGCTTTGGCTCGGTTATCCCGTGGGCGACCAGTACAAGGAGGGTTCCAATGTCGAGAATGCGCATCTGCTTCGCCGTCCGCTCATGCTTGTCGTTGGCGAACTCGACGACAATGTCGATCCTGCGTCGACAATGCAGGTGGTCAATGCGCTCATCAAGGCCAACAAGGACTTTGAGCTCGTTGTCGTTCCCGGTGCTCACCACACCATGGGCGAGGACTTCGGCGAACACAAGCGTTACGACTTCTTTGTGCGCAACCTGCTTAACGTGAATCCTCCTGCATGGAGTGACATCACTTACAAGTAAACGCCTTTATAAGCTGCATTATCTGCGTGGCGGTGCTGCGCAGGTTGCGTGACGCTGTTTCGCGTTGCATCGCCTCGTCGAGTGAAACTGGCGAGGGCTGAATTGAAAATACTCCCGACATACCGGCGCGGTCGAACTCTTCACAGTGGTCGATCGCGCCGCTTAGCGCAATGACCGGTACTGCGGCACGGCGAGCGTGACGCAACACCCCCATCGGGACTTTGCCGTGAAGTGTCTGCGCGTCCATGTGCCCTTCGCCGGTTATTACGAGGTCGGCGTCACGCAGTTCGTCGTCAAATCCCGCAAGGTCGAGCACCATCTCTATGCCCGAGCGCATTTCGGCGTTGAAAAATGCGGCAAACATGGCTCCCAATCCTCCTGCGGCACCTGCTCCCGGCAAGTCGGCTACATCGATGCCTAAGTCACGCGTTACGCAGCGTGACCAGTTACGTAACCCGAGGTCGAGTTGCTCGATCTGTTGAGGTGACGCACCTTTTTGAGCCGCAAATGTGAATGCGGCTCCCGATTCACCGTAAAGCGGGTTGTCGACATCGCACATCAGCGTGAACCTGCAGTCACGCAATGCGTCAGCGTCACGTGACGCGACTATGTGGGCCAATTCGGATAGTGACGCACCCGATGGCGTAAGAGTTTTGCCGTTACGATCGAGGTGCCTGTAGCCGAGAGCTGCGAGTATTCCAAGGCCGGCATCGTTGGTTGCACTGCCTCCAAGCCCTATGATGAAGTTGCGGCATCCGCGGCTGAAGGCATCGGCGATTATTAATCCCGTGCCGAATGTCGACGAGGCCATTATGTCACGCTCGTCGCGTGACACTGTGTTCAGCCCGCTTGCGGCAGCGGTTTCTATTATGGCGGTTTTGCCCTCGGCGGTTTCCGCGATTGCGTATTTTGCCGTCATTTTCTTCATCAGTGGGTTCACGGTGTCGATGGTGACGATTTGTGCGTCAAGCCTCTCGGCTACGGCCTCTACGCTCCCTTCGCCTCCGTCGGCAAGAGGTATCTCGACCAATGTTGCGTGGGGAGCTGCGTCACGTACTCCGCAGGCTATTGCGTGAGCCGCTTCGGTTGAAGTGAGCGAACCCTTGAAAGAATCGGGTGCGATGATAATTTTCATGCGTCAGATTGTTTTACCGACAAATATACCTAAATTTGTGATATAATTGGATTATATAGCCATTATATAATTATGGCAGGAATGCGCATTACACTGTTGACCGGTTGGCTCGCGGGTATCGCTATTGCGGTGATGCTCGGCGGGTGTGGTGTGTCGCGGCTTGCCGAGGCCGACATGATGATGTCACGCGGCGAGTATTACGATGCGTCACGTGCTTATCGCAAGGTCTACAACAGCCTCGCCAAGAAAGAGCAACGCGCTCTCAGGGGCGAGGTGGCATTCAAGATGGGGGAGTGTTCCTTCCGTATAAACCGCATGGCTAATGCGTCACAGGCATTTCGCAATGCCATCCGTTACGGTTACAGCGATTCTACCGCGTCACTCTACTTGGGGCGCGCCTTGCAGGCCGAGGGTGAATACACCAAAGCCATTGAGGCTTACAACGACTATCTTGCCACTTCACCACGTGACGCCAAGATGGCCGAGAACGGCATCGCCGGGTGTCGTCACGCTTTGTCGACACGGTCGGTTGCGTCACGTTATGTGGTAAAGAACCCCAAGCTGTTCAATTCCAATCGTTCCGACTTCGCCCCGTTTCTTGACCCGGTGCGTGACATACTCTATATCACCACTACCAACGAGCGCGTCAACGGCGATGCGCGAAGTGAGATAACGGGCATGAAAAACTCCGACCTGTGGATGTCACGCCGCAATGAACAGGGCGACTGGATGCGCCCCGAGCCTCTCGAGGGCGATGTAAACAGCGAGCATGACGAGGGCATAGCCGCGTTGTTGCCCGACGGCATGACGATGTATCTCACTGTAGCGAAGCGTGACATGAACCGTGACACCGCTGTAGGCATATACACTTCCAGGCGAAGTGACGCACAATGGAGCCGCCCCGTGAGATTGGAAATAGATGATGACTCGGTGGCGAGTTACGGACATCCGTCACCGTCGCCCGACGGAAAGTGGCTCTACTTCACCTCTGACCGTCGCGGAGGTTACGGAGGCAAGGATATATGGCGCATGAGGATTGACCGTGACGGTGCAAGACCTGAGAATCTCGGCCCGTTGATCAACACCGCCGGCGATGAGATGTTTCCCACAGTGCGTGACGACAGCCTGCTCTACTTTGCAAGCAACGGTCATCCCGGTTACGGAGGCCTTGACATATATTGCGCCCGGTTGTTGCCTTCGGGTGCATGGAACGTTGTCAACATGGGAAAGCCTGTGAACTCGGCCGGCGATGACTTCGCGATAACGTTTGGTGAGGGTGAGAGCGGCTTTTTCAGCAGCAATCGCGGTGACCGTCGGGGTTACGACCACATATACTCATTTGTGTTGCCCGATTTACGCATATCCATCGGCGGCCATGTCACCGACCGCGATGAGGAGCCTATAGGGGGCGCTGTTGTGAGGATAGTGGGTGACGACGGCACCAACCGCAAAGCAGTGGCGCGTAACGACGGTTCGTTTTCACTGCCGTTGCAGCGCGGGGTGCGTTACGTGATGCTCGCGACTGCTCCGGGCTATCTTAACGCAAAGCAGGAGTTCATCTCCGATGACGCTGAAGAGGATGCCGAATATGCCGTGGATTTCATGCTTGCATCGCTTACCCGACCCAATGTCATCGACAATATATTCTACGATTTTGACAAGGCGACATTGCGTCCCGAGTCGCGGCAGGCTCTTGATTCGTTGGCGCAGGTGTTGCACGACAATCCCAATGTAACGATTGAACTTGCAGCACACACCGACCGCAAAGGCTCGGAAGAGTATAATGTCGCACTTTCGCAGCGTCGTGCTCAGTCGGTGATAGATTACCTCATAGCGTCAGGAATCGACAAAGAGCGCCTGAAGCCTGTAGGTTACGGTGAATCGCAACCTAAACGCGTGACACGACGCCTGCACCGCCTCTATCCTCAATTTGCCGAAGGTGATGTACTCGATGAAGAGTATATCGGACGACTTGATGAGGCGAATCAAGAGATAGCCGACCAAATAAATAGACGAACCGAATTTCAAGTATTATCCATAGACTATAAAATGTATTGATTATGAGTGAATTCCGCACTATAGTACAACCGCTTGAGAATCAGCAGGGATTGATCGATCATTCCCACCCGGTGGTCATGCTCGGTTCCTGCTTCAGCGATAACGTGGGGCAGCGCCTTTGCGACGGCCTTTTTGATTGCATTGTCAACCCATGCGGTACATTGTATAATCCGGCAAGCATAGCCAATGCCGTGCTCGATCTGCTCTACGACCGTGACTATACGATTGATGATCTGTTTCAGCACGAAGGAGTGTGGCACAGTTTTTCGCATCATTCAAGATTTTCGGGTACCGACCCTGACCAAGTGCTTGAATCAATCAACGAGTCGGCCGACAGGGCCCGCAAGGCGTTGTCGAATGCATCGGCGATTATCGTGACATTCGGCACGGCCTACCTGTTCAGATTGCGCGAAAATCATCGAGTGGTTGCCAATTGCCATAAAATGCCGGCGACTATGTTTTCACGCGAAATGCTTCCGGCCGATAAGATAACCGGATTGTGGCGCAAGATGGTAAAAGAGATAACCGCGCGTTACCCCGGAATGAAGGTTGTATTTACCGTAAGCCCCATACGCCATCTTGCCAACGGAGCGCACGGCAATCAGATAAGCAAGTCTACATTGTTGCTCGGAGTGGATGCGCTGGCGCGTGAAATGCCTGAATCGGTGGTCTATTTCCCCGCCTATGAAATAATGATGGACGACTTGCGTGACTATCGCTTTTACACCGCCGACATGACTCATCCCTCGGATGTTGCGGTTGATTACATATACGATGTGTTCCGCCGTTCATTCATGACCGATGACACGCGTGACCTCGAGCAGCAGTGTCTTAAACTGTCACGCCGCTTGAAACACCGTCACATTTCGGCAACCACCGAAGCCGTGGACGGTTTTGAGGCAGGGACACAGGCGATGATTTCGGAACTTGTTGCAGTTCATCCCGAGTTGCGTCATGTACTACATCAATAGATAGTAGGATACAGGCACAAAAAAGAGGGGTCGCATTTCTGCGACCCCTCGGGTACCTGAAGTGGGACTCGAACCCACACAGCCGTAATGGCCAAGGGATTTTAAGTCCCTCGTGTCTACCATTCCACCATTCAGGCAGCTTACGGCGCGACAAAGATAGTAAGTAATTTTGGATTACGCAAATTGCGTATTTAATTTCAGAAGACGATAGTGTAGCCGCCGGCTGAAGCGCGCACCGCGCGATAGCGGCGAAGCCCGTATTTATGCTCGTGTGCCGGACCCGACAGCGGACTTCCGTTGAACTCGCACACATCGTAGCGTGAGCCGCATTTGTGACAAACGGCTTGTAGTGTCGATGTGTCGAAAACTACACGCACATTAGGAGTACATTCTACCGGACAGGCGAGGTCGTAGGCAAGGGGAGAGCCGCTCATGTCGGTCACCAACAGGATTCCGCCAAATCCCGTGTAAGTCATGGCCGTGTAAGGAAAATCGGCAGGCTGTTTTTCCGACTTGATGAAGTAACGGAATTGTCCCACGGTGTGTACGCCGTATGTGTCCCAATATCCTTGATTGCCGAGGTCGATATTTACAGCCGTTACAGGAATGCGGTCGTCATTGACATCGGAGCATGACAACAACGCAAACATGGCGACAATCACTGATATATATCGGAGCATATTTATCTTCCGAGGAGCGAGTTTAAGGCGTTGTGATAAGTTGTGAAGTCAAATTGCGACAGCACTTTGTCGTAGAGTGCCTTGACCGCGTCATTGTAAAGATTGCCTATCGAACCTTCGTGGGTGTGGTGTACCTCGGTAGGAGGTACAAACTCTCCGCGCTCAATGGCGAGTCCCACCTGCTTGTAGGCGTCACGGAACGGCACGCCCTCCAGCGTGAGGCGATTCACTTCCTCAACCGAGAACATGAGGCTGTAGCGCGAATCTTTGAGGATTTCAGTGTTCACCTTGACCTCCGACAGCATCTGCGTAACCATCGATATTATCTCAATGAGCGAGTCAAATGCCGGCAGGAAGTTCTCCTTTATCAACTGCAGGTCGCGGAAATATCCTGAAGGCAGATTGTTGGTGATCAGCGTTATCTCATAGGGCAGTGCTTGCAGCTTGTTGCATTTGGCCCTTGTGAGTTCAAATACATCGGGATTCTTCTTGTGGGGCATGATCGACGAGCCTGTCGTGTATTCATCGGGCAGCTTTATGAACCCGAAGTTCTGGGAGTTGAACATGCAGGCGTCAAATGAGAGCTTGGCAATTGTGGCGGCAATGCCTCCGAGAGCCTGTGCTACGACACGTTCAGTCTTGCCTCGTCCCATCTGGGCATATACGACATTGTAGTCCATCGAGTCAAATCCGAGCAGGCGTGTGGTCATCGTGCGGTTGAGGGGGAATGACGAACCGTAGCCGGCAGCCGAACCGAGAGGATTTCGGTTGGTCACCGAATAGGCGGCACGAAGCACCGTTAGGTCGTCGACGAGTGATTCGGCATAGGCTCCGAACCAAAGTCCGAACGATGAGGGCATCGCCACCTGCAGATGCGTGTAACCGGGCATTAATACATCCTTGTAGCGTTCGCTTTGCTCGATCAGCACGTTAAATAGCCCGGTCATGGCCTTTGTGACATCCTCGATGCGTGAACGGATGTATAGCTTCAGGTCAACGAGCACTTGGTCGTTGCGAGAGCGGCCCGAATGAATTTTCTTGCCTATGTCGCCGAGTTTGCGCGTGAGCATCAGTTCAACCTGCGAATGCACATCCTCGATGTCGTCCTCAATCTTGAAGTCGCCTTGTTCGATGACTTTGTAGATGTTACGCAGTTCGGCGGTCAGGGTTTCCAATTCAGGCTTGGTCAACAAGCCTATTGACTGAAGCATTGTTATGTGGACCAGAGATCCGAGCACATCGTAAGGAGCGAGATACAGATCCATCTCGCGGTCGCGTCCTACGGTATATGACTCTACATCATGGTCTACGGTGACCGATTTTTCCCAAAGTTTTGATGACATTGCAGGTTGGGTTTTAGAGGTTAAAAATCAGCCTGTCTGATGTGGCCAGACAGGCTTTATAGTTAATGAAGCCGATTCTGTTATGAACGGGCAAGATTCTTTACCATGTCGCCGAATTTGTCAGCGGCTTCTTGCAGTTTCGGGCCTACCATCGGGCGAAGCATTGCAGGAATCTCAACGTCGATCGCTGTGATTATTTCGGTCGATTCGGGAGTCTTGGCATCAAGATTTATCGACATGATAAGAGGCACCGGTGCGCTTTCGGCGGTAAATGCCACTCGCTTGTCGGCTACACGTTCGGTAATCTTGAGAACCATGTCGCCCATGGGGGCAGCGGTTATTATGATTGAGTCCTCGGTGAATCGTACGGCACCGAGCTTGGCGCGTACTTCTTCGGGAAGTGCATCAAGGCGTTCTTGGAAAGCGGCAGGATTGCTTACACGCTCATAGACTGAAGATACGGGCATAGCCACTTCAGTCGGCTTACTTGAATAAGTTGTCATAAGTCGTCAGTGGGTTTAGTTTTATATGTGGCCTTTGGTAATGACAGGCGCGAATATTAATCGGCTTTGGGTGCAGGTGACCACGCTGCCGGATCTTTGCGCCATTGCTTCAATGTTTCGAGGTCATCGGGCTTGATATAGTCGGTTTCGAGCGCAGCCTCAAGCATTGAGTTGTAGTTGCTGAGGGTGATGAGCTTTACGCCGGCCTCGTTGAAGCGCTTTACGGCTACGGGGAATCCGTAGGTGAATATTGCGGCCATGCCCACAACCTCGCATCCTGCGGCACGGATTGCCTCGACTGCTTTAAGGCTGCTGCCGCCGGTCGATATAAGGTCTTCGATTACAACAACCTTCTGTCCGGGCTTAAGATTGCCTTCGATGAGGTTTTCGAGTCCGTGATCCTTAGGAGTAGAGCGTACATATACGTAGGGGAGGCCGAGAGAGTCGGCTACGAGAGCACCTTGTGCGATAGCGCCTGTGGCTACGCCGGCTATTGCATCGGGAGCCTCAAAGTTCTCGAGAATGATGCGGCACAACTCAACTTTGATGAAGTTGCGCAACTCCGGGTAGGATAGGGTTTTGCGGTTGTCGGTGTATATTGGAGAACTCCATCCTGAAGCCCATGTGAAAGGTACATCGGGCTGAAGCTTGATTGCACTGATTTTCAGAAGCTTTTCGGCTACTAAACTTTCTAACTTTTTCATCTTGACTAAAATTTGATATATTATTGTGCAAAGATAGTGCTTCTATGCAAAAAATGCAAATGGAGATGCGCTTAAGAGCCGGTACGACAATAAATGTTAGGCAGGGCGGTCAATTGTTGAGTGATTTTCTTTAGCTCTTGAGGGAGCGATGGGGCTCCATCGTGACCGAAAGAGATGAAGAAAATCGCCAACGAGTGGCCGAGGCGAAGGTAACCTTCCTCGCAGACCAAAAATCGCTCCGCACTATGCGCCCCTGCCGTTAATATTTATTATCGAACCGGCTCTAAAAAAAGCGAAATAAAAGTGTACGGCGATACGGAATTATTGCTACATTTGCACATTGGAAAAAGTTAATTACGACATGTCAGAAAACAAACTTAAACTAAGCGATATCTATCGCGCCGCCCATGTGCTTAAGGGCGTTGTGCGTCACACTGAGCTTATTGCCGCTCCCAAGCTTAATCCGGAGTGTGATCTCTATTTGAAACCCGAATGTCTTCAGCATACAGGTTCATTTAAGTTGCGTGGCGCTTACTTCAAGATTTCCCAGTTGTCGCCTGAGGAGAAGGCTCACGGTGTAATTGCATGTTCGGCCGGAAATCATGCCCAAGGTGTCGCTCTCGGCGCAAAGGCCAATGGCATCAAGTCGCTGATATGCTTGCCCGAAGGCGCGCCTATAAGCAAAGTCGAAGCCACCAAGAGATATGGCGCCGATGTGTGCCTCGTCCCCGGAGTGTATGACGACGCCTACAAGCGTGCGCTTGAGCTACGTGACGAGCACGGTTACACGTTTGTGCATCCGTTTGACGACCCGCTGGTGATAGCCGGACAGGGAACAATCGGCCTTGAAATACTCGACGAAATGCCCGATGTGGAAGCGGTGATAGTGCCTGTGGGCGGTGGCGGACTTATTTCGGGAGTCGCTTTTGCCATAAAGGCTATAAGCCCCGATGTCAAGGTGTATGGCGTGCAGGCTGCCGGTGCGCCCAGCATGGTTCAGTCGCTTAAGAATGACAAAATCGAGTGTCTTTCCAATGTGTCGACGATTGCCGACGGTATTTCGGTCAAGGAGCCGGGTGTTAACACATTTGAGCTGTGTCGTCAATATGTCGACGAGATCGTGACGGTGAGCGAGGATGAAATCGCGGCCGCCATATTGGCGATGATTGAAACCGAGAAGCTTGTTGCCGAAGGTGCCGGTGCGGTAGCCGTAGCGGCTGCTATGTTCAACAAGGTGCCGGTCAAGGGCAAGAAGACCGTGTGTCTTGTGTCGGGCGGAAATATCGATGTGACGATTCTGAGCCGCGTAATCAATCGAGGATTGATAAAGACCGGTCGCAACTATGCCGTGACAATCGACCTTTCAGACAAGCCCGGAGTGCTTGCCGAGGTGAGCGACATCATAGGAAAGCTCGGCGGTAATATAATATCGGTAACTCATGAGCGCATAAGCGTCGACACTCCCATCACGAGCTGTACGTTACGCCTCGTAATGGAAACCCGTAATGCCGAACACATCGACTTCATCCGTAAAGGTCTGATTGCAGCCGGATACCAGATATTGAGCTAAAGTATTTTTGAGTTTATATCCACAAATATGCCAAAAGGGAAAATTATGTGTCCTTTTTGGCATATTGTTTTCCTGTGAGTTGCATATAGTTTGGATTAGTAGTAGATTTGTTTAATAATTTCATCACCTATTAATATTTTATGAATTTTAAAGCAACGGCATGTATTGCCTTGGGGTGTGTGTCGCTGACGATGGCGGCGCAATCGACTCCGGTCGACACACTCACTCTTTCGCTTGACCAGTGTCTTGAAATAGCTCTCAATGACAACCCCACGATAAAGGTTGCCGATATGGAGATTCAACGAGTGGATTATGCCAAGAAGGAAACGATTGGGCAGCTTTTGCCAACAATAAACTTCGGAGCAACTTATAACCGTATGGTGGCCAAACAGGTCGCCTACATGAATATGGACAATTTCCCGGGAATGGGAGGTGGAGAAGGAGAGGAGGGTGAAAAACCTGAAACTCAAGCTGCCTCACGGTCAAAGGGTGCGGGAAACAATGGAATCAAAATGGGTCTTGACAACAGTTATCAGGCAGGATTCAACGCATCGGTTCCGTTGATAGCTCCCCAGTTGTGGAAAACGTTAAAACTAAACGACAGCCAGATTCTCCAAAATGTGGAGGCTGCACGTGCATCACGCCTTTCGCTTGTGAATCAGGTGAAATCGGCCTACTATGCATTGCTGTTGGCCAACGACAGCTACAAGGTTATCCTGGAGAACTATGATAACGCAAAGTTCAACCATGAGGTGTTTCTTAAGAAATTCCAAGTGGGTACTGCATCGGAATATGATGTGTTAAGATCGTCGGTGCAGGTTAAGAATGTGGAACCTGAGCTGTTGCAAGCTGAAATTGCGATAAAGCAGGCTCGATTGCAGTTGGCCATATTGATGGGCATGGATGCATCGATTCCCATCAAGGCTGCTACACAGCTGTCGGATTATGAAGAGAGCATGTATGATGTGACGCTTTCAATCGACAAGTCGATCGACCGTAACACCGACCTGCGCTCGCTCGACCTGCAGACACGCACGCTGCGTGACGCGCTTACCGTGCAGAAGATGGCATGGTTCCCCACGCTCATGTTTACCGCCAATTACAACTGGACATCATCGTCCAACGGCAATGCGTTGCGTAACTTCCGCTGGAATCCCTATTCGGTAGTAGGCGTTACGTTGTCGATTCCTCTCTTTGAAGGCGGCCAGCGTTACCATCGCATAAAGCAGGCCCGCATTCAAGTCGATGAAATGGCCTGGCAACGTGAAAACCTTGAACGCTCCATCAGAATGCAGGTGGATTTGGCTATGGATAATATCCAGAAAAACGTTCGTCAGATTGCGAGCAACTCCGAGAGCGTGGTTCAGGCCGAGAAGGCTCACTCGATAATGGAGAAGTCGTTTGAGATAGGCGCTGCAAGCTATCTCGACCTCCGTGATTCGGAATTGGCGTTGACGCAGGCGCGCCTCGGTTACTATCAGTCGATATATAACTTCCTGATAGCAAACAGCGAGCTTGAGAATCTGCTTGGCAATGCCGACATTGAGAAATATGAAAAATCGAAATAAAGAAATTAATCCACAATCAAAA
The DNA here is from genome assembly GCF_004803695.1 of Muribaculum gordoncarteri. Taxonomy (NCBI): domain Bacteria; kingdom Pseudomonadati; phylum Bacteroidota; class Bacteroidia; order Bacteroidales; family Muribaculaceae; genus Muribaculum; species Muribaculum gordoncarteri. The sequence continues at coordinate 314,158 of NZ_CP039393.1, forward strand.
ACAATATAAAATCATGTCAATAAAACTGTACTATGCGGCTGTGGGCGGAATGTTGAGCCTGCTTGTATTGTCGGGCGGTGTGTTAACCTCCTGCAGCGGTTCGGGAGAAAAGAAGGAAGAATCCAAAGTCGATGAACGCCCCAATGTGGAAATACGCAAGGTTCACGAACAGGAAGTGCCCCAGATTGTGTCATATACGGCTACCGTGGAAGCTTATAAGACCAACAACATATCCACTTCAACCCCCAACCGTATAAAGTCGATACTTGTCGATGTGGGCTCGAAAGTGGCCAAAGGCCAGAAGGTGGTAGTGCTTGACGATGTCAACATCGACCAACTGAAAGTGCGTCTTGACAATACCAAGCGCGAGTATGAGCGTGCATTGGAACTATATAATATCGGAGGCGGCACCAAGCAGTCGGTCGATCAGATGAAGACAGAGCTTGATGCGGCTACCCGTCAATATGATAACATGGTTGAAAACACCATACTCGTATCGCCTATAAACGGTGTAGTCACAGCAAGGAATTACGATCCGGGTGACATGACCGGTACACAGCCCATCCTCACCATCGAGCAACTGCAGCCGGTGAAGGTACTTGTAAATGTCAGCGAAAGTGAGTTTACCAAGGTGTACAAAGGCATGAAGGTGGATGTCTACCTTGATGTGTACGGCGAGGAGCGTTTTGAGGGAGTTGTGGAATTGATACATCCTACAATCGACCCGTCGACACGCACGTTCACTGTTGAAATCAACATCGCTAACCGTGACGAGCGCATTCGTCCGGGAATGTTTGCCCGCGTAGTCATGAGCTTCGGTGTCGAAACCCGCGTGGTGGTTCCCGACCGTTCAATCGTGAAGCAGACCGGCTCGGGCGAGAAGTTCATATACGTCTACAGCAATGGCAAGGTATCGTTCAACCGTGTTGAACTTGGACAGCGCATCGACAACTCCTATGAAGTGCTGTCGGGAGTCGAGAACGGTGCCGATGTGGTCATTGCCGGACAGAGCCGACTTGCCGACGGAATAGGGGTAAATGTAATCGGCGACAACAAGTAGAGAGTGACTTCGTTTCAACAATCTAAAAAGAAGAATATCCAATTATGAGCATATACTCAAGTGCGGTGAAACGCCCGATCATGACGACGCTCTGTTTTGTGGCTGTCGTCATCATGGGTTTGTTTTCACTCTCGACCTTACCAATTGACCTGTATCCCGATGTCGAAACCAATACTATAATGGTGATGACATCATATCAGGGAGCCAGTGCAGCCGATATCGAGCAGAATGTTACGCGTCCGCTCGAGAACAGCCTTAATGCCGTAAACGACCTTAAGCACATAACTTCAAAGTCACGCGAGAATATATCGGTGATTACGCTTGAATTTGAATACGGCAAGGACATCGACGTGCTTACCAATGATGTGCGCGACAAGCTCGACATGGTTAAGAGCGCACTGCCCGATGCCGCCGAGAATCCTATAATATTCAAGTTCAGTTCCGACATGATTCCTATTGTGATTCTTTCGGTTCAAGCCAAGGAGAGCATGCCGGGTCTGTACAAGATTCTTGACGAGAATGTGGCAAATCCTCTTGCACGTATCAGCGGTGTGGGTTCGGTGTCGATATCGGGAGCTCCGAAGCGCGAGATACACATATATGTCGACCCGCAACGACTGGAGGCTTACAACCTGTCGGTAGAAACGATTTCATCGCTTATCGCGGCTGAAAACCGTAACATCCCGGGCGGTTCGTTTGATATAGGTAGCGACACCTATTCACTGAGAGTGCAGGGTGAGTTCAACTCTACCGACCATCTGAAGGACCTGGTCGTAGGCACACAGAATGGGCGCAATATATATCTGCGTGATGTGGCGCGTATAGAGGACTCGCTTGAGGAGCGCGCCCAGGAAACCTACAACAACGGTACGCAGGGAGCTATGATTATCGTACAGAAGCAATCGGGTGCCAATTCGGTTAATATATCGGAGGAGGTAATGGAGATGCTTCCGTCGCTTCAGAAGCGTCTGCCGACCGATGTCAAGCTCGGTGTGATTGTGGATACATCCGACAACATTCGCAATACAATCGCGTCACTTGTCGAAACCGTGCTTTATGCGTTGCTCTTTGTGGTAATCGTCGTGTTCACATTCCTCGGACGATGGAGGGCTACGCTCATCATCACGATTACTATTCCTATATCGTTGATTGCATCGTTCATCTATCTTGCCATGACGGGCAATTCGCTCAACATCGTTTCACTGTCGGCGCTTTCAATCTCAATCGGTATGGTGGTCGATGACGCCATTGTGGTGCTTGAAAACGTTACGACTCACATTGAGCGCGGTTCCGACCCGAAACAGGCTGCGGTTCATGGTACAAATGAGGTGGCCGTGTCGGTTATCGCATCAACGTTGACCCTTATCGCCGTGTTCTTCCCCTTGACGCTTGTTACCGGTATGACCGGAGTGTTGTTCCGTCAGCTCGGATGGATGGTGACCATCATGATGATAATATCGACAGTGTGTGCGTTGTCGCTTACTCCCATGTTGTGTTCACAGCTATTGCGCAAGGATGTAAAGCACGGCAAGGTCTACACAGTGTTGTTTACCCCTATACGCAAAGGTCTTGATGCATTTGACGACGGTTATGCATGGTTGCTTTCAAGGGTTGTAAGGCATAAGACCATGACATTGATTGTGTGTCTTGTTATATTCCTTGGTTCGCTTGTGCTTGTGCGTTACGTGGGCACCGAGTTCTTCCCCGTGGCCGACGACGGCCGCTTATCGGTGAAGCTTGAACTCCCCATCGGCTCGAGAGTGGAGCTCTCCAAGGAGGTGATGGCCCGATTGTATAAGGAGTGGAAAGAGAAGTACCCCGAAATCAAGATCATGAACTATACCACAGGTTCGGCTTCGAGCGACAATACATTCGGTTCGTTGCAGGACAATGGTCCGCACATCATATCGTCAAATGTGCGATTGCTCGACCCGGGCGACCGTGACCGCAGTATCACCGAGATTGCCGCATTGATGCGTGAGGACCTGAAGCGTTATCCCGAGTTCCGTAAGGCGCAGGTGACTGTCGGCGGCGGAATGGGTATGGGCGGTCAGTCGCAGCTCGACTACGAGGTCTACGGATATGACTTTACCGAAACCGACTCGATAGCTCAAAAGCTTGTGTCGATTCTCGGAAACATCGAAGGAACGGCCGATATACGTGTGTCACGCGCCGATTATCAGCCCGAATATCAGGTTGACTTCGACCGTGAGAAGCTCGCCATATACGGCTTGAACCTCCAGACGGCGGCTACCTATCTGCGTAACCGCATCAACGGTGCCATAGCGTCGCAATATCGTGAGGACGGTGAGGAGTATGACATAAAGGTGATGTATGCTCCCGAAAAGCGAACATCGCTTGAGGACATCGAGAACATTCTGCTCTATTCGCCCAACGGAAATGCCGTGCGCATAAAGGATGTGGGCAAAGTGGTTGAACGTTTTACTCCTCCTACGATTGAGCGCAAGGACCGTCAGCGCATCATTACCGTAACTGCGGTTGTGGCCGATGCCCCGATGAGCGAAATTGTCGAGAAGGCTCAGGTGGAGATTGACAAGCTTGAGTTGCCTTCAGGTGTCAATATCGACATATCGGGTAGCTACGAGGACCAGCAGGACTCTTTCCGCGACCTGTTGATGCTTGCCGTGCTTATCGTCATACTGGTATATATCGTAATGGCTGCACAGTTTGAGAGCTACACCTATCCCGGCATCATCATGACCTCGCTCATGTTTGCATTCTCGGGTGTATTCATTATATTATATCTGACGGGTCACACACTCAACATCATGTCGATGATCGGTGCCATCATGCTTATCGGTATTGTAGTGAAGAACGGTATCGTGCTTATCGACTACATATCGCTTAACCGTGAGCGCGGAATGTCGATCAGGACGGCTGTGGTGCTTGGCGGTAAGTCGCGTCTGCGTCCCGTTGTGATGACAACGCTTACAACCATCCTCGGTATGGTGCCTATGGCTGTCGGCACGGGACAAGGTGCTGAAACATGGCGCCCTATGGGTACTGCGGTTATAGGCGGTCTTACATTCTCCACCATTCTTACGCTGTTGTTTGTTCCGGCACTCTACTGTCTGTTTGCTTATGTCGGAGTAAAACGCAACCGTCGCAAGATGAGAGAAATTGTGGTAGTCGACAATAAGGTTGTGAAATCATAAATGAAGGAAAAACAATGAAAGCTATACTGATAACATTTGACCAGGCCTATTATGAACGCATAATAGATATGCTTGAGAAAAGCAACTGCCGCGGATTCACCTCATGGCAGGAAGTCAAGGGACGAGGCTCAGTTGCCGGAGAGCCGCACTACGGGTCGCATGCATGGCCTTCGCTTGCTTCGGCTATAATCACGATGGTTGAGGACAGCCGTGTCGACACTGTGCTTGACAAACTTCATACAATGGATGTGGAAACTCCCAAACTCGGACTGCGTGCATTTGTGTGGAATATAGAGCGAAGTATATGATAAATTGCATGACAATTGCAATTTGATAAAATAATATGATGAATATACGCCGAATTTGATAAATTCGGCGTATATTTGTATCGGATTATAATAATTTTGTGCTTTTAAGTGCATAAGCGGTAAAATATTTAATAAATATACAAAATGGAATCAAAGAAATTCATACTGCAAGAAAAAGATATTCCCACAGCGTGGTATAATGTTATGGCCGAAATGCCGGTAAAGCCTCGTCCGATGCTTAATCCGGCGACAAAGAAGCCGCTGACACCCGAGGATCTCTATCCGTTGTTCTCGGAAGAGGTTTCGCGTCAGGAGTTCAACGATACCGACAAGTGGATTGAAATACCCGAAGAGGTGCGTGACATGTATCGTATATGGCGTCCTACACCTCTTGTGCGCGCCCGTGGCCTTGAAAATGCTCTTGACACACCGGCTCACATCTACTTCAAGAACGAAAGTGTAAGTCCTGTAGGCTCGCATAAGCTCAATTCGGCAATACCTCAGGCTTACTATTGCAAGAAGCAGGGTGTTACCAACATCACGACTGAAACGGGAGCAGGACAGTGGGGCGCTGCATTGTCGTTGGCCGCCAAGCATTTCGGTCTTGAACTCGCCGTCTACATGGTCAAGGTGTCATATCATCAGAAACCCTATCGTCGCTCGATAATGCAGACCTACGGAGCCGAGGTTATAGCCTCGCCGAGTATGTCGACAAAGGCCGGACGAAAAATCATTACCGATCACCCCAATTATCAGGGTTCGCTCGGAACCGCCATATCGGAGGCTGTCGAATTGGCAATGTCTACACCCAACTGTAAATACACGCTTGGTTCAGTGCTCAACCATGTCGCACTGCATCAGACTGTCATAGGTCTTGAGGCTGAAAAGCAGATGGAGATGGCCGGTGAGTACCCCGATATCGTGATAGGCTGCTTCGGTGGCGGAAGTAACTTCTCGGGGATTTCGTTCCCGTTCCTGCGCCACAACTTCAGCGGCGAACGTTCGACACGTTTCATTGCCGCCGAACCCGCGTCATGTCCCAAGCTCACACGAGGTGTGCTGCAATATGACTTTGGTGATGAAGCCGGTTACACTCCGTTGATTCCCATGTACACGCTTGGACATGACTTCTCGCCCGCCAATATACATGCCGGAGGTCTTCGCTATCACGGAGCCGGTGCCGTTGTGAGCCAGCTGCGTGAAAACGGTCTTATCGAGGCTGTAGACATTCCACAGCTTGAAACGTTTGCTGCCGCTACTTTATTTGCGCAGGCCGAGGGTATAATTCCTGCTCCCGAGAGCTCTCATGCCATCGCTACTGCAATACGCGAGGCCAAGAAAGCAAAGGAATCGGGTGAATCCAAGGTTATACTGTTCAACCTTTCAGGTCACGGACTCATTGATATGGCTGCTTATGATCAATATATATGCGGCGACCTGCAGAACTATGAGATTCCCGAATCGGAAATTGAAGCCAATGTATCGAAGCTTGAAAAGCTGCTTTGATATTCTATAGGAATAGAAGACAACAACGCCCGTAATCATAATGATTACGGGCGTTGTCATATATTGTATTGACTGTTGTTATTCGGAGAGTTTTGCGTCCATTGCGGCTGCGGCATGTCGTCCGTCACCCATGGCAAGGATTACGGTAGCACCACCGCGCACGATGTCACCTCCTGCATATATGTCGCTGAGCGACGACTGCATTGTGCCTTCGTTGACTACGATTGTGCCTCGGCGTGACACTTCAAGTGCGGGGATTGCATTGGGGATTAACGGGTTTGGCGATACTCCCACGCTCACAATAACCAGATCGACGGGGATGTCGATTATCGCGCCTTCGATGGGCACCGGTGAGCGTCGGCCTGACGCGTCGGGCTCGCCGAGTTCCATTTTCTGCACTCTCATCATGTTAACGCGGCCTTTTTCATCGGCGAGATACTCAATGGGATTATGCAGGGTGAGGAACTCTACGCCTTCCTGCTTGGCGTGCTTCACTTCTTCGGCTCGTGCCGGCATTTCGGCTTCGCCGCGACGATATACCACCATGGCCGATTCAGCGCCCATGCGTCGTGCGGTGCGCACTGAGTCCATAGCTGTGTTACCGCCTCCTATTACAGCTACCCGCTTGCCTTTAAGGATGGGTGTGTCGTGGTCGGGACGGCCTGCACCCATAAGGTTGATACGGGTGAGATATTCGTTACTTGACATAACGCCGATGTAGTTCTCTCCGGGAATGCCCATGAAGCGGGGCAGACCGGCTCCTGAAGCTACGAATATGCCTTTGAAGCCCATTTCGTGAAGGTCGTCGTAACTCAATGTTTTGCCTACGATGCAATCCTTTACGAAATTTACTCCAAGAGCGGCAAGGGCGTTTATTTCGACATCGACCACTTCGTTGGGAAGTCGGAATTCCGGGATTCCGTATTTAAGTACTCCGCCTATTTCATGCAGGGCTTCAAATACGGTTACATCGTAACCGCGTTTTATCATGTCGCCTGCAAATGACAGTCCGGCGGGGCCCGAACCCACTACGGCGACCTTGATGCCGTTCTTGGGAGCTGTTTCGGGCACGGCGTGACATCCGCACAGGCGTTCGTTGTCGGCGGCAAAACGCTCGAGGTATCCTATGGCTACCGGTTCCTTCTTCATCTTGTGGTAGATGCAACGTGACTCACATTGCTTCTCCTGGGGGCATACACGACCGCACACAGCAGGAAGCGCGCTTGTTTCTTTCAAGACCACGGCTGCCGCATGGAAATCCTTACGCTCGATATTCTTGATGAATCCGGGGATGTTGATGCTTACTGGACATCCGGTTACACATTGGGGATCGGGGCAGTCCATGCATCTTGTCGCTTCAAGCACTGCCGCTTCAGCCGATAGACCCTGATTGACCTCCTCGTTGCAGGTTATGCGGTAGGCGGGGTCGAGCTCGGGCATCTTCACTCGGGGAATTGATGTGCGCTCTTTTACCGGAGTGGCTTTACGGAGCTCTTCGCGCCACTGTGCGTCACGTGGCGATGATGTATAGTTATTGTTTGCCATAGCAGTGTCTTATTAGTTAAATGAACGTAAACGCATAAGCATCTCATCGAAATCGACTTGGTGTGCGTCAAATTCGGGGCCGTCGATGCATACAAATTTAGTCTTGCCGCCTACAGTCACACGACAAGCACCGCACATTCCCGTGCCGTCGACCATGATTGTGTTGAGCGAGCACATTGTGGGTATGTCGTATTTCTTGGTGAGCAGTGAAACGAATTTCATCATTATGGCGGGACCTATGGTGACTACAAGGTCGACTTTTTCGCGGTTGATTACGCTTTCAACACCGTTGGTGACAAGTCCCTTTGTGCCGTAGCTTCCGTCATCGGTCATGATTATGACTTCATCGGAGTAGGGGCGCACTTGCTCCTCAAGTATTATAAGCTCCTTGGTGCGTGCGGCCAAAACGGTTATCACCTTGTTGCCGGCCTCTTTCATCGCTTTTATGATGGGTAGCAGGGGAGCTACTCCCACGCCGCCTCCGCAGCACACTACGGTGCCTACTTTCTCGATGTGGGTGGCTTGTCCGAGCGGACCCACTACATCGGTGAGCGATTCTCCGGGTTCAAGACTGCATATTTTGCCTGAAGACACGCCTACATTCTGCACTACGAGGGTTATTGTTCCTTTCACGGTATCGGCATCGGCAATCGTCAACGGAATGCGTTCGCCATTTTCGCAAGCACGCACAATAACGAAGTGTCCGGGCTTGCGTGACCGTGCTATTGCCGGAGCTTCCACTACAAGCTTGACAACGTTCTCGGAGAAGTGTTCCTTCTCAAGGATTTTGTTCATGAGTGTTCTTTTATGAAATATGATGATGACAATTTATTTATCTACGGCAAAGATAAGTAAAAATATCTAAGAGAATACAATAATTATGAATTTATGTAAAAGCAAAGGGTGTTGTCTCGCGACGACACCCTTTTTTAATCTACAATCTATAAAAACATATATATTTTGAAAAAACGGTCAATAATTGATTTTTAGAATCAAAATTTTAATGAACACTCAAATATATGTCAAATATTTTTAACATCCAAGTAATATGTTTAAGAACATAAAGGGTCTAAAATACACTTATTTACCAGGCAATCTCACTGGACGGAGTATCCAGGGGAACGGTTCTTTCAATACTATGTTTTTATCTGATTTTATTTTATGGTAGGCAGCGGCTGCTTCTTCGGCTGTTTCATAGCTCCCTGCTATCACATAGTAGAGCGGTTCGGCCGTTTCTACAACAATGGCATCATGACCGTTGTCGCGAAGCCGGTTCATCAATGATTTGGCGTTGAACACCTGCTTGAACTGATTCACCACTATCGAGTAGGGCTTGAACTGTTCGGGTGTGCCGCATCCTTCGGTGAGGCGTACATTGACCGTGCTCAACGGGATTGAATCGGTACCTACAATAAGTCGTGAGCTTATTGCCTCTTTGCGTATGCGGTCGTATATCGTGTCATCGATTCCGCTGTTTTCATCGGATTTTTCTTTTGCTGCCTGATAGGCTGCTCTGTAGTTGGCTTCCGATGTCTTGCATCCCGAAAGCATGGCTATCGCAGCTATTGCCGCGATTATAAGTGATGTTACTCGTGTCATGATTGTCATTGTTGTATTTTCTTACTTAGTTCTATTACTTCGAGGTCCTTTATCGTGCCGTTGTCGATGGTGAGCCTTACAAGTGTGCGCACTTGTTGCCACCCTTGCTGTCCGGCTGCTCCTGGATTTATGTGCAGCATTTCGAGTTCGGGGTCATATATCACTTTAAGGATGTGACTGTGTCCCGTGACCATCAATTTTATGCACTTGGCACGTAACAGGGGTTTTACTCCGCGTGCGTATTTTCCCGGATATCCGCCGATGTGAGTCATCCACACGTTGACACCTTCAATTGTGAACTCCTGGACTTCGGGGCATCGTCGTGTCACTTCGCCGTGGTCTATGTTGCCTGATACGGCCCTCACTACCGGAGCGACTCCTTCAAGCTTTTGCAGCAACCCGATGTCGCCGATGTCACCCGCATGCCATATTTCGTCACATCCGGCAAAGTGCGTGGCGTAGCGATCGTCCCAGCAAGAGTGGGTGTCCGATAGGATTCCTATGCGTTTCATTGGCTATTGCTTGATGATGCGGACATACTGCAGCAATGCCGTGTTGACATTGCCGTTCATGTTGTCGATTTCATGTCGGATGCTCAGTTCGTTGATGCCTTCCTTCAGCTTTATGCGCAGCATGTTGCTGAATCCGGTTGATAGCCATTCGTCAATACCGCGTTGCGGCATAACTATAGCTCCGGCCTCCTGCCCGTTGATGTAGAGCATTCTTATGGCACACTTGTTTTCGGTGTTTATGGGGCCTTCGCCGTTGGCATATCTAACATCGAGCAGATAGTCGCCGCCTGTGTCAACATTCACGCGGAATGTGACATCGGTGTTCTTCTGTGGCGACAGCTCGATGAAGCGTGACGCTTTATCCTTGTCCTTGATGAATGATGTGCCTGTCTTGCCTATCTTGTCGGCGTTGACTACGGTCAACGAGCCTGCCGGAATGTATTCATAAGGCTTGCATGAGAAGCCACTCCATGTTTCCTTGAGCACTGGAACGATATCCATGAGCGAGTAATTGTCGTCGGGGATGAATGTCGCAACAGGAGTGGTTATCTGGTCGAGGAACGTGCTGTTGACGGTCAGTCCGTAGGATATTCCGGGAGAGTAGTTGCGAATCTCGCCTTTGTTGTCGACCCAGTCGACAATAGGGGTGGCAGGCATCCAGGCCTGAGGCTGACTGTTTATGTCCTGAGGCTTGATTGTGTTGTCGGCCATTGTTATAAGCACCTCCACATTGCCGGTGACATCGCCTTTCAGGAAGTAATCGTCGTCCTTTTCACCGTTCACGGTGAATGATTTTATGCGGTCGCCGGTGCCTATTACCTTGACGGTGAGCGTGGCGTCGCGATATTTAAGGTTGGTCAAGGTCTTTTCGCCCGTGAACGACGGCGGAACTACCGGTGAGAACCTTATACCGTCGGGCTCGAATGTCATGCCCATTATTATGCGGAATATCATTGCAGCATTGCCGGCCGCACTCCACAGCTGGCTGTCGGAGTTGACTGCGGTTCCGCGATAGTCGCCGTTGGATGCTACAAAAAGCTCCTTGTTGGTGCCGAAGAATGCCGCAGCCCTGTAGAGGGCGGCAAGACCCTTGTTAAGGGCGAGAATATTGCCGGCCTTTGCCGCTGCGATGTTCCAATAGGCTTGTACAAACGGCCACACTGCATCGTTGTGATAGGGCTTTATGTCGGGCATCTGGGGATATACCGATGATATTCCATAAGGCGTGTAGGGAGTCTTGGAGATTATCGAGCGAGCCATTTCGGGGTTGGCGATGTCAAACACGATTGACAGCGCCTGCCCGAGATTGTCGACAGCCTGTGACTGGATGGGATATATTCCCCCGTAAAGATATTCGCTATAATATCCGAGATTGGGTATCCACAGGTTGTTGTTGATCGAGTTGGCAATCTCCTTGTCCATGCCCATCCATAACGGAGTGTAATCCGATTCCAGCTCCTTAATCATGGCATCGCGTACACGGAATGCCTCGGCATACATGACATTTGTTCCAAGACACATCGATTCATATATGTCCTTGGGCTGCATCCAGCGTGGATAGGTCTGTTCCCTCCAGTCGAGATAGCTTTGCTCGCCATGCATGAGCTTGAAGTTGGAGTCCCACACGACTTTCATGTCGTCGTTCAATGTGTTGTCGATCGCTTCAATGGCTTCTTTGAGCATAGATTTGTCGCCGGTCACCTTATATACTTCCCATGCTGCCATGGCCCACACTATGCGGTCGCTTGACACGGGCCATGAACCGCCGGTGCCGGTGTCCTGTACTATTACAGTGCCGTGAGGAGTTTCCTTTAGCTTGGCCTTAAGGCTGCGATAGGAGTTATCGGGGTCGAGCAGCGCGAGGGCGAGATATACCGAGTAGCTTACATCTCGGGTCCACACTCCGTCCCATTCCTTACCGGCACGATAGGTCGAGTCGGGGCGAAGGTTGCTTGCAATGTCGCATATTGCCATGTTGTACAACGCGTCGACGAGCAATTGATCGGAATGATACCTCGGGAACCGGCTGTCGATTGAATCGACTTTCCACCCGGTGGGATTTTCAGGACGCTCGGTGGTGGGATTCAGATTCAATGTAACTTCATAAATACCGTCACCTCTATCCTTCAGCTTTCGGTCATGCTTTCCGTAGAGATTCTCAAAATCCCAGCTCAACGGGTCGACGCTTCCGGCAACCCACACGCCTTTGAAGTCGTCCTTGTAGATTGTGTCGTTGGTAGGCGTTACATAGTATCCTTGTTTCTTGAAACTGTTGAGCACAGGATTCATGTTGACTTTGAGAGTCCATTTTGTGTCCTTGTTGAGCTTCCCGGCGAGTTTTTCTTTTATGGAGTCGAATTTCTCAATAGCTTCTCCGAATGTGAATACCGTGTCGGAGCCTATAAGTACCGTGTGGCTTTTGCCTTGCGGCAATTCGTTGTCCCTGCTGTTAAGCGAGAATCGGAAGTGCAGCAGTTGGGATATGCCGCTCTCCTCGGGTGAGGTGTAGTTGCTCTCGATCTCAACCGGGCTTATTGCCCGTGCAGTGTGTGGCCCTTGCGTCACACGGTCGGTGTAGACGGTGAATATATCCGATGAATATATCACATCGTCAGGTTGGCCGGGAGTGTTGTTGCAACCTGTAATAATTGACAATGCCATCATCGAATTGATTATTGCAGTTGAGCGTTTCATATTGGATGTAAATTTATTGTTGTTGATTGTTGCCCTACATTACGCTTCGTCGCAAGTCGAGTGTACGTAGTGGTGTGATGCGTGACATTCATGTATGGAGTGGTCGACGATTATGTGACGGTTGGCCATACCTGATATGGTGGACATTTCGTGTGACACAAGTATTATGGTTGTGTTGCGTGCTATATCGGCGATTATGTCATAGAGATGATGTTCAAATGCCTTGTCGATGTAGCTCAGCGGTTCATCCAGCACAAGCACTTCAGGATTGGATATTAAAGCTCGTCCGAGCAGTGTGCGCTGAAGCTGTCCGCCCGATAGATCGCCTATCGACGCATCGGAGTGAGCGTCGAGCCCCATGAGAGAAATTGTGTCGGAGATGCGTTTGTCACACTCGTCACGCTGGATGTTCTTTTCGGCAAGCAATCCCGATGCGATGGTTTCCCTTACGGTTATCGGGAATCGGCTGTCGATGAGGTTTTTCTGCGGCAGGTAGCCTATGGGGAGTTTTTTGACCTCCACGTTGTCGCGACGATAAGTGACTCTTCCTTGGGTGGGCTTGAGCAGATGAAGGATTATGCGGAGAAGGGTTGTCTTTCCTCCGCCGTTGGGTCCGGTTACGGCGACAAAGTCACCCTTGTGGATGTCGAGGTTGACATCCTTTAATATGACTTTGTTGTCGTAACGCTTCCACACATGGTCGAGCGTTATTATGCTATTGTCGGGATATTGCATTTGCAATGCTTCTCATTTCTTTGTCCCACTCGTAGTTGAGCGGGTTTATGTTTACGATTTCAGCTTTTATCTGTTCGTTGGCCACTTGAGCCTGTCGTGAGTCGATGTCCTTCTGGAAAAACAGTGTTTTCACATCACGGACGATGGCCTTGTCGATTGTCGACTGCATCATCTTCACCGACGCCTCCTTGCCCTCGGGGCTCAGACTTATTTGTTCCAGCCCATAGTCACGCGCAAAGTAGCTCAGAGATGGGTGCCACACAACGAATGCCGAGCCGCGATAGGGCTGCAGCTGCTGTGAAATCTCCCTGTCGAGTGAGTCGAGGCTGCTGAGGAAATTCTTGAAGTTGCGTGAATAGTAGGCTTTGTTTTCGGGATCTAGATCTACGACCGCCTTGTACATGTTGGACGCAATTGTTTTGGCGTTCTTGACCGAAGTCCAGGTGTGGGGGTCGATGTCGGAGGCGTGCTCTACATCGCCGTGGGAATGGGTGCCGCGTATGAGCGAAATACCTTCGGAGTTGTCAAACAGCTTCAAGCCCGGGTTGTTGTTCTGCACCTTGTTTATGATTGCGCTTTCAAATGCCACATTGCCGATGCGGAAGTAGGCTTTGCTGTTTTCGAGATTCAACAGATGGGTCAGGCTCGGGTCGTAGGACTCGGGATTGGCGCCGTTGCTCAACAGGCACTTAATCTCCCATTTGTCGCCCACTATTTTTTCGAGCATGTATTTTTGAGGCTGTATGCTTACCGTTATGGTGGGCTTGGATGTTGAGGCCGATGTGCATGACCGCAGGAACAGACCCAAAGCTGCCACAATAAGCAACGATGTGAGTATATACTTGAAGATTGACCTTTTCATTCTAATGTAAATAGGTTGCAAATGTAGTGATTCTCGAAGTCATAAACAAATTCATTCGGCACGGTACACGTGCTTGTAAAGCAATGCCCGTGCGCGGTCGGGGTCGATGGCGGCCGATGACATCAGTTTCATCTCAATGCTTTGACTTTCGGGAGTGTAGGGCGGCTGGATGTATTTGTAGTCGGAGTGGAGCATGAAGCCGTGACGGCGATAAAATCCTATGCGTCGTGACGCGAGCGGATTGGAATCCTCAGGCTCCACTTCCAATACCACGGGTTTGTCGGCGAGTTCCATCAACATGTTGAGCGCGTCACTGCCTATTCCTTGGCCTCGGAGCTCGGGGTTGGTGGCGAAGTGCTCTACGTAGAGCATGTCGTCGAAATCCCATGTGGTTATGAATCCGGCAAAGCCGTTGTCGGTTTTTATGACATAAGCGTTAAACGGGCTATCGTGATCGTCGATAAGAGCCATGATGCTGTCGACAGGTCGTCGCTCGTCGGCCGGAAATGACGCATTATAAAGAGCGATTAATTCCTCGGGGACAGAGTTGCTGTAGGGTAGGTGGTATAGTGTTGTATTCATTCTGCAAAGTTATGATTCAAATTACATATTTTTTTAATTAAAAATGATAAAATAAATTTTATTATGTAAATTTGCTATTCAAATTTTAAACAAAATAAAATATATAATAGAACAATAACCTTAAAACGTTAGTTTATGGCAAGAGCTCAATTAGATACCCTTGACTACAAAATTTTGCAAATGTTGTCGGTTAACGGTAGAAAACCGTTCTTGGAAATCGCTCGTGAATGCAATGTGTCGGGTGCTGCAATACATCAGCGCATTCAGAAACTTATGTCAATGGGTGTGCTTAAGGGGTCGGAATGTCTTATCGATCCTGCATCGGTGGGATATGAAACATGCGCCTATATGGGCTTCTTCCTTAAAGATCCGTCACGCTTCGATGAGGTGGTGGAGAAGCTTAAGGCAATACCTGAAGTGGTGGAGATACACTTCACTACGGGACAATATGATATGTTCATAAAACTGTATGCCCACAATAACGACCATCTTCTGCACATAATTCATGAGCAGCTACAGGGTTTGGGCCTTGCACGCACCGAGTCGCTGATATCGTTCAAAGAGGTGCTCAAGCGACAAATACCTGTGTCGGAGCCGGGGGATTAGAACAAAAGCATGGCGGGAATGCTTATAATGATATAAACATTAATTTATCATGATCGATTCTTTGTTGTTGAACGCCATTTCCTGGGCTCGTGAGGCCGGGGCTGTGCATCTGAGATATTTTCGCGGTAATCAGCTTGAAATAAAGTCAAAGTTTAATGACAGTGACATAGTGACGGCTGCCGACAAAGCTGCAGAAAAACTCATTATCGACCATATAAGGTCGACATATCCCCACCATTCGATACTTTCGGAAGAGTCGGGAGTGGAAAATCACGACAGCGAATACCGATGGGTAATCGACCCGCTCGACGGTACGACCAACTTCAGTCAGGGATTGCCACAATTCTGTGTGTCGATAGGCATCGAGCATAACGGTGTCACTGAGATTGGTGTCGTTTACGCCGCCTATCTCAACGAACTGTTCCATGTCATAAGAGGACGCGGAGCTTATATGAACGGCGAACCTGTAAAGGTGTCGGGAAAGACTCGGCTTGACCAGTGTGTGGTCGCTACCGGATTTCCTGTCGACAAGGATCGCAATCCCGATAACAATGTCGACAATCTGACACGGGTGCTTCCGCATGTGCGCGGTATGCGTCGCCTCGGATCAGCGGCTATCGACCTGTGTTATGTAGGCGCCGGTTTCCTTGACGGTTATTGGGAGCTGAATCTTCACCAGTGGGATGTCAGTGCCGGATTACTGTTTGTAGAGGAGGCAGGAGGAAGCTATACACATTTCCGCACCGACCGAAACGTATCGGTGCTTGCCGGAACCCCTTCCATACACGACCAACTGCTGCCGATGTTGTCGACTGAAGCTGCAACGAAGTGATTTGGCGGTAAAAAGGGAAGCTTAATGGGTTATATTTTGTAACTTTGCACTTTAAACAGAAAATTAAACAAAAATGGAAAAGATAATACTTACGGGTGACCGTCCTACCGGCAAACTCCATCTCGGACATTACGTAGGGTCGCTGAAACGACGCGTGGAGCTGCAGAATTCGGGCGAATATGATAAGATATTCGTGATGATAGCCGATGCGCAGGCTCTTACTGACAATGCCGACAACCCTGAAAAGGTGCGACAGAACATAATCGAGGTTGCACTTGACTATCTTTCGGTGGGAATAGACCCTGAAAAGACTACGATATTCATCCAGTCGCAGGTTCCTGAGCTTGCCGAGCTTGCTTTCTATTATATGAATCTCGTTACTGTGTCGCGTGTGCAGCGAAATCCCACTGTAAAGACCGAGATAAAGATGCGTAATTTCGAGCAGAGCATTCCTGTGGGATTCTTCTGCTATCCTGTAAGCCAGGCATCTGACATAACCGCATTCAAGGCTACTACAGTGCCGGTGGGCGAGGACCAGGCTCCGATGATCGAGCTTACTCGTGAAATAGTGAACCGATTTAATAATGTATACGGTGAAACTCTTGTCGAGCCTGAGATATTGCTTCCGTCTAACGCCGCATGTCTGCGTCTTCCCGGAACCGACGGCAAAGCCAAGATGAGCAAGTCGCTCGGAAACTGCATCTATCTTAGCGATACAGCCAAGGAGGTTTCCAAGAAGATAAAGAGCATGTACACCGACCCCTTGCACCTGAATGTGGCCGACCCCGGACATCTTGAGGGCAATTGTCCGTTCATCTATCTTGACGCATTTTGTCGTGATGAACATTTTGAGAGATATTTGCCCGAATATAAGAATCTGGATGAACTGAAGGCTCACTATACACGTGGCGGACTTGGCGACGGTACTGTCAAGAAGTTCCTTACAAAGGTGATAGAGGAGGAGCTTGCCGAAATACGTGAACGCCGCAAGAAATATGAGCAGGACATTCCTGCGGTATACGATATATTGAAGCGTGGCTCGGAAGTGGCTCGTGAGGCCGCTGCGGCAACATTGGCCGATGTGCGCAAGGCGATGCGCATCAACTACTTTGACGACGAGGAACTTGTCAAGGAGCAGGCTCGCAAATATCAAGGATAAACATTAGAATTAATATTTAAATAAAGACGGGGCTTGAAATGATTGCCATTTCAAGCCCCGCTTATTTTGTGGATTGTCGGCGTTACTTCTGTTCGGCGTCACGCTCGGCTTCGGTTTCTATTCTGTTTTCAAGTTCGGCGTCATACCAAGTGGAGTACATGAGATAGTTCTTCGCTATTTTGCGGTTAATCTCCTTGCTCTGCTCGGGGTCTACCATCTTGATGAATTTAGCGGGCGCGCCTCCCCACAGCTCGTTGGGGCCTATCTTGGTGCGTGACAGTACAACACTTCCGGCGGCCACGAGAGCGCCTTCGCCAACCTCGGCGTCATCCATCACCACTGCGCCCATTCCTATAAGGGCGAAGTCGTGTATCTTGGCTCCGTGAATCGTTACGTTGTGGCCTATTGACACATCGTCGCCTATCTCTATGGTCGATTTCTGATAGAGGGTGTGCAGCACCGATCCGTCCTGGATGTTTACGCGATTACCTATCTTTATTGAGTTGACATCGCCGCGCAGCACGGTGTTGAACCAGATGCTGCAGTCGTCGCCCATCACGACATCGCCTATGATGGTGCAATTGTCGGCGAGGAAGCAGTTTTTGCCGATTTCAGGGGTGTATCCCCTTACCGATTTTATTAATGCCATTATGATTGTTGATTAAAGTTGATTATTTGCGTGATATGGGCTGAGTCTTGGCCGCCAGCCATGCAGTTTCTTTCTCGTTCAATGAAGGAGTGAGCAAGTCATACACCTTCTTGTGGTACTCGTTGATCCATTTAATTTCGTCGTCATTGAACATCGAGGTTTCGATGAGGTTGATGTCGAAGGGGAACAGCGTCACGGTGTCGAAGCGGAGGAAACGCCCGAATTCGGTTTCGCGGTCAACTACCGTAAGTATCATGTTCTCGCAACGTATTCCGTATTTGTCGGTGACATACAGTCCGGGCTCGTCGGATGTCACCATGCCGGGCGCAAACGGCACTGTCGTAAGGTGGTCGATGCGGTTTCGGAAACTCTGAGGCCCTTCGTGTACGTTCAGGAACGAGCCCACACCATGGCCTGTGCCGTGCAGATAGGTTTTCCCTTCTTTCCACAGATATTGATGGGCGAGAATGTCGAGCTGTACGCCACAAGTTCCTTCGGGAAATACGGCTGAGGCAAGTGCGATACAGCCTTTCAGCACGAGAGTGAAGTCGTGACGCTCGTCGGCCGTGGGGTTGCCGAGCGATACGGTGCGGGTTATGTCGGTCGTTCCGTCGAGGTATTGCGCTCCTGAGTCGACAAGCAGCAGGCCGTCGGGGTATATCTCGGCATCCGACTCCTCGGTGGGCTCGTAATGCACAATAGCTCCGTGTCCCTTATATCCGGCTATCGTGCCGAAGCTGTCGTCGAAATAGTCGGGTTGCAGGCTGCGATTGCGGGTGAGTATCTTGCACACGCCTGTTTCGGTCAGTCGCTTGCCTTGCGACAGCGTTTCCTCTATCTCCATGAACGAACGCACAAGCGCAATTCCGTCGCGGAGCATTGCCCGATGCAGCCCTTCTATCTGGACATCGTTGCGGATGCCTTTCAGCAGGGGTATGGGAGAGCGACCGAGAAGGATGCGCTTTCCAAGTGCGGTGACGAGTGCGCTTGACGATAATCCCGGGTCGACAAGGACCTTTGTAGTGAGCGGTAACGCGCTTGCAAATTTCAGCACACTGTTGTAGGGAGCTATACTGATGTCGTTACCTGCAAGATATTCCCGCACACTGTCGGTGACCTTTACATCGTCGATAAACAGGGTGGAGCCGGTCTTGCCAAGGTAAAGGAATGATGTAACGACAGGATTGTAGGCCACATCCTTTCCGCGCAGATTCAGTGCCCATGCTATTTCGTCAAGCGCCGATATCAATATGGCGTCGGCTCCGGCCTCCTTCACGCGCGCGAGTATCTTTCCTATTTTGTCGCGAGTGCTCTCGCCGGCATATTTCATATCATGTATGAAGGCTTTGTCGGAGGGTAGGGGCGGACGGTTGGCCCACACTTCATCGGCGGGCGTGAAGTCGGTTACGAGGTTTATCCCCACCTCACCGAGCTTCTCCTTCAAGTCGCGCTCCGAGTTTATTGAAAAGAGCATGCCGTCGATGCCTACAGTGGAGCCGGAGGGGAGGGTGGTGCGTATATAGTCGGTGATTGACGGCGTTATGGCAAGGCCGTCCTTCATTAATGTTATGCCGGTTTCGTCGAGCTGCTGTGCCGCCTGCAGGAAGTAGCGTGAGTCGGTCCACAGCTTGGCGTCGTCAAGCGACACTACGAGTGTTCCGGCCGAGCCGTTGAATCCGCTTAGGTATTCGCGAAGATGCCAGTGATCGGCCATGTATTCGCTTTGGTGCGGGTCGACATGGGAGATGATCGTAAGGTCGATGCCCCGTGTGCGCATAGCCTGGCGCAGGGCTTCGAGTCGTTGGATGATATTGTCTTTCATTTTATGAATAATGGTTGAATAATGCAAATCTACGAAAAAAATGTCAGCTTACATTCGTGACAGACCGAAAATATGTATTACCTTTGCAACGCTGAAGAGTCAGCTGACATTGTCGCGATGTTGGCCATTGAAGTTATATCGCTGATAATTAAATAAAATGATAATGTTTTGAAATTTTCGCATTGAAAAATTTGGAGAACTGAAAAATACTGCGTAACTTTGCACCCGCTTGACAGACGAAAAGACGCCAAGCAATAAGATACTTAATGCCTCTTTAGCTCAGTTGGCCAGAGCACGTGATTTGTAATCTCGGGGTCGTTGGTTCGAATCCGACAAGAGGCTCAAAGGAAGAAGTAAATTTTGAATTCCCCTAATTAAGAAAAGTATCTCGGGCGAATACCAGAGTGGCCAAATGGGGCAGACTGTAAATCTGCTGGCTTATGCCTTCGGTGGTTCGAATCCATCTTCGCCCACACAATGCGGAAGTAGCTCAGTTGATAGAGCATCAGCCTTCCAAGCTGAGGGTCGCGAGTTTGAGCCTCGTCTTCCGCTCTAAAGACATTTTGCCAATGTAGCTCAGGGGTAGAGCACTTCCTTGGTAAGGAAGAGGTCGCGGGTTCAAATCCCGCCATCGGCTCAAATGATAAATTGGCAGCCTCGGATGCGTATGCGCTTTCGCGGCAGCTTTATTGAAAGAAATATTATTCAACACAAAAATAACAAAAGTTATGGCTAAAGAAAAATTCGAAAGAACCAAACCGCATGTTAACATCGGTACAATCGGTCACGTTGACCACGGTAAGACTACTCTGACCGCAGCTATCACTAAGGTGCTCGCTGAAAAGGGTCTTTCCGAAGTCAAGTCATTCGACCAGATCGACAACGCCCCCGAGGAAAAGGAGCGTGGTATCACAATCAACACTTCGCACGTTGAGTATGAAACTGAGAATCGTCACTATGCTCACGTTGACTGCCCGGGACACGCCGACTATGTAAAGAACATGGTTACCGGTGCTGCTCAGATGGACGGTGCTATCATCGTAGTTGCTGCAACTGACGGTCCTATGCCCCAGACTCGTGAGCACATCCTGCTCGCTCGTCAGGTGAACGTTCCCCGTATCGTAGTATTCCTTAACAAGTGCGATATGGTTGACGACGAAGAGATGTTTGACCTCGTTGAGATGGAAATGCGTGACCTTCTTTCGTCTTACGAATATGACGGTGACAATACTCCTATCATCCGTGGCTCTGCTCTTGGTGCTCTTAACGGTGAGCCCCAGTGGGTAGAAAAGGTTATGGAACTTATGGCTGCTGTTGACGAATGGATTCCGCTGCCTCCCCGTGACATCGATAAGCCTTTCTTGATGCCTGTTGAGGATGTGTTCTCAATCACCGGCCGTGGTACAGTTGCTACCGGTCGTATCGAAACTGGTGTTGTTAAGGTAGGTGACGAAGTTCAGATTATGGGTCTTGGTGCTGACCTCAAGTCGGTTGTTACCGGTGTTGAGATGTTCCGCAAGCTCCTCGATCAGGGTGAAGCCGGTGACAACGTAGGTCTTCTTCTCCGTGGTATCGACAAGAAGGATATCAAGCGTGGTATGGTAATCTGCCACCCGGGAGTTGTTAAGCCCCACAGCAAGTTCAAGGCTCAGGTTTATATCCTGAAGAAAGAAGAAGGTGGCCGTCACACTCCGTTCCACAACCACTATCGTCCTCAGTTCTACATCCGTACACTCGATGTAACCGGTGAGATTACTCTTCCCGAAGGTGTAGAAATGGTAATGCCCGGTGACCACGTAACTATCAACGTTGAGCTCATCAACCCGGTAGCTTGCGACCTCGGTCTTCGTTTCGCAATCCGCGAAGGTGGCCGCACCGTAGGTTCAGGTCAGATCACTGAAATCCTTGACTAATTTAGGAAATAAAAACTCGGTTCTCGTGTAAAAGCGAGAACCGATATACACAGGACTAGCTCAGTCGGTAGAGCACCGGTCTCCAAAACCGGGTGTCGGGAGTTCGAGCCTCTCGTCCTGTGCAAAGACAGAAAAAATGAAGAAATTAAAACTACTTACCGATATACAGGAGTCTTATACCGAGCTTCGATATAGGACTTCTTGGCCTACAAAGAGTCAGCTAATCAAAAGCAGTGTTATCGTGCTGATAGCTTCCGTCATTATTGCATTGATAATACTTGTCATGGATCAGATTGTTGACCATTTAATGCACTTCATTTACGGACTTTAACGCTTAAAACGTAGTAGTACCTATGGCTGAGAGAAAAAAAGAATGGTATGTGCTTCGCGCAATATCAGGAAAGGAGGCTAAAGTCAAGGAGCTTCTTGATGCTGCAATCAAGAACACTGACTTGGGCAACTACGTATCGCAAGTGTTGATTCCCACCGAAAAAGTAGTGACTACACGTAATGGAAAAAGGGTTGTGAAAGAACGCAATCTTTATTCCGGTTATGTGTTTGTGGAGGCTGATCTTCAAGGCGAGGTGATGCACGAATTGCGCAACACCACCAATGTAATCGATTTCCTCGGCGGACGCGGAAAGGGCTCTCAGCCCGAACCTCTTCGTCACAGCGAGGTGATGAGAATGCTTGGCGCCGCCGACGAGATCAACGACTTGAACGATGACGGTTTCAACGACTTCATGGTCGGCGAGCATGTCAAGGTGACTTTTGGCCCGTTCAGCGGCTTCAACGGCGAAATCGTAGATTTGGACGCCGAGAAGCGCAAGCTCAAGGTCGAAGTCAAGATATTCGGTCGCAGCACTCCCTTGGAATTGGAGGCATCGCAAGTAGAGCGAGAATTGGCCAAATAGCGGTTACGAGCTTTTTGACCAAAATTCGCACGTTTAACCCAACAAAATTTGTATTAAGAAATGGCTAAAGAAATTGCTGGACAAATCAAATTGCAGATTAAAGGTGGAGCAGCAAATCCATCGCCCCCAGTAGGTCCCGCCTTGGGTTCTAAGGGCATCAACATCATGGAATTTTGCAAGCAATTCAACGCCCGCACCCAGGACAAGGCAGGCAAGGTGCTTCCGGTTGTAATTACTTACTACACCGACAAGAGCTTTGACTTCATTGTTAAGACTCCTCCTGTAGCTATTCAGCTCCTTGAGGCATCAAAGATCAAGAGCGGTTCAGCCGAACCCAATCGTAAGAAGGTGGCTGAAATCACTTGGGATCAGGTGAAGGCGATTGCTGAGGACAAAATGCCCGATTTGAACTGTTTTACTGTAGAATCGGCAATGCGTATGGTTGCCGGTACAGCCAGAAGTATGGGTATCACCGTTAAGGGAGCTTTCCCTGAAAATAACTAATAAACTTCAATTGACATGGGTAAACTTACTAAGAATCAAAAGTTGGCTTTACAGAAGATTGAAGCTGGGAAGGCTTACACATTAGCGGAGGCGGCTGAGAAGGTAAAGGAAGTTACTTTTACTAAATTCGATGCTTCGCTTGATATTGATGTACGTCTTGGCGTAGACCCTCGTAAGGCTAATCAAATGGTGCGTGGCGTGGTGACACTCCCTCACGGAACCGGCAAGAAGACTACTGTACTCGTGCTTTGCAACCCCGATGCGGAAACTGCCGCTAAGGCTGCCGGAGCCGACTATGTAGGTCTTGACGAATATATCGACAAGATCAAAGGTGGTTGGACTGATGTTGATGTAATCATTACTCAGCCCGCTATCATGGGTAAGATTGGTGCTCTCGGTCGCATCCTCGGTCCTCGTGGCTTGATGCCTAACCCCAAGAGCGGTACCGTTACCAATGATGTAGCAAAGGCTGTTGAGGAAGTGAAGAAGGGTAAAATCGACTTCAAGGTCGACAAGAACGGTATCGTTCACTCTTCAATCGGAAAGGTTTCTTTCACTCCCGAACAGATGAAGGACAACGCACGTGAGTTCATCAATACCTTGATCAAGCTTAAGCCTGCTACTGCAAAGGGCACCTATATTAAGAGTATTTATCTTTCAAGCACTATGAGTCCCGGCATCAAGGTTGACTCTAAGTCAATCGATGTTTAACATTTAAAGACTACGCAAAATGAGAAAGGAAGATAAAGACATTATTATTGCCCAAATTGCTGACACGGTTAAGAATTACAGCTGCTTCTACCTCGTGGAAACAGCCGGATTGAACGCTGAAAAGACCAGCGACCTCCGCCGTGCTTGCAACAAGGCCGACATTAAGCTTCTCGTCGTTAAGAATACGCTTCTTCACAAGGCTCTCGAGTCACTCGAAAACGCCGAAACGTATTCCGAACTCTATCCCAGCTTGAAGGGCTCAACATCGGTGATGTTCTCCAATGTTGGCAATGCTCCCGCAAAGCTCATCAAGGAAGTCTTGAAGAAGGACAAGGATGCTACACTCCCCCGTTTTAAGGCCGCTTACGTAGAAGAAACCGTTTACGTAGGTGCTGACCAGCTCGACACACTTGCAAACATCAAGAGCAAGAACGAACTTATTGCCGATGTTATCGCAATGCTCGAGGGCCCTGTACAGGGTGTTATCTCCGCGCTTGACGCCGGAACAACCATCCACGGACTTCTGGATGCTATTGAGGAAAAGAACGCATAATAAGCGTTTGACGCCTCAATAGACAAAACAATAAAAAAATAATAAATAGAAAAAACAATAACTTTTAAAATTTTAAGACGATGGCAGATATTAAAGCTATTGCTGAAGAATTAGTCAATTTGACCGTAAAGGAAGTAAGTGAACTCAAGGCTATCCTCAAGGATGAGTATGGTATCGAGCCCGCAGCTGCAGCTGTAGCAGTAGCAGCTCCCGCAGCCGGTGGCGCTGCTGAGGCTGAAGAGAAGTCCTCATTCGATGTTATCCTTAAGTCGGCCGGCGCAAGCAAGCTTGCAGTTGTTAAGCTTGTTAAGGAACTCACCGGACTTGGCTTGAAGGAAGCTAAGGAACTCGTTGACGGTGCTCCCAGCACAGTTAAGGAAGGTCTCGCCAAGGCTGACGCCGAAGGTCTGAAGAAGCAGTTGGAAGAAGCTGGCGCTGAAGTTGAACTTAAATAATATTGCCTGAACCTCAGGTAATTAGGTTAAGAATCATATCTTATAATGATTCTTAACCTTTTTGTGTTATATTTTAATTTGAGTTCCCTTAACGTTTTTATTTTAAATGTCAGTTTCATTAACAAAACCCCGTATCAATTTTGCATCGGTAAAGAATCCCCTTCCTTACCCTGATTTTCTCGAGGTTCAGCTGAAGTCATTCCAGGATTTCCTTCAGCTCGACACCCCTCCTGAAAAAAGAAATAATGAGGGACTTTATAAGGTGTTCGCCGAGAATTTCCCGATTGTGGACACTCGCAATAATTACGTACTTGAGTTTCTCGACTATTACATCGACCCCCCGCGCTACACAATCGAGGAGTGTCTTGAACGAGGACTCACCTACAGCGTGCCCCTCAAGGCTAAATTAAAATTATATTGTACTGACCCCGATCACGAAGATTTTGAACCTAAGATACAGGATGTATTCCTTGGGCCGATTCCTTATATGACGGCGCAGGGTACATTTGTAATCAATGGAGCTGAACGAGTTGTCGTGTCGCAGTTGCACCGTTCTCCCGGTGTGTTCTTCGGACAGAGCACTCATGCCAACGGCACTAAGCTCTATTCGGCACGAATAATCCCGTTCCGTGGGTCTTGGATTGAGTTTGCAACTGACATCAACAACGTGATGTACGCTTACATCGACCGTAAGAAGAAACTTCCCGTTACCACTCTCTTGCGTGCGATAGGTCTTGAAAGCGATAAGGACATCATCGAAATCTTCGGCCTTGCTGAAGAGATCAAGGTCAATAAGACCAATCTTAAGAAGGCAATCGGACGCAAGCTGGCTGCCCGTGTATTGAAGACATGGGTTGAGGACTTCGTTGACGAAGACACCGGCGAGGTTGTGTCGATAGAGCGCAACCAGGTCGTGATTGACCGCGAAACCGTGCTCGAGGAAGAGCACATCCAGGAGATAATTGATGCAGGTGCGCAGACCGTACTCCTCCACAAGGAAGACGCCAATACCAGCGACTATTCGATAATCTTCAACACTCTACAGAAAGATACAAGTAACTCCGAAAAGGAGGCTATTCAATATATCTACCGACAGCTGCGCAACGCGGAGCCGCCGGATGATGCGTCGGCCCGTGAGGTAATCACCAACCTTTTCTTCTCGGAAAAGCGTTATGACCTTGGCGAAGTGGGTCGTTACCGCATCAACAAGAAGCTCAATCTCGGTACTTCGATGGATGTGAAGGTCCTTACCAAGGAGGATATAATCGCCATCATAAAGTATCTCATCGAGCTTATCAACTCAAAGACCGATGTCGACGACATCGACCACTTGAGCAACCGTCGCGTGCGTACCGTAGGCGAGCAGCTCTACAACCAGTTTGGTGTGGGACTCGCTCGTATGTCGCGTACAATCCGCGAGCGCATGAATGTGCGTGACAATGAGGATTTCACTCCCATTGACCTTATCAATGCGAAGACAATCTCTTCTGTTATCAACACATTCTTCGGTACCAATGCACTTTCTCAGTTCATGGACCAGACCAACCCCCTTGCCGAAATGACCCACAAGCGCCGTATGTCGGCCCTTGGCCCCGGCGGTCTTTCGCGTGAGCGCGCAGGTTTTGAGGTTCGTGACGTTCACTACACCCACTATGGCCGTCTTTGTCCTATCGAAACGCCTGAAGGACCTAACATCGGTCTTATCTCGTCATTGTGTGTGTATGCTAAAATAAACGACCTCGGATTTATCGAAACTCCCTACCGCAAGGTTGAGAACTCCAAGGTCAACATCAACAACGATGAAGTCGTATATCTGACTGCCGAAGTCGAGGAGGGTCAGGTGATTGCCCAGGGCAATGCTCCTCTTAACGATGACGGTACGTTTGTTCGCGAGCGTGTTAAGGCTCGTCTTGACGCCGACTTCCCCATCGTAGCTCCGAGCGAGGTCAACCTGATGGATGTATCGCCCACTCAGATTGCTTCTATCGCAGCATCGCTCATCCCGTTCCTTGAACATGACGATGCCAACCGTGCGTTGATGGGATCTAACATGATGCGTCAGGCAGTGCCTCTGTTGCGTTCCGAAGCTCCTATCGTGGGCACTGGCCTCGAGGGACAGCTTATCCGCGACTCTCGTACTCAGATTACCGCCGAAGGCGACGGTGTCATCGAGTTTGTTGATGCTACAGTGATACGTATTCGCTATGACCGCACCGAGGATGAAGACTTTGTCGCATTCGAGGATTCGGTTAAGGAATACCACATACCAAAGTTCCGAAAGACCAACCAAAGCACCACCATCGACCTTCGTCCTATATGCGAGAAGGGTCAGCGTGTGACTCCGGGTCAGATTCTCACCGAAGGTTACTCGACCGAAAACGGTGAACTTGCTCTCGGCCGTAACCTGAAGGTGGCTTTCATGCCTTGGAAGGGTTACAACTACGAGGATGCTATCGTGCTTAATGAGCGCGTGGTTCGTGAGGATATCCTCACCTCGGTTCACGTTGACGAGTATTCGCTCGAAGTGCGTGAAACCAAGCGCGGTATGGAGGAACTTACAAGCGATATCCCCAATGTCAGCGAAGACGCTACCAAGGATCTCGACGAGCGCGGTATTATCCGTGTCGGCGCCCATGTAGCTCCCGGTGACATAATGATAGGTAAGATTACTCCTAAGGGAGAATCCGATCCCACACCTGAGGAGAAGTTGCTTCGCGCCATCTTCGGTGACAAGGCCGGTGATGTGAAGGATGCTTCTCTCAAGGCAACTCCCTCGTTGAAGGGTGTTGTAATCGGCACCAACCTCTTCTCTCGTGCCGCCAAGAAAAAGAAGACCAAGAGTGCCAACGCACAGCTTCCCAAGCTTGACGAAGAGTATGAGGAAAAGCAGGCCGAGCTGATGGACATTCTCGTCAACAAGCTCATGGTGCTCACCGAAGGCAAGACCTCGCAAGGGGTCAAGGACTTCCTCGGCGCCGATATTATCGCCAAGGGTGCCAAGTTTACACCTGCCGCTCTGAAGGGTATAAACTATGACACTGTCAACCTTTCAAAGTGGACTGCCGATGCTCACAAGAACGACATGATCCGTGCCACTATTGTGAACTATCTCCGCAAGTCAAAGGAGATCGATGCCGAGCTTCGTCGTAAGAAATTCGACATCTCGATCGGTGACGAGCTTCCCTCCGGAATCATGCAGATGGCTAAGGTATATGTTGCCAAGAAGCGTAAGATCAGCGTAGGTGATAAGATGGCCGGTCGTCACGGTAACAAGGGTATCGTGTCGCGTATCGTGCGTCAGGAGGATATGCCCTTCCTTGCCGACGGTACTCCGGTTGATATCGTGCTTAACCCTCTGGGTGTGCCTTCTCGTATGAACCTCGGTCAGATTTTTGAAACAGTTCTCGGTTGGTCGGGAGCTATTCTCGGCGATAAGTTTGCCACTCCTATTTTCGACGGTGCAAGCCTCGACGACCTTAACGAGTGGACCGACAAGGCCGGACTTCCCCGCTACGGAAAGACCTATCTTTACGATGGCGGCACCGGTGAGCGCTTCGACCAGCCTGCAACCGTAGGTGTCATCTACATGCTTAAGCTCGGCCACATGGTTGAGGACAAGATGCACGCACGTAGCATCGGTCCGTACTCGCTCATCACGCAGCAGCCTCTTGGAGGTAAGGCCCAGTTCGGTGGTCAGCGTTTCGGAGAAATGGAAGTTTGGGCGCTCGAGGCATTCGGCGCATCCCACATTCTCCAGGAGATTCTGACTATCAAGAGTGATGATGTAAACGGCCGTAGCAAGGCTTATGAGGCTATCGTCAAGGGCGAGCCCATGCCTCAGGCCGGAATCCCCGAGTCGCTTAACGTGCTTCTCCACGAGCTTCGCGGTCTTGGATTGAGCATCAACTTAGAGCAATAATTAATCACAGTAAAGAAAGGAAACACTAAAATATGGCTTTTAGAAAAGACAATAAATCAAAAACCGATTTCTCAAAGATTTCCATCGGACTTGCTTCGCCCGAGGAAATCCTTGAAAAGTCGAGCGGTGAAGTTCTCAAGCCCGAGACTATCAACTACCGCACCTACAAGCCCGAGCGTGACGGTCTGTTCTGCGAAAAGATATTCGGTCCGGTAAAGGACTATGAGTGTCATTGCGGAAAGTATAAGCGCATCCGTTACAAGGGCATTGTGTGCGACCGTTGTGGTGTCATGGTTACCGAGAAGAAAGTGCGCCGTGAACGCATGGGTCACATAAAGCTCGTCGTTCCCGTGGCTCACATCTGGTATTTCCGTTCGCTTCCCAACAAGATCGGTTATCTGCTCGGTCTTCCCTCAAAGAAGCTCGATGCTGTGATTTACTATGAGCGTTACGTGGTCATCCAGCCCGGACAGGCCGAAAACGTTCAGACACTCGACCTTCTCACCGAGGAGGAATACTTTGAAATCCTCGACAAGCTTCCTAAGGAAAATCAGTTGCTTGACGACACCGACCCCAATAAGTTCATCGCCAAGATGGGTGCCGAGGCAGTATATGACCTGCTCACTCGTCTTGACCTCGACTCGCTCTCTTACGAGCTCCGTCACCGTGCTAATACCGACGGTTCGCAGCAGCGTAAGACCGAGGCGTTGAAGCGTCTTCAGATTGTGGAGTCGTTCCGTGCGTCAAAGCACCGCAATAAGCCCGAATGGATGATTCTTCAGGCGGTTCCCGTGATTCCGCCCGAACTCCGTCCTCTCGTGCCCCTCGACGGCGGTCGTTTCGCTACCAGCGACCTTAACGACCTCTATCGTCGTGTGATCATCCGTAACAATCGTCTTAAGCGTCTTATCGAAATCAAGGCTCCCGAAGTCATCCTCCGCAATGAGAAGCGCATGCTTCAGGAGGCTGTTGACTCGCTGCTCGACAACTCTCGCAAGTCGTCGGCAGTTAAGACCGAGGCCAATCGACCCCTGAAGTCGCTCTCCGACTCTCTCAAGGGTAAGCAGGGCCGCTTCCGTCAGAATCTTCTCGGTAAGCGTGTCGACTACTCTGCACGTTCGGTAATCGTTGTTGGTCCCGAGCTTAAGATGCACGAGTGCGGTATTCCCAAGAATATGGCTGCCGAGCTTTACAAGCCCTTCATCATCCGCAAGCTCATCGAGCGTGGCATCGTGAAGACTGTGAAGTCGGCCAAAAAGATAGTTGACCGCAAGGAACCTGTCGTATGGGACATCCTTGAGCACGTTATGAAGGGTCACCCCGTTCTGCTCAACCGTGCCCCGACACTTCACCGTCTTGGTATCCAGGCATTCCAGCCCAAGATGATTGAAGGAAAGGCTATCCAGCTCCATCCGCTCGCATGTACGGCATTCAACGCCGACTTCGACGGAGACCAGATGGCTGTTCACTTGCCTCTTGGCAACGAGGCTGTGTTGGAAGCCCAGATGCTTATGCTCGGTGCTCACAACATCCTCAACCCCGCCAACGGTGCTCCTATCACAGTGCCTTCGCAGGACATGGTACTCGGTCTTTACTACATCACCAAGCTCCGCAAGGGCGACAAGGGTGAAGGCCTTAAGTTCTACGGTCCCGAAGAGGCTCAGATTGCTTACAATGAAGGCCGCGTGACTCTCCATGCTCCCGTTTCGGTAGTTGTGGACGATGTCGATGAAAATGGCAACCCCATCACTCATCTTGTTGAGAACACTTCAGTAGGCCGCGTGCTCGTAAACCAGTACGTGCCTAAGGAAATCGGTTATGTCAACCAGATTCTTTCCAAGAAGTCATTGCGCGACATCATCGGTAAGGTTATCAACACTTGCGGTGTGACCCGTTCGGCTCAGTTCCTTGACGACATCAAGAACCTCGGATACTACATGGCATTCAAGGGCGGATTGTCGTTCAACCTCGGTGATGTGCTCATCCCGCCGGAAAAGGAGCAGCTTGTAGCTGAAGGTAACGAGCAGGTTCAGGAAGTGATGAACAACTATTCGATGGGATTCATCACCAACAACGAGCGTTACAACCAGATAATCGATATATGGACGCATGTCAACTCTCGACTCACCGATACGCTTATGAAGCAGATGACAGCCGCCAACCAGGGCTTCAACTCTGTATTCATGATGCTTGACTCGGGTGCCCGTGGTTCTAAGGACCAGATTCGTCAGTTGGCCGGTATGCGTGGTCTTATGGCTAAGCCCCAGAAGGCAGGTGCCGAAGGAGGTCAGATTATCGAGAACCCGATTCTTGCCAACTTCAAGGAGGGCCTTTCAGTGCTTGAGTACTTCATCTCAACCCACGGTGCCCGTAAGGGTCTTGCCGATACCGCATTGAAGACCGCCGACGCAGGTTACCTTACCCGTCGTCTTGTCGATGTGGCTCATGATGTCATCATCCATGAGGAGGATTGCGGTACGCTCCGTGGTCTTGTATGCACCGAAATCAAGAACAACGAGGAAGTTGTGGCATCGCTCGGCGAGCGCATCCTCGGCCGTGTATCGGTTCACGACATCATCGACCCCATCTCGGGTGAGCTTATCGTTGCCTCGGGTGAGGAAATCGATGAAGTTGCTGCCAATCGCATCAACGAGTCGCCCATCGAGTCGGTTGAAATCCGCTCGGTACTTACCTGTGAGTCCAAGAAGGGTGTTTGCGCCAAGTGCTATGGACGCAACTTGTCCAACAACCGTCTTGTGCAGAAGGGTGAGGCTGTCGGCGTGATTGCCGCTCAGTCAATCGGTGAGCCGGGTACTCAGCTTACTCTTCGTACATTCCACGTCGGTGGTGTCGCTTCAAACATCGCTGCCGTATCTACTATAACCTCACGCTATGAAGGCGTGCTTGAAATCGAGGAACTCCGCACGGTTGAAACTGCTGAGAAGGGCGCCAACGGAAAGCCCGTACATGTAGTGATTGGCCGTCTTGCCGAGATGCGTATCATCGACCCCAACACCAAGATGATGCTCACCAACGCCAACATTCCTTACGGTTCTAAGCTTTACTTCGGCAATGGCGACACTGTCACCAAGGGCGATGTAATATGCGAATGGGACCCCTTCAACGCCGTCATCATTTCGGAAGTAGGTGGTAAAATTGAATTCCAGAATCTTGTCGAGAACGTTACATATCGTGTAGATTATGACGAGCAGACAGGACTTGAGGATAAGATAATAATCGAGTCAAAGGATCGTACACGCGTTCCCGAGGCCAACATCGTCGATGCCAACGGTCAGGTGATTAAGACCTATGCACTGCCTGTGGGCGCTCACCTCATGGTTGAGAACGGTGCCGATGTCGCTCCCGGCGAGGTATTCGTCAAGATTCCTCGTTCGGCCGGTAATGCCGGTGATATCACCGGTGGTCTGCCCCGTGTTACCGAGCTCTTTGAGGCACGTAACCCGTCCAACCCGGCTATCGTTTCGGAAATCGACGGTGAGGTTAAGTTTGGCAAGGTTAAGCGAGGCAACCGTGAAATATCGGTTACTTCCAAGCTTGGTGAAGTCAAGAAGTACCTCGTTCCGCTGTCGAAGCAGATTCTCGTTCAGGAGAACGACTATGTGCGCGCCGGAACTCCGCTCTCCGACGGTGCCATCACTCCTGCCGACATCCTCAACATCATGGGTCCCACTGCCGTTCAGGAATACATCGTCAACGAGGTTCAGGATGTATACCGCATGCAAGGTGTGAAGATCAACGATAAGCACTTTGAAGTAATCGTGCGTCAGATGATGCGCAAGGTCAACATCCTCGATCCGGGTGACACTTGCTTCCTTGAGCAGCAGGTTGTCGACAAGCGTGAGTTCATGGAAGAGAACGACCGCATCTGGGGTAAGAAAGTGGTTGTCGATGCCGGTGACAGCGAAAATGTAAAGCCCGGTCAGATTATCACAGCACGCAAGCTGCGTGACGAGAACTCAGCCCTCAAGCGTCGCGACCTCAAGACCGTGACTGTGCGTGAAGCTGTTCCTGCTACATCCGAGCAGATACTTCAGGGTATCACTCGCGCTGCATTGCAGACCTCAAGCTTCATGTCGGCTGCATCGTTCCAGGAAACCACCAAGGTGCTCAATGAAGCCGCTATCAACGGTAAGGTGGACACTCTTGAAGGTATGAAGGAGAACGTTATCTGCGGTCACTTGATTCCTGCCGGTACCGGACTTCGTGAATACGACAGCCTTGTTGTTGCCGGAAAGGACGATATCGACACAGTGTTTGACTCAGCCGATGTAATCGACATTGCTCACACTGAAGTTAAGTAAGCACTTTTGATAAAACTATACGAGAAAAGGCTGTCGCATTTGCGGCAGCCTTTTCTGTGTTTAGGATTGTACTTGGTTTATCTCGGCTCTATCTTGGGTGCCGACGGTGCAGGCATGATTGCCGCTACAGCGCCCTCAACCTCTTCCTCGGTCATGAAACCTATGTTGCGGTTGATAACGCCTTCCTTGTCGACAAAGAGGATTGTAGGCACCGATGTCACGCCATATTGCTCGGCCAGTTGCGGAGCCTTATCGATGTCTACATATATGAAGTTTACCTTGCCCTTGTACTTTTTTGCAAGCTTGTGGAATATGGGCTTGAACTGCTTGCAGGGCGGACACCATGTCGCCGAGAAGTCGACTACTACGGGCATAGGCTGTGCACCGCCGAACTCCAGAATGTCATTGGGCCCGAGTTCTATCGGGGCGCCTTCCGATTCGTTTACGGCTTCGGCTGTGGCCTCGGCCTCTTTCACCTCCTTGGATGTCGAGTTACCGCATCCTGTAATCATTGCTCCTGAAATCAAGATCGCTGCTGCTAAAAATGCTATCTTTTTCATTACTTATGAATTTATAAATTGAGTTAATCCTATATATATAAAGAACAAGGTGTCCCAATAAATTGAAACACCTTGCGGAGAAATAAGGTTCACGCCTCATTGGAGGTGTGCCGGAATTTGCATTAGAGTGACGATGCGAGAGCGCCGTTGGTCTTGCGCACTGCTGCTGCGCTCTTGGCGAAGAGAGCTTTCTCCTCTTCGTTAAGGTTGACATCGACAATCTTCTCGATACCGTTGCGGCCAAGCAAGCAGGGAACGCCTATGCAGATGTCGCTTTCGCCATATTCACCTTCTACGAGTGCCGAGCAGGGGATTACTCGCTTCTGGTCGTGGAGCACTGCTGCTACTACGGCTGCCGATGCTGCACCGGGTGCATACCATGCCGATGTGCCGAGAAGACCGGTAAGAGTGGCTCCGCCTACCATTGTGTCGGCTGCTACCTTGTCAAGCGTTTCCTTGTCAAGGAGTGTGCTTACAGGAATACCGCGATAAGTTGCGTAGCGGGTCAAGGGAATCATTGTAGTGTCACCGTGACCGCCTATTACCATACCTTCAACTTCGTTGGGGTTGGCTCCGAGTGCTACGCTGAGGAAGTATTTGAAACGTGAGCTGTCGAGTGCGCCGCCCATACCGATGATGCGGTTCTTGGGAAGACCTGAAGTCTTGTGGATAAGATAGGTCATTGTGTCCATGGGGTTGGATACGCACAAGATCACTGCATTGGGTGAATATTTGAGTACGTTGTCGGTAACTGACTTTACGATACCTGCGTTTACTCCGATGAGCTCTTCACGAGTCATGCCCGGCTTACGGGGTATACCTGATGTGATTACTACTACATCTGAACCTGCAGTCTTCTCATAGTCGTTGGTCACGCCTACCATGTGAGTGTTGATGGTAAGCAGATTGGCGGTCTGCATGATGTCCATCGTCTTACCTTCGGCAAGACCCTGCTTGATGTCGATGAGTACGACTTCGTCAGCTACGTTGTTAGTTACAAGAACATTAGCACAAGTGGCGCCTACGTTTCCTGCGCCTACTACGGTTACCTTTGACATAATTATCTTGATTTATTTGGTTAAAGTAATTGTCATTCGTTTTATATAATTTCCGGTAATACAAAATTAGTGAATAATTCGATAAGGACGAACTATTAACTTAAATTTATGTCGATTGTAAATTAAAATGTCTGATTAGAGCTCAATTTCGCCAAGGCCTTGTCTGATTATTTCAGGATTTGAGCTGTCGGTGATGTCTATAACGGTCGACGGCTCGGTGCCTCCTTCACCTCCGTCGATTACGATATCCACAGTGTCGGAGTATCGCATCGCTATGGACTCGGGATTGATTGCTTCATCCTCGGTGTCCCATTGTATGGAAGTGGTAAGCAATGGCGAGTCCATGCGCATGGCTATTTCTCGGGCTATGGCGTTGTCGGGGATTCTCACACCTACGGTCTTTCGTCCTTTGAACACTTTGGGAAGTGTAGTGGAAGCCGGAAGCAGGAAGGTGAAAGGGCCGGGCAGATTGTCCTTCATGATTCGGAATGCGCGATTGTCGATGCGGGCATATTCGGCCGATTGCGATATATCGTGACAGATAATCGACAGGTTGGTCTTGGCCGGATTTATTCCTTTTATGCGGCATATACGCTCAATAGCCTGATTGTTGAGCGCATTGCAGCCTATCGCATATAGCGAGTCGGTGGGGTATATTATAATACCGCCGTCGCGAAGGGTGTTGATCACGAGCTCCATGTATTTTTCATTGATGCTCGTCGGATACATTGGAAGGATTGTCATGTCTATGTCCGGTTATGCCAGCACCCCCATAGTGCTGACAAAGGCAAATTTAGCAACACTTTTCCAATAATCCAAATAGAAAATACAACACCGCCGCTACGGCATTGACTCGGTAGCGGCGGTGTCGGTGTTGTTACTGTTGTTGTCAGATGGTGTTGAGCATCTCCTTAACGGCGGTTTCAAGTTGTGTGTCACCTCCTTGAAGCTGAACTTCAGGAGTGTTGTAAACCTTGATGTCGGGTTGTAGTTCGTGATTTTCAAGATAGTTTCCGTCCATATCCTTGCATCCTACTTGAGGGATGCCGAATACCAGCGATGGATCTATCTGCGTTTCCCACCACACTGCTGTCATTGTACCGGGAACGGGTGTGCCGATGAGCTTGCCTATGCCGAGTGTCTTGTAGACCCATGGGAAGCCGTGGGCATTGGAGTAGTTGTCCTCACACACGAGCACACATGACGGCTTGAGCCACTTGGTGAACGGGTCGCTGCCGATGTAGTTGTTGCGGGGAGTGTAACGTGCATACTCCTTGCCGTTGAGCAGTGTCGCGAGGTCGTCGTGCAGCCAGCCTCCACCGTTATGACGGGTGTCTACAATAACTGCGTCGCAGTTGCGATAACGGCCGAGAAGATCCGAGAACACGGTGCGGAAACTCGGGCTGTCCATGCCCTTGACATGTACATATCCCACCTTGCCTCCTGAAAGTTGTTCGACACGCTTGCGGTTTTTCTCAACCCAGCGTTTGTAGAGCAGGTCGCTTTGTGTACCGTAGCTGATGGGCTTTACCTTCTCCTCAAATCTCTTGCCTGTCGAGGGGTCGAGCACTGTCAGCATTACGTTTTTGCCTGCTTTGCCTGCGAGCATGGGGTAGTAATCCTTGCCGCGTTCGATTGTCTTTCCGTTGATTTTCTCGATTATGCAGCCTTCGGTTATCTTGTTGTCGGCCTTTGTCAACGGACCCTGTGCTATTATTTGTGCTATCTTCAGGCCGTCGCCGTCGTAGTTTTCGTCGTAGAAAGCTCCGAGTGAAGCTGTTGCGGGTGCCGATGTGGGGGCGTGGTAGCTTGCGCCGGTGTGTGAACCGTTAAGTTCGCCGAGCATCTCCGACAGCATGTCACGGAAGTCGTAGTTGTTGTTGATGTAGGGCAGGTATTTTCTGTAGTCCTCGCGGAATGAAGCCCAGTCTATGCCGTGTATTTGAGGATCGTAGAACTTGTCGTTGACCTGTCGCCATGCATGGTTGAATATATAGTCACGCTCTTCGGCCGGACGGTAGTTGAACTCGGCGGCGAAGGGGATTGACTTTGTTTTGGCATCCTTGACATTGACCTGAGTGAGTCCGCCTCTTGATATAAGATATGCTTTTTCTCCCTCTTTGTCGGTAAGTAACGGACCGTAGCCCACACCCTTTATGAGAAGCTTGGTCGAGTTCTCTTTAAGGTCATGCAGCCACAAGTCATATCCGCCTTCAAATGAGGTGCAGTAATATAGCTTGTCGCCTTTCTTGGAGAGCAGTGCGTCACCGAGGTTCGACGAATTGACAGTGAGGCGCATTATGCGGTCACGACGATTGTCGAGCTCCAGCTTGAGGGGCTTGACTTCGTCCTCTTTTTCGGCTTTGTCCTTCTTGCCTTTGCCTTTTTTATCTTTCTTGTCTTTCTTGTCGTCGTTTGCCGATGACTCCTTATCCTTTTTATCCTTTTCAGCTTCTTCGGCAAGTGCGAGCTCTTCCTTCGAGAGCTGGAACTTATCCCAGGCTTCGTCGTCGAAGAACATTATGTAGACATCGGAGTGCGCTCCCCAGCTGCCGTGGCTGCGGTAGCCGGCTCGGTCTGAATTCCATATCATGGCCTTGCCGTCAAGCACCCATTTGGGATTGGAGTCGGAGTAGCCGCTTTCGGTTAGATTTACCGTTTCACCGCTGCCGTCGGCCTTGATTAGGGCTATGTCCTTGTTGTTCCATCCGCCTATGCCTATGTATTCGGTCAGCAGCCAGCGGCTGTCGGGTGACCATGCAAATGTCTGGTCGCCGTCGGAGTAGGAGTAGTTATACTTGCCGTCCATGACTGTGCGCACCTCTTTGCTCTTCAGGTTGATTACGCGTATGGCCGAGCGGTCCTCAAGGAATGCTACCTCCTTGCCGTCGGGTGAATATAGCGGCTGGAACGATGTCTTGTCGCCTGTCACAAGCGGCTTCTCTTCTATTTCCTGTGCGTAGGTGAAGTATTTGTCGTCGTCACGTACTATCGAGCTTTCATAGATGCCCCATGTTTCACCACGCTCGGCCGAGTAGACGAGAGAGCGTCCGTCGGGGCTGAAGTCGATGTTGCGCTCCTGTTGGGGAGTGTCGGTTATCTGCTTTGTGGTGCGGTATTCTACCGATGTCACGTAGACATCGCCGTGTACGATGAATGCCACTTCTTTGCCTGATGGTGACACGGCAATGTCGGTGGCTCCGCTGCTTATGAGTTGGTTCACGAGTTTCTGCTCGGTGAGATCCGATGTTATGGCCACGTTGACCTTGGCGGGTTGTGAGCCTTCGGTCACGGTGTATATCTCGCCGTCATATCCGTAGCACAGCTTTCCGTCGTTGGAGGCGGTGAGGAATCTAACGGGATGCTTGGGATGTGATGTTATCTTTACGGGATTCTTTCCGTCGATTGTCGACTTGTAGACATTGAAGTTGCCGTCACGTTCGCTAAGATAGTAGTAGGCGCTTCCGTCGGCTTTCCACACCGGGTCGCGGTCCTCGCCGTTGAAGTCGGTGAGCTTGCGATAGCTGCGGTTGCCGTCGGTGGTGCAAAGCCATATATCGCGTGTTATTGACGATGTGTGGTGCTTGCGCCATGTGTCCTCATATCCTTTCATGTCGTTATATAGAAGCTGCTTGCCGTCGGGGCTTATCGACAGGTTCTCCATTGCCAGCGATGAATACAGCTTGGGTCGTCCGCCGGTGGTCGACACGTTGTAGATTTGCGGGAATTGTTTTGACGGGAACTGGCTGTCGTTTACATCGGGCTGTATTGAAGCCGTGTAGAGCACATGCTCGTTGTCAAGGAATGTTTCGGGCATTTCGCTTGCCGAGTGAGTGGTGAGCCGTGTGGGTGCACCTCCCTCGCGGGGCATGATGTAGATGTCAAAACTGCCTTCGCGATCCGAAGCAAAGGCGATGCTCTTTCCGTCGGGCGACCACACAGGGCGTGTGTCGTAGGCCGGATTGGTTGTCAACTGTGTGGCGCGTCCTCCCGTCGACGGGACAGTGAAAATGTCGCCCTGATAGCAGAATGCGATACTTTTTCCATCAGGTGATATGGCCGGATATCGCATCCATAGCGGTGACTCGGCTGCTTCGGCAACAGCTGCCACTGCAATAGCTCCTGCAATTAAAAATAACTTTTTCATTAGT
Source organism: Muribaculum gordoncarteri (assembly GCF_004803695.1). Classification (NCBI taxonomy): domain Bacteria; kingdom Pseudomonadati; phylum Bacteroidota; class Bacteroidia; order Bacteroidales; family Muribaculaceae; genus Muribaculum; species Muribaculum gordoncarteri. The sequence continues at coordinate 352,865 of NZ_CP039393.1, forward strand.
ATGTGATAATGTGATTGTATGTAATTATTCACAAAGATAATTATTTATTGTCGCTTGTAACGCTATTTACGCTACGAATTGTTGTTGATGTGACAATAATGCCTGCCGAATTTTAGGGTAGCGTTATTTTCAACTGTGTTAAGCTTTTTAGTGAAATTTTTTATAACTTTGGGGAAGAATCCAATAAATTAAGCTTTAACCTAAATGAAAAGACCAATCATTGGCATGTTGGCGTTATGTTCGTCGGTAATTGCTATGGGCGAAACGGTGGATGTCAAGACGCTTGAGTACACGGGCCCTTATCCCGTGCAGATACCATTAATGTTTGACAGTGAGGATGTTAATTCACGCAAGTTTGATGTGAAGTCACTGCTTGACACTCACGTGTCGCAGGCGACATCACGCAATCCCGTGATGTTTTCGGGTGATGTGGCTCCGGGAAGTGACGATGCCTATGCATTGCATCTGCTCGGTTTTACAGTGGAAAACCGTCACTATTCCAAGGCTTCACTGAATGTGAAGGGACTTAAGAATTACAATGTATATGTCGACGGCCGTAAACTTGAAGGCAATCAGCTTGTGCTTACTCCCGCAACTCACAAGATTACCGTGAAGTATCTCAGCGAGAAAGGTAAGAGCGACTCGATAAAGGTGAGCCTTGACTCGGAGCATCCCGAGCTGCTGAAAATAGGCACCGGAACATCACGCATGTACACGCTCGACGATGTACTGCACGGTACGAGAATATCGTCTACAAGCATCTCGCCTGACGGCAAATACATGATAACATCCTACTATCACACTCGCAAGGGTGGGGCATACGAATATGTGTACCGTATCTCCGATGTCGCTACGGGTAGTGTCGTAACTGAAACATCGGAAGCTATAAAGTGGATGCCTAAGGGAAGCCGCTACTACTATACACGCAACACCAACGACGGCCGTGCGTTATATGCAGTCGATGTCGCCACGGGACGCCGTGACCTCCTTGCGTCAGACATCCCTAATGAATGGTTCACCATATCACCTGACGAGAGCTATCTTATGATTACATCGGTTCAGATTGGTCCAAAGGAGAGCCCCGATGTGTATGAAATCATTCAGCCCGAGGATCGTCAGCCGGGTTGGCGTGACCGCTATATGTTGGCTAAATATGACCTCGCAACAGGTGTTCAGCAGCCTATTACATTCGGACATAACAGCGTTTCGCTATCTGATATATCGGACGACGGCAAGAAGTTGCTCGTGCGCACATCACGCAGTCGCTTGACATCACGCCCCACTACTCTTACATCGTTGTATGTAATCGACCTTGCTACAATGACCTCCACTCCCGTGGTCGAGAATGACGGATTTATTTCGGGTGCTGTGTTCTCACCCGATGCCACAAAGGTGCTTGCTTCGGGTTCGCCCGAATCATTTGACGGCGTAGGCCGCAACCTGCCTGAAGGACGCACTCCGAGCATGGTAGAGGAGCAGCTCTATCTCATAAACATTGCCGACCGCAAGGTGACGCCTCTTACCAAGGAGTTTGACCCCAACATTCAGCAGCGTGTCTGGAGCCGTGCCGACAACATGATCTATTTTACCGCCGAGAACCGTGACATGTATAGTCTTTACCGACTTAATCCCGCTAACGGCGACATAACCATGATTCCCGTGCCCGAAGATCTTGTAAAAGGTATATCGTTACCCGATGCAGGCCGCACTATGGCATGGTTCGGTCAGGGTGCCTCCAATTCCGACCGCCTTTACAAGCTCGACACCAAGACACTCAAGTCGACATTGATCGACGACCCTGTTAAGGATCAGCTTAAGGATGTAGTGCTTGGCGAGTGCCGCCCCTGGAGCTTCAAGAGCTCACGTGGCGACAGCATCCACGGGCGTTTCTATTTGCCGCCTAATTTCGATCCCGCATCAAGTTACCCGATGATAGTTAATTACTATGGCGGTTGCAGCCCCACAAGCCGTAACTTTGAGAGCCGCTATCCCCATCATGCCTATGCGGCGTTGGGTTACGTGGTATTTGTAATCGAGCCCAGCGGTGCTACCGGTTTCGGACAGGAATTTGCATCGCGTCACGTAAATACGGCAGGTGACGGTGTCGCTCAGGATATAATCGAGGGTACCAAGCAATTCTGTGCCGAACATCCCTATGTCAACACAAAAAAGATAGGTTGTATAGGTGCTTCCTACGGAGGATTCATGACTCAGTATCTGCAGACGAAGACCGATATTTTCGCAGCCGCCATATCTCATGCCGGAATCAGCGACCACACAAGCTATTGGGGCGAAGGTTACTGGGGATACTCCTACAGCGAAGTGTCGATGGCCAACAGCTATCCGTGGACTCACCCCGACCTCTATGTGAAGCAGAGCCCGCTGTTCAATGCCGACAAGATACACACTCCGTTGCTCTTCCTTCATGGCGATAAGGACAATAACGTGCCTGTGGGCGAGAGCATCCAGATGTTTACCGCATTGAAGCTCCTCGGTCGTGAAACTGCATTTGTGGCCGTTGCCGATCAGGATCACCATATAACCGATTACGGTAAGCGCATCAAGTGGCAGAACACCATTTATGCATGGTTTGCAAAGTGGCTTCAGGACGATCCCGAGTGGTGGAATGCCATGTATCCTGCAAAATCGTTGTAAAACAGTAAATCCGTTATGATGACGCATAATTGTTGGTCAAGTCGGTCGATCAAGTGCATTTTGATGGCACTGGCATTGTTGTGGACGAGCACGAGTGCTTATTCACAATCCGAGGCTGTCGACAGTGTGACGCTGTCATCAAGGCGGGTTGATGATAATCCTTACCGATTCTCATTGGGACAGCTGGCCGTGCCGGCTGTCCTGATTGGTGTCGGAGCCGCCGGTCTTTCGGGCACATGGCTTAAGCACAGCGGTTCGTCGGGAGGCACTCAGGCACCCGACAACATAGCGCGTTTCGTGCCTCTTGCCGCTATGTACGGTTTAAGACTTTGCGGTGTCAAGGGACGCCACAATTATGTCGACATGACAATAGTGTCGGCCACGGCTTATGCCATCATGGGTGTTACGGTCGCTTCGGTGAAGGGGATTGTGCGGTCGGAGCGGCCCGATGGAAGTGACATGCGCTCTTTCCCGTCGGGACATGCGGCAGCCGCCTTTGTGGGGGCTGAACTGCTTCGACGCGAATATTGGAACGTGTCGCCTTGGATAGGTGTCGGAGGATATGCCGTAGCTGTAGGCACCGCCGCGCTGCGACTGCATCACGGCCGGCACTGGATTAACGATGTCCTTGCCGGTGCCGGAGTGGGAATACTGAGCGCCCAGGCTGCCTATTGGCTCTATCCGGTGATATCTCATGCTCTATTCCCGCGAAGAGATAACACAAACAAGATGGCGGTGACGCTTGCTCCATGTTGGTATGGACGAGGAGGCGGCATTGCATGCGCGATGACCTTTTGATTAATTTGTGCCCATGAAAATTCACATGACAGTTAAAATATTAATGCCAATCATATAACCAAAAACATTAACGCACACAGTTATGAAGTTAATTAAAAGTCTTATCGCGTCGGCTTTTATGGCAATGTCGGTGACGGGTTTCGCTATCGACAATGTCGGAATCACTACGACATCATTGTCGCCCGACCGATTTACATTGATACAGGATGGCAGGTCGCTGCCTGTATATGTTGATGACGCCGACGATTCAGGAGTAAAAATTGCTGTACGTAACCTTGCAGCCGACTTCGGTCGAGTAACGGGGCGTGACGCAGTGCTTGCCGCTGCTCCGTCGGAATCGCGCATGATTATAGTTGGAACTCTCGATTCTCCTGTCATGCAGCGCATCGCAAAAGCGGGGAAGATAGATGCATCACAACTTAAAGGAAAGTATGAGAAATATTTGATGTCGACAGTGCAGTCGCCTCTGCCAGGAGTCGATGAGGCTCTTGTGATTGCGGGTAGTGACCGTCGAGGAGCAATATATGGCGTATACGAGCTTTCGGAGCAGATAGGTGTGTCGCCTTGGTATGACTGGGCTGATGTTCCTGTTGTTCATAACGAAAATATGTCGATGTCACGCGGTACCTACACAGCCGGCGAGCCAGCTGTGAAATATCGCGGCTTGTTCCTTAACGATGAGGCTCCGTGCCTTACCGGATGGGTGAAGAATACCTACGGAACCGATTACGGTGACCATCGTTTCTATGCACGCGTGTTTGAACTCATATTGCGTCTTCGCGGTAATATGATGTGGCCGGCCATGTGGGGCTGGGCTTTCTATGCCGATGATCCTGAAAACAGCAAGACCGCCGATGAAATGGGCGTGGTTATGGGAACATCACATCATGAACCCATGGCTCGCAACCATCAGGAGTGGGCGCGTCATCGCAAAGAATACGGTGCATGGAATTATGATACCAACCAAGAGGTGATAGACCGCTTCTTTGTTGAGGGAATCGAGCGAGCCAAGAACACCGAGGACATCGTGACTATAGGTATGCGTGGCGACGGTGACGAAGCCATGAGCGCCGAGGCCGATGTGAAGTTGCTTAAGAAAATCATAGACAATCAGCGCAAAATCATAAGCAAGGTAACGCACAAGAAAGCGTCGGCCACTCCGCAGGTGTGGGCTTTATATAAAGAGGTGCTTGAATATTACGAAAAGGGATTGCGTGCCCCCGATGATGTGATATATCTTTTGTGTGACGATAACTGGGGCAATGTGCGTCGTCTTCCCAATGCCGAGGAGCGTAAGCATCCGGGCGGATGGGGAATGTATTACCATGTCGACTATGTGGGTGCTCCCCGTAACTCGAAGTGGCTTAACGTGACTCCTATACAGAATATGTGGGAGCAGCTTAGCCTGACTTATAAATATGGTGTCGACAAGCTTTGGGTTCTCAACGTGGGCGACCTTAAGCCGATGGAGTATCCTATAACGTTGTTTATGGACATAGCATGGAGGCCTGAAAAATATTCAGCACATAATCTGCTTGAACATACTTTGGAATTCTGCTGTCAGCAATTCGGTGAAGCACAGGCTCCCGAAGCTGCCCGTATATTGAATCTCTACAGCAAATATAACGGACGAGTGACTGCCGAGATGCTTGATCGCCGCACCTATAACCTTAACACCGGCGAGTGGCGCAAGGTAGCCGACGAATATGTGCGTCTTGAGGCCGAGGCTATGCGACAGTACATGACGCTTGAACCGCAATATCGTGACGCATACAAGCAATTGATACTTTTCCCCGTTCAGGCCATGTCAAATATCTATGAAATGTATTATGCCCAGGCGATGAACCTGAAGCTCTTTGAGGAAGGCAATCCCGAGGCCAATATGTGGGCCGACAAGGTGGAGCGTTGCTTCAACCGTGACGCAGAACTCATGCGCGACTACAACGAGGTAATGGCCGATGGTAAATGGAATGGAATGATGACGCAGAAGCACATAGGCTATCGTAGTTGGAACGACAACTTCAGAGCCGATACAATGCCCATGGTAAAACGCATCGACAATCCCGATGATTGCAAGGGCGGTTATGTGTTCACTCCCTCCAACGGATTTGTGAGCATGGAAGCCGAGCATTACTATTCGCTGACCGAACCGACAAGCGATGCACGCTGGACGGTGATTCCCTACATGGGCCGCACACTTAGCGGAATTTCGGTAATGCCTCCCACCGAGCAGGTCGACGGAGCATCGCTCACCTATCGCATGACACTGCCCGACACCGTAACCAATGTGACTGTACGTGTCATCGTGAAGTCGACACTTGATTTCCTTGACAAGGGCGGACTTTGCTACACGGTGGCTCTTGATGGAGGTGACGCACAGTCGATAAACTTCAACAGCAATCTCAACGAGAATCCCGAAAACATTTACAGCGTGTTCTATCCCACCGTTGCCGGACGCGTAGTGGAGAAGAGCGTTACGCTGCCTGTAAAGAAGGGCGCCAAATATCATGACTTGGTGGTTGCTCCTTCAGATCCGGGAATCGTATTCGAGAAAATAGTCGTTGACTTTGGCGGATACATACCTTCATTCCTGTTTATGGATGAGTCGTCATGCTCACGTAATTCAAAATAACCTCATAACATAAGTATCATGAATAATATACAAGCTACAAGCGGCAAGATGACAAATTACCGTTGGGTTATTTGTACGATGCTGTTTTTCGCATTGGTCATCAACTATCTCGACCGTCAGGTGCTGTCGTTGACTTGGGTCAATTTCATAGCTCCCGAGTTTAACTGGGGCCCCGACGATTACGGATTGATAACCGGATGCTTCTCACTCGTTTATGCCGTGGGAATGTTATTTGTAGGCAAGTTTATCGACTACATAGGCACTCGCCGCGGTTATATGTGGGCGATAGGAATATGGTCGTTCGGCGCTTGCCTTCACGCCTTCTGTGGTGTGCTCACCAACGGCATAGTGTCAGGCGACTGGATTCTGTCGTTCACGGGAGCACGCGAGCACTTGATGGAGCTGCAGTCGGTGGCCAATGTGTCGATGATGATAACCACAGTGAGTGTGTGGCTGTTTCTTGTGGCACGTTGCGTACTGTCGGTGGGAGAGAGCGGAAACTTCCCTTGCTCGATCAAGGCTGTCGCCGAGTATTTTCCCAAGAAGGATCGCGGATTTGCTACAGGTGTGTTCAATTCGGGCTCACAGATAGGTGCATTGCTCGCCCCGTTCACCATACCCTTGATAGCCCGTCACTACGGATGGGAGATGGCGTTCCTGCTCATCGGAGCCCTGGGCTTCGTGTGGATGGGCGTGTGGGTGTTTGTTTACAAGGAGCCGCGCAAGAATCCCCGTGTCAATGAGGCCGAGCTTGCATATATCGAACAGGACGGCATAGGCGAGGACAATCCCGAGTGTGACGCTTCGTCGAAATGCAGCGAGCCTGAGGTGGGAGTGTTCCAGGCGTTTACTTTCCGCCAGACATGGGCGGTGATTTTCGGCCGTTTCCTTCCCGACTCGGTGTGGTGGTTCCTGCTGTTCTGGGCCCCTGCATTCATCAGCAATGTCTACGGTTATCCCACCGATTCAACTGAGGGAATGCTCGCCATATTCACCATCTACCTTATTTCGATGCTTTCGTTGGGCGGCAGTTATTTGCCTACGTTCTTCATCAACCGCAATCGTGTCAATCCTTACAAGGGTCGCATGCGCGCCATGCTGATATTCGCACTGTTCCCGCTGCTCGGAATGCTTGTGATGCCTCTCGGCCAGATGTCGATGTGGTATCCGGTAGTCATAATAGGCATAATGGCCGCCGCTCATCAGAGCTGGAGTGCCAATGTCTACAATGTGGTCAGCGACATGTTCCCGAAATCGGTTGTCGCTACGGTGACGGGTGCTGCGGGTCTTGCCAGCGGTCTTGGAAGCTTCACATCCAACTATGGTGCCGGAAAGCTTTTCAAGTACGCTACCGATACCGACATGCAGTTCCTTGGCTTTTCGGGTGAGAATGCCGGTTACATGATCGTGTTCCTGATTGCGTCGGTAGCCTATCTCGTAAGCTGGATTGTGATGAAGGTGCTTGTACCCCGCTATAAGCTTGTGGAGTTAAAAAAGAAATAGATAAACCAAAAATAAATTCATAGGCAATGAATTCAAAAATCCCATTTATGAATCCCGACTTCATGCTCCAGAACGACACCGCCAAGCGGCTCTACCGCGAGCATGCTGCCAATATGCCCATAATCGACTATCACTGCCACCTGTCGCCCAAAATGATAGCCGAGGACCATCGATTCTCGACAATTACCGAGCTGTGGCTTGGCGGCGACCACTACAAGTGGCGTGCGATGCGCACCAACGGTGTCGACGAGCGTTACATAACAGGTGACGCAAGCGACTGGGAGAAGTTTGAGAAATGGGCCGAAACCGTGTCCTACGTTATGCGTAATCCGCTCTATCACTGGAGTCACATGGAACTGCGGACCGCATTCGGCATTACCGACACGCTGAATGCACAGTCGGCTCGCCGAATCTACGATATATGTAACGAGAAGCTCGCCGGACCCGGCATGACCGCCCGCGGCCTCATGGAGCATTACAATGTAGAGGTGGTGTGTACGACCGACGACCCTGTGGATACTCTCGAATACCACAAGGCGATAGGGGAGAGCGGGTTCAAGGTCAAGGTATATCCGGCATGGCGTCCCGACAAGGCCATGGCCGTGACCGACCCTGAGGCTTATTGCGCCTACATCGCGACGCTTGGCAAGGCTGCCGATGTCGACATAACTTCTTACGCCGACCTGATGAAGGCACTGCGTGTGCGTCACGACTTCTTTGCTTCGCAGGGTTGTCGCATCGCCGATCACGGAGTGTCACAGTTCCCGTGGGCCGAGTGCAGCGAGGCTGAGGCTTCGGCATTGTTTGACAAGGTTATGAGCGGACAGATGCTTGCCTCCGACGAGGTAATCAAGCTGCAGACATCGATATTGCTCGACCTTTGTCGCATGAACCATGAGAAGGATTGGGTGCAGCAGTTCCACTTCGGAGCTATGCGTAACGTTAATACACGAATGTTCCGCAAGCTGGGACCCGACACCGGTTTCGACACGATAGGCAGCTACAACTGCACGGAAGCTGTAGCACGCTTTCTCGATGCGCTCGACCGTGACAATTGTCTTGCAAAGAGCATCCTCTATAATCTGAATCCGAGCGATAACGTTTGGCTGGCAGCCATGATTGGTAATTTCCAGGACGGTTCGGTGCCGGGAAAAATCCAGATGGGTTCGGCCTGGTGGTTCAACGACAACCGTTTCGGCATGGAAGCGCAGCTCAATGCACTGTCGATGCAGAGCCTTCTGAGCCGGTTTGTGGGTATGTTGACCGACTCCCGCTCATTTGTGTCATATCCGCGTCACGATTATTTCCGCCGCATCGTGTGCACGCTGATAGGGCGTGACATCGAGGAGGGCAAGATTCCGGTGAGCGAGCTTACACGAATAGAGAAGATGGTTGAGGATATAAGCTATTATAACGCTAAGTCATATTTTAAATTTTAAATCGATATGGAGAAAACTTGGAGATGGTTTGGCCCTAAGGATAAGATAACGCTTGACATGTTGCGCCAGATAGGCGTAGAGGGCATCGTGACATCGCTGCATCACATAGCCAACGGCGAGGTGTGGAGCCTCGACGAGGTTAACAAGATGAAGGAGTACATCGAGAGTCACGGACTGCGCTGGTCGGTTGTTGAAAGTCTGCCGGTGAGCGAATCCATAAAATACGGCGGCCCCGACCGCGATAAGCTGATTGAGAACTACAAGGAGAGCCTGCGCAATCTCGGTAAGGCCGGTGTGAAGACGATATGCTACAACTTCATGCCCGTACTCGACTGGGCGCGTACCGACCTTGAGTATCCCAACGGTGACGGCACATCCAACCTATATTTCAACAAAGCTGAATTTGCCTACTTCGACATATACATCCTGAAGCGCGAGAATGCCGAGAAGGATTATGATGCCGTGACACTGTCGCGTGTCGAGGACCTTCGTCCCGTGATGACGCCCGATGCCGAGCATCGTCTTGTGGAGAACATCATCGTAAAGACTCAGGGATTTGTCAACGGCAACATAAGCGAGGATGACGAGGCGCCTGTGGCAACTTTCAGAGAGCTCCTCAAGCTGTATGAGGGAATCGATCGTGATGCGTTACGTGCCAACATGAAGTACTTCCTGGAAGCTATCATGCCGGTGTGCAACGAATATGACATCAACATGTGCGTGCATCCCGACGATCCTCCGTTGCAGATACTCGGACTTCCGCGCATAGTGACTTGCGACGATGACATAAAGTGGTTTCTTGATGCCGTTCCCGACAAGCATAACGGCTTGACATTCTGCTCGGGCTCACTGAGCGCAGGAGCTCATAACAACGTTCCCGAGCTTGCCCGCAAATATGCCGACCGCACATGGTTTGTGCATCTGCGCAGCACATCGGTGCTCCCCAACGGCGATTTCCGCGAGGCTCCGCATCTCGGCGGCCGTGCCGACATAATCGAGCTTGTGAGAATATTCGAGAAGACCAATCCCGAGCTTCCCATGCGCGTTGACCACGCTCCGCTGATGCTTGGCGACGAGAAGATGGGCTATAATGCCGGATACTCGTTCCATGGACGAATGTTGGCTCTCGGACAGGTCGGGGGTGTTATCGCAACAGTCGACCGTGACATTAAAGAAGGTAAAATATAAAAAAATACGACATAAATATGAACGAATTGTTTTCAGTAAAGGACCGCGTGGTGGTAATCACCGGTGGAACCGGCGTGTTGGGCGCCTGCATAGGCGAATACCTTGCAAAGCAGGGCGCTAAAGTGGTGCTGATGGGCCGCCGTAAGGAAGAGGGCGACCGCATAGTCGATAAAATACGCGCCGAAGGCGGCGAGGCAATGTTCCTTGTAACGGATGTAATGAATCCCGAGGTAGTGCAGAAGAACTGCGACGACATCATGGCTGCCTACGGTCGTGTCGACGCGCTGCTGAATGCAGCCGGAGGCAACATTCCCGGCGCAACTATCGCTCCCACGGGCACAATATTCGACATAAAGGTCGAGGAGTTCCAGAAGGTGCTTAATGTAAATCTTACAGGAACTGTAATCCCCACTCAGATATTCCTTAAGCCGATGGTTGAGTCCGGTTGCGGCGCAATAGTCAACTTCTCGTCAATGGCCGCATTCCGTCCTATGACACGTGTGCTCGGATATGCTGCAGCCAAAGCCGGTATAAGCAACTTCACCGCATTCCTTGCCAACGAAGTGGCTACAAAATTCACTCCGTCGATACGAGTAAACGCGATTGCACCTGGATTTTTCCTTACCAATCAGAACCGTGCGCTACTCACCAACCCCGACGGCTCGTTGACCGAGCGCGGTGCCGATGTCATCCGTCAGACTCCGTTCAAGCGTTTCGGAAAGCCCGAAGAGCTTTGCGGTACGATTCAGTATCTGATAAGTGACGCTGCATCATTCGTAACCGGAACCGTGGCCGTGGTCGACGGCGGTTTCAACGCTTTTGCGATGTAATCATAATACAATCGGACGAAAAACAAACGGCAGCCTGCATCAACGCAGGCTGCCGTTCTTTCGTTCCAATATACCTAATCAGTGCAAAAATTGCCAAGATTTGAAATTGAACAGCTCGCCGTCGTCACCTCGGAACAGGATGAGCAGGTCGTGTACACCTGCGGCCTTTCCTTTGACTTGTGACTTGAGCTGACCCTTGCTGTCGGGGGCGATTTCGATTTTCGCGATGGGACGACCTTCGAGATTGTCAAGGTAGAATTCGACAGTGCCGTTACGTTGCGCATCGCTCACCTCTACCGTTACAGCCGAAGGAACATTGTTGCCGAAGTCGACCGAACGCACCTTAAGCCAGTCGCCGTTGTTGATGGAGGTGAGGTAGTGGTTGTCCTTTCCGGCGTTACGGTCGGTCTTAAGACCGTAGCTTTCAGCCATTGTGGGGGCCGATACCTTCTGATAGGGGTCGAAGTTGCGCAGAGGCTTCGTAACGCCCTCTTTGGTGAACGGGATGAAAGGAATCTTGTCGCCGTTCCAGTTAAACTCCTCGATCGATGTCGAGCGACGGAATCCTCCGCCGTTGGGAAGAAGTCCGTCATGATAGAACATGAAGTTGCGGCCGCCGATTTCGATGCTTCCGCCATGTATGGTGAAGCTGCCTTTTGCTTCGTCCATTATGCGGCCCTGGTATTTCCACGGGCCGTTTATGCTTGATGAGGTGGAGTAGGCCATGTGTTCGGGAACGCCTCCGGCTGCATATACAATATAATATATGCCGTTGCGCTTGAACACCCACGGGCCTTCCTCATAACCTGTCTTCATTTTGCGTTTTCCGGCCTGATAATCCATTTTCATTACCTTCGGTCCGAAACATTCGGGATCATCGAGTCCGCTCACCGGCATAACTTCGCTTCCGAGCGATATCATGTCACGGTTTAGCTTGGCATACCACAATCCGTTGTTGCCCCAGAATATATAGGCCTGTCCGTCATCGTCGATAAATACCGAGGGGTCGATGTAGCCGAAGCCTCCGGCGACGAGCGGCTTACCGAGCGGGTCGATGTAGGGGCCTTCGGGAGTGTCGGATACTCCGACTCCTATTCCGTGAAGGTGGACTGTGGTGTCCTCGGCGCAGATGTACCAATACCACTTTCCGTCACGCTCGATGGCTTGCGACGCCCACGCGTTGTCGCCCTGCTTGGCCCACTTGAATGTGGCTGTGGACATCGGGGTTCCTTCGTAGGTCCAGTTAAGCATGTCGGTAGAGGTGTAGAGCTGCCAATCCTTCATCTTGAAATATTGGGCATCGTCCTCGTCATGGTCTACAAAGAGGTAGACTGTGTCGTTGTGCACGTAGGGTGCAGGGTCGGGAGTGTAGGAGGTCTGTATGACCGGATTATTCGCCATTGACATTGAAGTCACGGCAGCCATCGCAGCGACGGCGAGCATCTTGTTGAGATTCATCGGGTGTTTATTAAGGTTAATTAACTGAAACAAAGATAACGCTATATTCTACATCATGAAAATGATGTCGTAACGTAAATCTTTGTTTATGTTACGTTGGGTAGATTAATGTGCCAATCATAGCGGATAATTGTGTTGGCGATAGTGGATAAATAAATCAGTTGGGGTGGTGAAATGAATTTATGACAGTAAAATCACGCTTTAATAAATGGCTGTATTGTAATTTATTAAGTATGCGGAGTTACGTGATAAGAGAAATTTGTTACAATGCTTTTGCATGAGGTTACATAGGGAAAGATATGTGTATCATCATAGTTTTGGAGTGTTGTGAGCGGTCATTAATTTTGCGGTACAATTTAAACCATAATTAACACGTTGTAATGCGAAAGCTACTTATTAACTTAACATTCCTTTTATTCGCCGCAACAATCACAAGCAGTGCCGCCGTAGTCGCTGACAAGTCGACATTTGCCAACCCCATGTTGTGGGCCGATGTTCCTGACCCCGATGTAATCAGGGTAGGTGATGATTTTTATATGGTCAGCACAACGATGCATCTTATGCCCGGCTGTCCTATAATGCGTTCCAAGGATTTGGTAAATTGGGAAGTAATCAGTTATGTGTTTGATACGCTTGACGATAATTCACGCTATCGCCTTATCGACGGAAATGTTTACGGACGCGGCCAATGGGCTACTTCGCTGAAGTATCATAACGGACGCTTCTATGTGCTTTTCTCGCCTAACGACCAGCCCTATCGCTCCTATATATATAGTACAGCCGATCCCACCGGAAAGTGGGAACTCGTGAGCCGTACTCCGCACTTCCATGACTCTTCGCTTTTGTTTGACGACGACGGAAGGGTATATGTTTACTCGGGAACTGGTAACCTTCGCGAGCTCAACCCCGACTTGAGCGATGTCAAGGAGGGTGGCGTGGACATGGTGATATTTGAACGTGACTCCACCGAAACCGGATTGCTCGAAGGCAGCCGTGCGTTGAAGCTTAACGGCAAATATTATCTGCTTATGATTTCGTGGCCCAACGGAAAGCCCCGCCGTCAGGTGTGCTACCGTGCCGACAAAATCACAGGCCCCTACGAGAAGAAGGTGATTCTTCAGTCGGAATTCGGCGGATTCCCCTATGCCGGCCAAGGTACCATCGTAGATGACGCCAAGGGCAACTGGTGGGGAGTGATATTCCAGGACCGCGGAGGTGTGGGTCGTGTGCTCACCTTGATGCCGTGCCGCTGGATCGACGGTTGGCCTATCCTCGGCGATGAGAACGGAAAGATTCCCGCCGTTATGGAGCGCCCCGTGGCAGGATGCCCCGACAAGAAGATTGTGACAAGCGATGACTTCGATTCCGACAAGCTCAATATAAACTGGCAGTGGAACCATTGTCCCGTCAATGAAGCATGGTCGCTCACCGACCGTCCGGGACATCTGCGTCTGACCACCTCGCGCGTTGTCGACAATCTCTATAACGCACCCAACACCATAAGCCAGCGAATGGAGGGTCCCGAATGTAACGGCGCGGTGAAGATAGATGTGTCGCACATGAAGGACGGTGACGTTGCCGGATTCGGAGCTTTCAACGGACACTCGGGTCTTCTCTCGATTGAAAAGAACAACGGCAAGACCGAGCTGGTGATGCACACCAATGTCGTGAAGATGGAGCGTCGCACCAAGAATGTGCTCGGTGTCGACAATGAGGAGATTCAGCGCGTGGCTCTGAACTCACCGGTAGTGATGCTGCGAATAAACGCCGATTTTCGTCCGGGTCGTGACATTGCCCGCTTTGCCTACAGCACCGACGGCAAGTCGTGGAATGAAATAGGCCGTGACTTCAAGATGCGATTCGATTACCAGCGACTCTTCATGGGAACCCGATTTGCCATCTACAACTACGCTACACGCGAAAAAGGCGGATATGTCGATGTGGATTATTTCAACTACGAGCGACTGTCCGATGATGCACATTCAATGTCTAAAATTGATACAAAATAGTAACCTATGGTAAAAAAGATAATTCGATTTAGTTTTGGGTAATACTAATGGCACACACATGTTTGGTAGTGAGGGGTTGCCGTCCTCGGCAACCCCATTCATTACTTTTTAGTTAAAGTGCTGTAGGCCAGATGTGGTGTTACGTGAGCAAAGAAGTCTGTTACAAAACGGAAGTGCGATGTAACGTGCGTGTAGAAAAATGAAACAACGTAACATATCTGTTAACACTCATATATCTAAATTTGTATAATTCTTCTTAACATTAAATCGTAAAGACAGTGTACCATTATATGAACTTTTATTTAACCTTAACATTTTTTGCGGTTCTGGCCTTGATGACACAATCTTGTGCAAGCAGCTCGGAGAAGGCTGCGGCAGTAGCACCTCAAGAATCGTTAGCTCTTTTCGATTCGTTCTCTTACAAGGGAATGGACGATTTTTATACCCAGAATACATTGCCCGACGACGGTTCATTCTATAATCCCATTCTGCCCGGATGGTATTCCGACCCCACGATATGCACCAACGGTGAGGGCGACTATTTCCTGGCAACATCCACATTCACCTATTTTCCCGGTGTTCCCTTGTTTCACAGC
Source organism: Muribaculum gordoncarteri (assembly GCF_004803695.1). Taxonomy (NCBI): domain Bacteria; kingdom Pseudomonadati; phylum Bacteroidota; class Bacteroidia; order Bacteroidales; family Muribaculaceae; genus Muribaculum; species Muribaculum gordoncarteri. The sequence continues at coordinate 367,973 of NZ_CP039393.1, forward strand.
CGTGACCTTGTCAACTGGAAGCAGATAGGTCATGTGCTTACTCGTGAATCGCAGCTTGTCAACATGAACGGACAGCACGTGAGCGGCGGTATCTTCGCTCCCGCACTCAGCTACAATCCGGCCAACAAGACCTACTACATGATCACCACCAATGTAGGCGCCGGCAACTTCTTCGTGAAGACACAGGATCCCTTCGGCGAGTGGAGCGATCCCATCTACGTTCCCGAGGTGCAGGGCATCGACCCCGCATTCTTCTTTGACAAGGATGGAAAGGGTTACATCGTCAACAATGACGACGCCCCCGACGGAAAGCCCGAGTATTCGGGACACCGCACAGTGCGCATCGTCGAGTTTGATCCCGCAACCGACAAGTGCGTGGGCGAACGCAAAATCATCGTCAATAAAGGATGGCGTCCCCAGGACAAGCCCATCTGGTGTGAAGGCCCACACATATATAATATAGACGGAACATATTACCTGATGACTGCCGAAGGCGGAACCGGTGACTGGCACAGCGAAGTTATATATCGCGGCAAGTCGCCTTTCGGTCCGTTTGAACCCTGGCAGGGAAATCCCATACTCACCCAGCGTACCCTCGACAACGGCCGTCCCGAGCCTATCACCTGTGCCGGACATGCCGACCTCGAGCAGACAAAGGAGGGCGACTGGTGGGCAGTGTTCCTCGCTTGCCGTCCGCTCGACGGCCGATTCGAGAACCTCGGACGCGAAACATTCATGATGCCCGTGAAGTGGACCGATGACGGTTGGCCTTACATGACACGCGGCGAAGAGGTGGTGCCTATGGTGCTCAACCGTCCCGGCGTGAAGCGCGAAGAGAAGGTGACATTCGGTAACTTCTCCGATGTCGACGACTTCGATGCCGACACCCTCGGCCTCCAGTGGATGACGTTGCGCACGCCTGCCGCCGACCTTTACTCACTCACATCCAACCCCGGTTACCTGACTATCAACTGTGCCGACATCAACTCGTCGGAGAAGGTGGCTATACCTTATATAGGACGACGCGTGCAGCATCACAAATATGAGGCCGCAACACGACTGATATTCAACGCCGGCAATGAAAACCAGTGCGCCGGCCTGCTCGTGTTCAAGGACGAGAATCATCAGTTCCTTCTTGCCCGCGGCCGTGACGCAAAAGGCGGATGCGTGCTCCTCCATAAAATCGACGGCAAAGAAGGTGAAGAGCTTGCCAAGGAGCAGCTCAACGACTCTATCTCGGTGCTCGACCTGAAGGTGGTGTCGCAGGGTAAAACCCTCGATTTCTACTATTCGACCGACAACGGTGCAAAGTGGCAGACACTTGCCACCGGAATCGACGCCCAATACACCTCGACGGCCAACGCCGGAGGTTTCACAGGTACTACCGTAGGCCCTTACGCGACCAATAAGAAATAAATAACCTAATTAATTAACCTAAAAAACCAATAAAAACTATCAGAGAGAGAGAAAATTTAACCTTACACCATGTCGCTATTTGCTCCAATCGAGAAATCACGACGCAACCTAATGAAAAAAGTAATTATTTGATTTAAACTAATAACAATGGAAAATGTAAAGAAAATATTTCGATGCATTTCGTTTCTCCTACTCTTCATCGCAGGGACTGCTTCAGTCTATGCCGATACGGTAAGAGGAACTGTGGTAGACGATACAGGCGAACCTTTGATAGGTGCCACAATCGCTCTAAAAGGCGGTAGCGCAGCTACAGCCTCCGACATTGACGGCAACTACTCGTTGCAAGTGCCCGACCTCAAGACGGCTGTCTTGAAAGTATCTTATGTAGGATATTTACCTCAGGAAATCAAGGTTAACGGACGCTCAACTGTAGATGTCACTCTTCAAACCAACGCCGAACAGCTCGAAGAAGTCGTTGTGGTTGGTTACGGTCAGCAGAAGAAAGCCTCAGTTGTGGGTGCAATCACTCAGACAACAGGTGAAGTCCTCGAACGTGCTGCCGGTATTCATGACATCAGTGCTGCTCTTACCGGTAACCTCCCCGGCGTTGTTACAATGCAGAGCTCGGGTATGCCCGGTGAAGAAAGCGCTAAGATCACCATTCGTGGTGCCAGCTCTTGGAACAACAGCGACCCCCTCGTGCTCGTCGACGGTATCGAGCGTGACATGAACAGTGTCGATGTAGGTTCTGTAAAATCAATCTCAGTTCTTAAGGATGCATCGGCAACCGCCGTTTACGGTGTGAAGGGTGCCAATGGTGTTATCCTTATCACCACCAAGCGTGGTGAAGAGGGACGCGCCAAAATCGATGTTAGCTTCACCGCTACATTGAAGTCGGCTTCAAAGCTCCCTAACAAGTTTGACTCTTTCGATGCTCTTGCAGCTCGTAACAAGGCCGTTGTTCACGAACTCGGTCTTATGCCCAGCTCTTGGAGCTACATGACTCCTTATGAAACATTGTTGAAGTACCGCAACCCCGCCAACCTCGAAGAGTTTGAGCGTTACCCCAACGTTGACTGGCAGGACTACCTGTTCAAGGATTACGCAATGGCTTACAACGGTGCGGTTTCTATCAGTGGTGGTACTCGCTTCGTGAAGTACTTCGCCGCTATCGACTTTGTCCATGAAGGTGACCTTTTCCGCAACTTCGACAACCATCGCGGTTACGAAACAGGTTTCGGTTACAATCGTATCAACGCCCGTTCTAACCTCGACTTCCAGCTCACTAAGACTACTGTTTTCAAGGTGAACTTGTCAGGTTCTAACGGTCAGAAGCGTTCTACTTGGCCTAACGACGGTTCAGGCTTCAACCAGAGCAACTGGAACGACGTTCAGGTATGGGCAGGTGCCTACAACATTGCACCTAACGTGTTCCGTCCCGTTTACGCCGACGGTTCCTACGGTTACTACCCCGCATTCTCGTCGCAGGTTACCAACTCTGCCGACCTTCTTGCCAACGGTGGTGCCTTCAAGACAACTGCAACCCGCATCAACACTGACTTCGTTCTCGAGCAGAACCTCGACTTCATCACCAAGGGCTTGAACTTCCGCGGTATGATTTCTTGGGACAACCAGTTCCGTGAACAAGGTCGTGGTGTATCCGACCTCTACAACGGTCCCCAGTACAAGTGGATCGACCCCGCTACCGGTGCCGTTACAAAGAAGAACCCCACTGAAACTACAAGCCAGTTTGACTACCTCCCCGGTTCAAAGTGGTCGACTCAGGCAGGTAGCGTTTCCGACGGCAACACTCTTCGTAACCTCAACTATCAGCTCCAGCTCAACTGGAACCGCGAGTTTGGCGTTCACAATGTAGGCTTGACCGGTGTTTGGACCCGTCAGGAAACAGCTGTCGGTTCAATGATACCTATGTATCGTGAGGACTGGGTGTTCCGTGCAACCTACAACTTCGCCGACCGTTACTTCGTTGAGTACAACGGTGCTTACAACGGTTCCGAGAAGTTCAAGAAGGGCAAGCGTTTCGGTTTCTTCAACTCAGGCGCTATCGGTTGGCGTGTTTCTCAGGAAAAGTTCTGGGAAGGCCTCCGCGACTGGTGGGAAGAACTTAAGATTCGTGCATCTTACGGTGAAATCGGTGACGACTCGGGTGGCCGTTATCTCTACATGGACGAGTGGGGCACAGGTGGTAACACCTCTATGGACATCACCGGCTATGACAACCGTTCAATGTACACATTCTACTACCTCTCTAAGCTCGGTAACCCCGATGCAGGTTGGGAAAAGGTTAAGAAGTTCAACCTCGGTATCGACTATGCATTCCTCAACAACATGTTTGCAGGTTCAGTCGAAATATTCAAGGACAAGCGTGACGGCATCTTGATTAACGGTAACGACCGTGCGATGCCCTCTTACTTCGGTCAGACTCCTCCCACCGCCAACCTCGGTAAGGCTGAGTCAAAGGGTTTTGAAGTTGAAGTTCGCTTCTCTAAGAACATCAACCGCAACATGCGTGTATGGGCTAACTTGAGCATGACTCATGCTGCCAACAAGATTATCGACCGTGACGACCCCGCACTCAAGCCCGCTTACCAGAAGCAGGCCGGATATGTGATCGGTCAGACTCACTCTTATCTTGACAAGGGATTCCTCAACTCGTTTGACGACATCTACGGTAGTCCCTCTCATGATGTGAACGACGCTTCACGCCTCCCCGGCGACTACTATATCGTCGACTTCAACGGTGACGGTGTCGTTGACAACAAGGACTCTGTTCCCTACGGATATTCAGGCACTCCCCAGAACACCTACAACGCCACTATCGGCTTTGAGTGGAAGGGATTCAGCTGCTTCGCTCAGTTCTACGGCGTTACCAACGTTACTCGTGAGGTTAGCCTCGTAAGCTTCGGCAACCACATCGACAACGTTTACAACATCGGTGACTGGTGGAGCGGTGAAACCGGTACAGGCGACATCCTGATACCTCGTTGGTACTCTACCGTCAGCGGTTACTCCAATGGTACACAGTATCTCTATGACGGTTCTTACATCCGTCTTAAGAACGTGGAACTTGCTTATACTTTCACCAACGGATGGATTAAGAAACTCGGTCTTTCCTACATGAAGCTCTACCTCAACGGTAACAACCTTTGGGTATGGTCACGTATGCCCGACGACCGTGAATCAAACTTCTCCGGAGGTTCAGGCTCTGGTGCTTATCCTACCATGCGTCGTTTCAACTTTGGTGTTAGGTTCAGTCTATAAAAAATAGAATAACTATATGAAAACAATATATAAGTCATTTTTGACCTTAGGTGCGGCTCTCACCATGATGTGCGGATTCAGCTCCTGCGAGGACTACCTCGACAAGGACCCTGACTCCAATGTCAGCCCGGAGACTCCGTTTAAGAATTTTCAAAATGCTCAGGGTTACGTAGAGGAAATCTACAACTGTATCCCCAACATTGCACAATGCGACTGGACCACATCGTGGAATCTCGGCGATGATGAGATCCAGAATCCTCAGGCCGATGACATGATGCTTCATCAGGTCGACATAGGTAACTACTATGCTTGGCAGGGTAGTGGCGGTTTCTACTTCGGAAACAAGGCTTTCGGCGGTAACCCGCGCTCCAACAGCCCATTTGATCACGGTATCTACGCTCACGCATGGTATTGTATCGCCAAGGTTAACAAGGCTCTCAACACTTTTGAGGACTACTTCACCGGTACAAAGGAAGAGCACGACCTCATTCTCGGTCAGCTCTACTTCTTCCGTGCTTGGTGGCACTTCGAAATGATGAAGTGGCTCGGTGGTCTGCCTTATGTTGACCAGGAATTTTCAGCTTCTGAAACTCCTCAGCTCGAGCGTCTTAGCTATCTTGAGTGCGCCGATAAGGTTGCCGAGGACTTCAGCCGTGCTGCCAGCCTGCTTCCCGTTGACTGGGACAAGACTACCGCCGGTAAGAAGACCATGGGCCACAACGAACTCCGCATCAACAAGATCACCGCTCTCTGCTATCTTGGCAAGAACTACCTCTGGGCTGCAAGCCCCTTGATGCAGCATGGCGCTCAGACAGGCGGTGCCCGCACCTATGACTACGATGCAGGCTACGCTTCAAAGGCTGCCGACGCTCTCGGCGAAGTTCTCCAGATGGTTGAATCGGGTTCTACCCAGTATGCTCTCGTATCTTTCGATTACGACGACATCTACAACCACAAGAAGTCAAAGACCGCTACCAACTGCTACAGCGACCTCTTCTTCACCACAGGTCAGGCTTGGTTGCAGCCCGGTAGCACCGAAGCTATCTTCCGCGGTCCTTCTACCGGTTGGTCATTCACCCGTTACAACTACTCTCGTACATTCGGCCCCAACGCACTCTGTGCTCAGGATAACAAGATCCACCAGCCCACTGCCAACTATGTTGAGTACTACGGTATGGAGAACGGTCTGCCCCTCGACGATCCCGACTCGGGCTACGACCCCAACTATCCTTTCAAGGGACGCGACCCGCGCTTCTATCACGACATCATCTTTGACGGCGTTCAGTACATCAACGGTGACCCGGGTGCCGATGCTGCCATGAAGTATGCAGGCCTTGCTACTGGCGGTTCGATGCGTGCAGTCAGCAATGCGTCACGCACCGGCTACTTCTATCAGAAGCTCGTGCCCCACACTTGCCAGAAGATCGACCAGGGTTCAGCCGACGACTACGGTCCCAACCCCCACGCTTATATCCCCTATATGCGTCTTGCCGATATATATTTGATGTATGCTGAGGCTTGTGCAGTCAAGGGCGGCCCCGCCGGCAAGTCCGACAAGTGCTCGCTCACCTCTATCGATGCTCTTAACAAGCTCCGCGACCGCGTAGGCGCAGGACATGTAAGCACCAAATTCACCGGCAACGCCTATATGGATGAAGTTCGCCGCGAACGTGCCGTAGAGCTCGCCTTCGAGGGACACCGCTTCAACGACCTCCAGCGCTGGCTGCTCCTCACCGAGCCCAAGTACACCGTTAAGACTTCGGCCGAGTTCATCCGCGTTGAGGACGAGAGCTTCTTCAAGGACAACGACCCCCGCGACGCCCGCATCGCCGAGTATCACCAGGAGGTTATCCTTACCCGCGATTTCTCAGCCAAGCACTATTGGTTCCCCCTCATGCGTGACGACACATACATCTTTGATGGATTTGTACAGAATCCTGGATGGGAATAGTAGGCAAATATTAGTAACTATACATCACAGTCAAATATGATATCAAGAAATACAATACTTTTTCCGGCAATCATCGGAATCGTAGGCGCATCGCTCAGCGTCACGGCTGCCGAGTCGGAAGAACGGGTTGACAGCGTTAAAGCCGACGACCTGGTACAAGTAGCTTTCCGAAAGGTCGACAAGAACGAGCTGCTTGGCGGAGTGTCGGTGCTTGACATGGAAGACCTGCAGAAAACCAATTATACCTACGAGCCTCAGAATCTTGAAGGTTACATTTCAGGATGGAACGGTAATTCTATTTGGGGTATGGACGGCGACAACGACGGTGGTTATCTCGTGTTGGTTGACGGTGTTCCCCGTGACATGAACAACATCCCTTCCGATGAAATAAAGTCTATCTCTTTCCTCAAGGGCGCCCAGGCAGTTGTGCTCTACGGTAGCCGTGCCGCAAAGGGTGTGATTCTTATCACAACCAAGCGCGGTAAGGAAGGTCCCCTCACGGTGTCGGTTCGCGCCAACACCGGATGGCATGTGGCTAAGGCTTATCCCGAATATCTCGGTTCGGCCGAATACATGACTCTCTATAACGAGGCACGCCGTAACGACGGATTGAGCAATCTTTACAGCGACGAGGTTATCTACCACACCGCTGCCAAGACCAATCCCTACCGTTACTCCGATGTCAACTTCTACTCCGACGAGTATCTGAAGAAGGTGTACAACCGCACCGATGCCGACGCTGAAATCTACGGCGGTAACGAGCGCGCCCGCTTCTACACCAACATCAACTACTTCCGTCAGGGCGATTACCTCGACTTCGGCGAAGCCAAGAAGAACTACACCGACCGCTTCAGCGTTCGCGGTAATGTCGATGTCAACATCAGCAAGGTCGTTAGCGCCTACGTTGATGCATCGGCCACCTTCTACGGCTCACGCAGCGGTCACGGCAACTACTGGCAGCAGGCTGCCATGATGCGTCCCAACCGTGTGACTCCCTGGATTCCCGTTGATTTCATCAACCCCAATGTCACCGGCGCCCTTGACCTTATCAACAACAGCTTGAACATTCGCAACGGCATGTTCCCCGCCGGTACTTCAATCGACAAGACCAACATCTTCGCCGACTATGATATCGCCGGTTACACCAAGTTTACAAGCCGTCAGTTCCAGTTTGACGCAGGTGTGAACCTCGACCTCAATCCTCTTGTGAAGGGTCTTACGTTCCACACTCAGTTTGCTGTCGACTACGCTACTACTTACAACACCGCTTATAAGGACACTTACGCAGTATTCGTTCCCGTGTGGGGCAACATCAACGGTAAGGAAGAGATCGTAGGCCTCACTCAGGAAGGTCTTGACAAGCACACCGGTTCACAGTCGGTAAGCAACTCTACCAGCCGTCAGATAATCCACTTCTCGGGTAACTTCGACTACAACCGCACATTTGCCGATGTACACAATGTACACGCTCTTGCAGTGGTTTCGGGCTGGCAGCGCACTACCGCCGGTCAGTATCACCGCACAAGCTCGGCCAACATCGGTTTCGAAGTTGACTACAACTACGACCGTCGCTACTATGCCGACTTCGGCATCTCGGGCATCCACTCAGCCAAGCTGGCCCCCGGCCACCGTCAGGCATGGTCGCCCACAGGTACTATCGGATGGCGCATCTCCAATGAGGACTTCCTAAAGGATTCACAGGTAGTCAACGAGTTGATGCTCAGCGTTTCGGGCGGTATTCTCCACACCGACCTCGACATCTCCAACTTCTATATGTACTCGGCCAACTACACTCAGGGCGGATGGTTCAGCTGGGCAGCCGGCGGTTATGCAGCCACCTATCCTCAGCGTGGTGCCAACGAGGACCTTACATTCATCAAGCGTAAGGAATTTTCGGTTAACCTGCGCGGTCAGTTCTTCAACAACTTGCTCGGTCTTGAGGGTTCATTCTTCGTTATCAACAACGAGGGTCTTCTCATCAACAACTCGACCAAGTTCCCCTCCTACTTCTCGACCTACTATCCCGAGTCGTCACTCGTGCCCTGGTTGAACTTCAACAACAACCGTCGCGTGGGCTTTGACTTCGGTGTGAAGATCAACAAGCAGATAGGTGAAGTAAACCTTATCGCAGGTGTAAACGGAACTTACTACGACACCAAGGCCACCAAGCGCGACGAGTTGAACGCCGACGCTTATCAGAACCGCGAGGGCAAAGCTCTTGACGGAATCTGGGGATATCGCTGTGCAGGCTTCTTCAACTCTGAAGACGAAATCAAGGGTTGGGCCGACCAGTCAGCTCTCGGTGGATCAAACATTCAGCCCGGTGACCTGAAGTATGTCGACATGAACGACGACGGTGTCATCGACAGCAAGGACCAGGTGTTCCTCGGCAAGGGCGGATGGTATGGCAACCCCTTCACCATGGGTATCAACATCACCGCTCAGTACAAGGGCTTCTCACTCTTCATGATGGGTATCGGCCGCTTCGGCAGCTACGCTATGAAGGGCGACACTAAAGTTGACGATAACAACAGTTACAGCTACTGGTGGGTACACGGCGACCGCAAGTACTCGGCTGAAGTCCGCAACCGCTGGACTCCCGAAACTGCAGCTACCGCAACCTATCCTCGTCTGACCACGACCAACGGTGCCAACAACTTCGTTGCTTCCGACTTCTGGATGTACAGCACCGATCGTTTCAGCCTTGCTAAAGTTCAGCTCACCTACGACTTCCCGTCGCGTATGTTTACCGGCCCCATCGTTAAGGGTCTTCAGGTTTACGTTAGCGGAAGCGACCTCCTGACAATCGGCAAGAACCGCAAGATTCTTGAAATGAATGTCGGCAGCGCACCTCAGTCGCGTTTCTACAACTTGGGAGCTAAAGTAATATTCTAATGTTATGTCCAATATGAAAAATATATCGAAACTCATATTATTATCGGCCGTTACAGTATCGCTGGCTTCATGCGACGACTTGTTTGACCCGGCAATCGAGAACATCAAGGATGTTAACTCGATGTACAACGAGCCGACCTATGCCGACGGTATTCTTGGCGACGCCTACATCCTCATGCCTTACAGCAATGGTTCGGTTAACGACGTGGCCACTGACGATGCCGTTTCCAACGACAATGCCAACGGATGGCGTACGATTGCCGGAGGTGCCTGGACTTCTCAGACCGGACTCTCCAACGACAACTGGCGCGACCGTAACGCCTCTATCCAGCACCTCAACACATTCCTTGAGAATGCCGACAAGGTGACCTGGGCTGTCGACGAGAATGTCAACCAGATGTTCATCGACCGCCTTATGGGTGAGGCCTACGGACTCCGTGCGCTCAACCTCTACTTCCTCCTTCAGAACTATGGAGGCAAGACCGCATCGGGCGAGCTCATGGGTGTGCCCATCTGGACATCTTCTTTCACCGCTACTACCGACATGAATGTTCCCCGTAACACTTTTGCCGAGTGTATGCAGCAGATTTTCGATGATGTAAAGATGGCCGAGGAGCTCCTTCCCCTTGACTATGTAAACATCGCCAACGACTCGCAGGTTCCCGCCAAGTACGCCTCACTGGGTGTTAAGAACGACGCTTACAACCGCGTGTTCGGTGCTCCCGTTTGGTGCCGTATGTCGGGCCGTATCGCCAAGGCCATCCGCGCCCAGGCAGCTCTTCTTGCAGCAAGTCCCGCCTTCAACCCCGGTTCGGGTGTAAGCTGGGAGGATGCAGCCAACTATGCAGCCCAGTCGCTTAACGACATAGGCGGCGTGAGCGGTATGCCTCAGAAGGGTCATGTATGGTTCACCGCCGAAGAGGATGCTACTCTCGGTGCTTCGGAAAACCATCCCGAAATCATCTGGCGTGGCGGTTACGAGGACAACTGCTCGGTTGAAACCGACAACTTCCCCCCGAGCCTCTACGGTAAGGGCCGCGTTAACCCCACTCAGAACCTCGTCGATGCATTCCCCATGGCCAACGGCTATCCCATCAACGACGTTCACAGTGCCTATGACCCCGCCAACCCCTATGCCAACCGTGACCCGCGTCTTAGCGAGTACATCACCTACAATGGCGCAACTCAGGGTGTGAAGGGCGATGTCATCAACACTTCGGCCGACAATACCACCAACAATGACGGTATCAACAAGGAAGCCGGTTACTCAACCCGTACAGGTTACTACATGCGCAAGCACTGCCGTAGCGATGTCAACCCCAACCAGTCGTCGCTCCTCTACAAGCGTCACTATGTTAAGCGCATCCGCTACACTGAAATCTTCCTCGCTTACGCTGAGGCAGCCAATGAGGCTTGGGGTCCCACTGCAGGTGGCTCCAACGGCTACAGCGCCTATGATGTCATCAAGGCTATCCGCAAGCGTGCAGGTCTTGGTGTAGGCGGTTCCGACCCCTATCTGGAATCGGCTAAGGCAAGCAAGGAAGCCATGCGCGACCTCATCCGCAACGAGCGCCGTCTTGAACTCTGCTTTGAGAACATCCGCTTCTGGGATCTTCGACGCTGGAACGCTCCTCTCACCGAAACAGCCAAGGGTGTAAGCATCAAGGGCAACACCTACGACTACATTGAGGTAGAGCCGCGTAAGTACAGCGACTACATGATCTACGGTCCGCTGCCCTACAACGATGTATTGAAGTTCAGCAACCTTGAGCAGAATCAGGGTTGGTAATATTCACTATTAAACCTACGAAACATTATGAATCTCATGAAAAATTCGGTGAAATTAGGCATGGCCGCGCTGCTCGTTTTCGGTGTGTCGTCATGTAAGAACTCTGATGTCGATTTTCCCGATTATGAAGGTGGCATCACGGCTTATTTCGCCTATCAATATCCGGTGAGAACATTAACTCTCGGTACCGACCCCGAGCAGGACAACTCGCTCGACAATCAGCACAAGTGCCGCATCACCGCCACTCACGGCGGTAGCTACGACTCTCGCAACCTGAGCATCGACATCGTGGTTGACCCCTCATTGGTCGATAACCTCACTTTTGGCGACGGACGCCCCGTTAAGGTGATGCCCGAAAGCTACTACAAGCTTGAAAGCACCACTCTCACCAAGGTGAAGGACTTCCTCTTCGGTTCTGAGGTTACCCTTACCGACGCTTTCTTTGCCGATCCTCAGGCGCTCAGCGCCAACTACGTGATTCCCGTGCGCATGGTTGCCGCCCGCGGTGCCGATGCTATCCTCTCGGGTACTCCGCTTGAAGGTGTCACTTCTCCCGCCCGTTGCGATGCTTCGGCTTGGTCGGTGCAGCCCAAGGACTTCATGCTCTACTGTATAAAGTACATCAATCCCTGGCATGCAACTTACCTGCGTCGCGGTGTCGACAAGATCACTGAGAACGGTGCTACTTCTACCAACGTGCGTCACGCCAAGTATGTTGAGCAGGACGAGGTTGTTTCGGTAACTACTGCCGGACTCAACAAGAGCATCTTCCCCGTGAAGACTGTCATCACCGACGGTGACACAAAGACTACACTCACCTGTAATCTTGAACTCACCTTCACCGACAATGCCTGCACAATCACTACCTCTACTCCCGGCATGACCGCTTCGGGTTCAGGTAAGTTTGTGGAGAAGGGCGACAAGGACAGCTGGGACCACCGCGACCAGGATGTCATCTATCTTGACTACCAGGTTAACTTCGGCCCCCGCCAGTATGCCACCCTTGACACTCTCGTGGTTCAGTCACGTAACGTGATTATGGAAACATTCACGCCCACCTATAACAAATAAGTAACCGATTATGAATAAATACAGCAAATTACTTTGGGCACTCGCTCTTGCTCCTGCAATGGTGGGTTGCGCCGATGACATAGATACCACTTCCGGTTTCGAGGTCGAAAAACCCGAATCACTGGCTCAGTATGAGTATCTTAACAGCTACGGCACCCTGAAGTCTTATTTGGAATCAGCAAGCAAGGCATCTCCCGACTTTAAGTTGGGAGTGGCCCTTGCCGCCGATGATTACGCTAAGAAAGGGGCTGTCTATATGCTTGCCAACACCAACTTCATGGAAATGACGGCCGGCAACGAGATGAAGTATGCTTCAATCGTGGGCGACGACGGTTCTATGAACTTCGGTACTGTCGAGCAGTTTATCGACAATGCCAAGGCTGCAAATATGTCGATCTATGGTCACACTCTCTGCTGGCATGAACAGCAGAATCTGAAGTGGCTTAACTCTCTTATCGCCGATAAGGAAATTCCCGTTGATCCCGATGCTCCCGGACAGGAAGTTACAGTAGAGCGCCGTTGTATCGAGGTGTGCTCCGACGACATGGTCGATGCCGCTTGGGATACCCAGTTCTGGATTATGACCGATGCTACTTTCGCCGAAGGCGACAAGTGGGAATTGTCGATGAATGTTCGTGCCACCTACGAGGCTTCTATCGGAACCCAGACCCACAAGGGTGCAGGTGAATATCTGCACTGGGCAGGTTGCGGTACCGTTAAGTTCACTCCCCAGTGGACCGAGTACAAAGCCAGCGGTACAATGGACGCTTCAATGGCCGGCGGTCATTCGTTCGCATTCAACATCAATGACTTTGCAGCTGCCAATGAGTATTACTTCGACGACATCAGCTTGAAGATCAACGGTGTCGAGATGATTAAGAACAGCTCTTGCGACGACGACAACATGAAGGACAACTTCGTGTCGAAGGAGAAGCGCGGTGGCACAGTTCCCTCTCGCTTTGTCGACAGTTATAAGGAGATACAGGCTGCTCCCGGTGAATATGAAGTCACTGTTGACCGTCGTTGTATCCGCGTAGAAACCGACGACATGGTTGATGCAGCTTGGGACTCTCAGTTCTGGATTATGACCGATGCTACCTTCGCTGAAGGTGACAACTGGGAATTGTCAATGAACGTTCGTGCCGACTATGAGGCTTCTATCGGAACCCAGACTCACAAGGGCGCAGGTGAATATCTGCACTGGGCAGGTTGCGGTACCGTCAAGTTCACACCCAAGTGGACCGAGTACAAGGCCAGCGGTACAATGGACGGCTCAATGGCCGGCGGTCATTCATTCGCATTCAACCTCAATGACTTCGCAGCAGCCAATGCTTACTACTTCGACGACATCAGCTTGAAGATTAACGGTGTCGAGATGATTAAGAACAGCTCTTGCGACGACGACAACATGAAGGACAACTACATCGCCAAGGAGAAGCGCGGCGGAATGGTTCCTGCTACATTCGTCGACAGCTATACCGAACTTGTAAGCGGCAACTCTATTCCTTTGACTCCTGAAGAGAAGGCTGAAGCTCTTACCAACGAATTGGAGCGCTGGATCAAGGGTATGATGGAAGCCTGCGGCGGTTATGTCAAGGCTTGGGATGTTGTTAACGAGGCAGTATCAGGTGGCCCGTGGGGTCAGCGTTACGAACTGCAGTCGGCCAACAACACCGACGGTGCCGATAAGAAGTTCTTCTGGCGCGACTATCTGGGCGACGACTTCGTTCGCATCCCCGTTAAGTTTGCTCGTCAGTACTTCGAGGAATTCGGAGGCAACCCCGCCGACCTCAAGCTCTTCATCAACGACTACAACCTTGAAAGCGACTGGGACGACAACCAGAAGCTCAAGAGCTTGATTGAGTGGATTGCACGTTGGGAATCTGACGGCGAAACAGTTATCGACGGTATCGGTACTCAGATGCACGTAACCTACTACATGAATCCCGAAACTCAGAAGAGCAAGGAAGATCACGTAGTGAAGATGCTTGAGCTTCTCGCATCAACCGGCAAGCTCATCAAGATTTCTGAGCTTGACATGGGTATCGCCGACGCTGAAGGCAACAGCATCAAGACTGCCGATGTAACATTTGAACAGCAGAAGGCTATGGCCGAGTACTACAAGTTCATCGTGACCAAGTACTTCGAGATAATTCCTGCCGCTCAGCAGTACGGCATCACCCAGTGGTGCATCACCGACTCACCTGACGGATCGGGATGGCGTGCCGGAGAACCTGTAGGTCTTTGGGACATCAATTATGCCCGCAAACCCGCTTACGGAGGCTTCTGCGATGCATTGAGCCAGCAGTAATCTGAAAATTTTTTGATAGCATATTGTCGATTTATTGTCGACAATATGCTATTTTTGTATTCTTAAACTTCATAACCAATCATTTTGCCCATGAGATTCATACTGTCAACATTGTTGGCTATCGTATCGCTTGTCGCTTCAGCACAGGTTTCCGAACCTTACCGTGATGCTTCACTTGGCGCGCATGAACGTGCCGCCGATTTGTTGACTCGTCTTACTCTTGACGAAAAGATATCATTGATGATGGATGTTTCCCCGGCCATTGAAAGGCTGGGCATTCCCGAATATAATTGGTGGAACGAAGCCTTGCACGGCGTGGGCCGCGCCGGACTCGCCACCGTATTTCCTCAATCCATAGGCATGGCCGCAACATTTGACAATGATGCCGTGCTGGCAGCTTTCAACGCAGTCAGCGACGAGGCGCGTGCAAAGTACAACGGCTTCCGACGCGAAGGCCGTCACGGCCGCTATCAGGGATTGACATTCTGGACACCCAACGTCAACATTTTCCGCGACCCGCGATGGGGACGCGGCCAGGAAACCTACGGCGAGGATCCCTATCTGGCTTCGGTAATGGGCGAAGCCGTTGTCAACGGACTCCAGGGACCCGCCGACTCAAAATATATAAAGACCATTGCCGGTGCCAAGCACTATGCCGTGCACAGCGGCCCGGAGTGGAACCGTCACTCATTTGATGCGCGTGACATCGATCCGCGCGACCTTTGGGAAACCTATCTGCCCGCGTTCAAGACCCTTGTCGACGCAGGGGTGGGGCAGGTGATGTGTGCCTACAACCGTTTTGAGGGCGAGCCTTGCTGCAGCAGCAAGAAGCTCCTCATCGACATCCTGCGCAACGAGTGGGGTTACGACAAGATTATCGTGACCGACTGCTGGGCCATGAACGACTTCCACAACAAGCGCGCCCACGCTACCCATCAGTCGGGTGTCGACGCAAGTGCCGATGCAGTGCTGTCGGGCACCGATCTCGAGTGTGGCTCCGACTTTGGCAACCTGCGCGAGGCCATCGACCGCGGTCTTATCACCGAAGAGGCTATCGACGAGAGCGTCATGCGACTTCTTGAAGCGCGTTTCAGCCTCGGCGAGATGGACGATGACGCTTCATCGCCCTGGGCGTCGATTCCCATGTCGGCTGTCGACAGCAAGGCCAACCGAGCCCTCGCTCTCGACATGGCGCGCAAGTCGATGACGCTGTTGAAGAACAACGGCGTGCTTCCGCTGGCACGTAACGCTTCGGTAATCGTCATGGGCCCCAATGCCAACGACTCGGTGATGCAGTGGGGCAACTACAACGGATTTCCGTCCCACACCGTCACCGTGCTTGAAGGAGTGCGTGACATCACTGGGCGTGACATTCCCTATCTGCGTGGATGCGACCACGTGATCAACAATAATTTCGTGTCGTGCTTCAATCTCCTGTCATCTGACGGAAAGCCGGGACTCACCGCAACCTATTGGAACAACAAGTCACGCGACGGTCAATCGGTGGCCGTGGAGCGACTCACCGTTCCCGTCAACAAGTCGACCGGCGGTGCCACGGTGTTTGCCCCCGGTGTCAACCTCACCGGTTTCTCGGCGCGTTACGTGGGCACATTCAAGCCTGAGGAGTCGGGACGCTACACCATGCAGCTGCGCACCGACAACGGCTTCCGTCGCCTTTCGGTCGATGGCGTTACGCTCGTCGACAACTCGACCAAGGGCAACCGCAACACCTACACCTGCACCTTCAACGCCGAGAAGGGCAAGAGTTACGACATTGAGTTGCTCTACGGTGCCGGCGACCGCACCGCGCTGCTCAGCTTCGACATAGGCATGATCAAGGACTACGACACCAATGCAGGTGACGCCGATGTGGTGATATTCGTAGGCGGAATCGCTCCGTCGCTCGAAGGCGAGGAGATGCCCGTGAGCGTGCCCGGATTCCGAGGCGGCGACCGCGAGTCGATCGAGCTTCCGGCTATGCAGCGCAATCTGCTTAAGAGCCTCAAGGCGCAGGGCAAGAAGATTGTCTATGTCAACTGTTCGGGTTCGGCCGTTGCGCTCGCTCCCGAGGATTCGATATGCGATGCCATTCTCCAGGCATGGTATCCAGGTCAGGCCGGCGGTACTGCTGTCGCCGAGGTGCTTTACGGCGACTACAACCCTGCCGGACGACTTCCCGTGACATTCTACCGCGACGACTCGCAGCTTCCCGACTTCCTCGACTACAGCATGGATGGACGCACCTACCGTTACATGAAGGATAAGCCGCTCTATGCGTTTGGTCACGGATTGAGCTATACGACATTTGACTACGAGTCGGCTTCGCTCGACCGCAAGTCGGCCAAGTGCGGCGACAATGTCAATCTCAATATCAAGCTGCGTAACGCAGGCAAGCGTGACGGCGACGAGGTTGTGCAGGTCTACATCCGCAAGGAGGGTGACTTCGGCGGTCCCGTCAAGACGTTACGTGCCTTCAAGCGTGTGACATTGCCTGCCGGAGCAAGCCGTGACATCGCATTCACGCTCACTCCCGACGCTTTCAAGACCTACGACCAGAAGTCGGGACGCATGGCTGTCACACCCGGAAAATATGAGATTCTCTACGGCGGCTCGTCGGATAATCTTAAATCATTGCACCTAACTTTAAAATAAATACTACACCAACCAATCAATCAACCAATTATGAACCATCTAATTACCGCTGTGGTCATGACGCTACTGCCAATGACCGCGTTGGCCGTAGACGACACTCCTCACGGAACTCCCGCTTCGACCAACATCCCCGAAGCGCAGTATCCCTGTGTCGATTCACAGTCACGCGCCACGTTTAAGCTTGCTGCTAAGGATGCCAAGGATGTAAAAGTCGACATCTGCGGCAAGAAGTATGACATGACAAAGGATGCCGACGGCGTGTGGACCGGAACCACCGATCCGCTTGTCGAGGGCTTCCACTACTATTTCCTTGTTGTCGACGGTGTTTCGGTCATCGACCCCGCTACCGAGGCCTTCTTCGGCTGCGGCAAGATGTCGGGCGGCATCGAGATTCCCGAGTCAAAGGAGGCTGCCGCTTACTATACGTTTGACAAGAACGTTCCTCACGGACAGGTGCGCGAGTGCAAGTATTACTCCAATCTGGAGAATGCCGAGCGTCGCTGCTTCGTCTACACCCCCGCCGAGTATGAAACATCGCCTCAGAAGCGTTATCCCGTTCTCTACCTCCAGCACGGAATGGGCGAGGACGAGCGCGGATGGTCGCAGCAGGGCATGATGGCCAACATCATGGACAACCAGATTGCTGCCGGCAAGTGCGTGCCCATGATTGTGGTTATGGACTACGGCAACTGCGGTTACTCATTCGGAGCACGCAAGGGCGAAACGATGGAGCAGTTTGGCGCATCGTTCACTCCCATCATGCTTGAGGAGATCATTCCTTTCATCGACGGCAACTTCCGCACTCTCACCGACCGCGACAACCGTGCCATGGCAGGCCTCTCATGGGGTGGACGCGAAACATTCCAGACCGCGCTTCCCAATCTTGACAAGTTCTCGCACATAGGCACATTCAGCGGCGCGCTCTTCCTCCCGCTTGATCAGATACCCACTCTCTACGGTGGCGTGTTTGCCGATGCCGACGCTTTCAACTCCAAGGTTCACACCCTCTTCATGGGAATGGGCTCGGAGGAGAATTTCGGAAGCGACCGCATCAGCCAGGCTCTCCGCGACAACGGCATCAACTGCATCTACTATGAGTCGCCCGGCACTCATCATGAGTGGCTCACATGGCGTCGTTGCCTCAATGAATTTTTACCGTTGATATTTAAATCTGACAAGAAATGAAAAAGACATTGATATTCATAATGCTTTTGACGCTGGCACTCGGCAACACCATCGTTGCCGGGGATGCCGGCAAGCCCGAAGGGCAGGTTTCGGTAAATGCCGTGCGTCGTTCGCAGGTGCCCCGCATCCTGCCAGGCAATCGTGCGGCATTTGAGGTTAAGGCTCCCGAAGCCAAGAAGGTTCAGCTCGACCTTGGCCGTCTTTATGACATGACACGCGACGACAACGGTGTGTGGCGTTGCGTCACCGATTCGCTTATGCCCGGTTTCCACTACTATTTCCTCGTTGTTGACGGCGCAAGGGTTGCCGACCCGGCAAGCGAGTCGTTCTTCGGCTGCGGAGTCATGGCTTCGGGTCTTGAAGTGCCCTACGCCGAGGGTGACAAGCGATTTGAGTTGGCCGATGTGCCTCACGGCGAAGTGGTGCAGCGTCGCTATCACTCGTCGGTCGACAATGCCGACAAGCGCATGTTCATCTACACTCCGCCGGGCTACAACAGCTCGACCGACCGTTACCCCGTGCTCTATCTTCAGCATGGTGGAGGCGAGGACGAGCGCGGATGGTCGCAGCAGGGCCGCACCGACATAATCATGGACAACCTCATTGCCCAGGGCAAGGCCGTGCCTATGATCATCGTGATGAGCGACGGCAACAGCCGTGACTTCACCGAGGAACTTATCAAGGAATGCATTCCCTTGGTCGAGAGCAACTATCGCGTCATCGCAGGTCCCGAGGGTCGTGCCATCGCCGGCCTTTCGATGGGTGGAATCCATGCGTTGAACGCAGCTATCACGCATCCCGAGCTATTCAGCAATCTCGGCGTGTTCAGTTCGGGCTGGTGGGCCACTTCGGCCGCTCCCGGCGGTATGGGCAATGACACCGAGAAGTATTACGACCGCATCAAGAAGGATACCGATTACTTCAACCGTCAGTTCCGCAATGTGTGGATTTCGATGGGAGGTAAGGAGGATATCGCCTACAATAATTGTCAGGTTATGATGAAGCGTTTCGACGACCTGGGATTGAAGTATGAGTACTTTGAAACTCCCGGCGGCCACACATGGCCCGTTTGGCGCGAAAGCCTATATCGTTTTGCACAGCGAATTTTCAAATAATAGTAATTTTTTAAAGTCACCATGAACCACCGATTTTTAACTATCATTTCTACCGGCGCGTTAGGGTTGGCCTCGATGTTTGCGACGGCCCAGAACCCCATTGTGCGCGACCAGTTTACCGCCGACCCTACGGCGCGAGTTTTTAATGGAAAAATGTATCTTTATCCATCGCACGACATTCCCAGCCCCATCGAGAGCCTCAAGGAATGGTTCTGCATGGCCGATTATCATGTGTTCTCCTCCGACAATCTTGTCGACTGGACCGACCACGGCATGATAATAACTCAGAACAATGTGCCTTGGGTACGCCCCGACTCTTATTCGATGTGGGCGCCCGATTGCGTTTACAAAAACGGAGAGTACTTTTTCTACTTCCCCTCGGCACCCAAGGGTGAGCGTCGCGGATTCCAGATAGGTGTTGCCCGCTCGACATCGCCTACCGGCCCGTTCATGCCCATGCGTGAGGCTATCAAGGGTGTCAACGGTATCGACCCCTGTGTCCTTATTGACGACGACGGCCAGAGCTATATCTACTGGTCGGGAGGCGGCATGATGGGTGCAAAGCTCAAGGACAACATGGTTGAGCTCGCTTCCGATCCCGTGAGAATGGAAGGTCTGCCCGACGGTTTCAAGGAAGGTCCGTTTATCTTCAAGCGTAACGGAAAGTACTACTATACATTCCCCTGGGTACGCAAGGAAACCGAAACATTGGCCTATGCAATGGGTGACAATCCCCTCGGCCCGTTTGAGTTCAAGGGCGTTATAATGGAGGAATCGCCCACAGGCTGCTGGACCAACCATCACTCGATTGTAGAGTACAACGGCCAGTGGTATCTCTTCTATCATCACAACGACTACTCTCCCGAGTTTGACAAGAACCGTTCGGCTCGCATCGACTCGCTTGAGTTCAATGCCGACGGCACTATCCGTCCGGTAGTTCCCACTCTCCGTGGTGTAGGTATATCCGACGCTCGCCGTCACATTGAAATTGACCGTTACAGCTCAATAAGCCCCAAGGGTGTCAAGATTGACTTCCTCAATCCCGACAACAAGTTTGACGGCTGGAAGAGCTCGTTCAGCAAGGGCGGCTCATGGGTACGTTATAATAAGGTCAACTTCGGCGAGAAGCCCGTCAAGACCGTTTCGGCCCGCGTTAAGTCACCTGCCGGAGGCACGCTCAATGTGCTTGTCGACGGTCCCAAGGGCAAGAAGGTTGCTTCGATAAAGGTGCCCAAGTGCAATGACTGGCGTGTAGTTTCAGCCGACATCGTTGGCGATGCTCCTCTTGGCGTTCATGACCTCGTGGTGGCTCTTCAGAATGGCCGCGTCGATGTCGACTGGGTAGGCTTTGACGCTCTTCCCTGGACTGCAGGTGCTATGACCACAGGCCGCTACCGCAACATGTTTGCCGAAGCCGGATATTCTCAGGCCGAAATCGATGCCAAGCTTGCCGCTATCTACGACAGCGTTTTCCACGGTCCTAACAAGGTTTACTTCGAGGTGGGCGATTCGATGGCCTACATCTCTGACATAAAGAACCATGATGTGCGCACCGAAGGTATGTCCTACGGAATGATGATTGCCGTTCAGTTTGACAAGAAGGATGTCTTTGACCGCCTGTGGCGTTGGTGCCGCAAGTACATGCAGCACTCTTCGGGTGACATGGACGGATACTTTGCATGGAGCTGCAAGACCGATGGTACACGTAACTCTCAAGGCCCCGCTTCCGACGGTGAGCTTTATTACATCACATCGCTGATATTCGCCTCCAACCGATGGGGCAATGACACCGGCATCAACTATCTTGCCGAGGCACGCAACATCCTTGACAAGTCGATGCTCAAGACGGGTCACAACCGTGTGGCTCCGTTGATCGATGTCAACCACAAGCTCATCACCTTCACTCCCGACCGTTGGGGTGGACGCTATACCGACCCCTCTTACCATCTGCCCGCATTCTACGAAGTATGGGCCAAGTGGGCCGGCGACAACCGCTCCGAATACTGGCTTGAGTGTGCTAAGGCAAGCCGCGAATATCTGCACAAGTGTACTCATCCCGTTACCGGTCTTAACCCCGACTACAGCAACTACGACGGTACACTGCTCGGCCGCAACGGCATTTTCGGCGACGCTTTCCGCTTCGACTCTTGGCGTGTGCCCATGAACATTGCGCTTGACTACTCATGGTCATGTGCCGACGGCGATTGGCAGCGTGCCTATGGCAACCGCATTCAGGACTTCCTCTACTCTCAGGGTATCGATGACTTCGTTGACCAGTACAATGTCGACGGCTCTACAGTTGAGCGCATAGCATCAGCCGGAGGTAAGACAAAACTGCGTCACTCACTCGGTCTTGTGGCTACTTCGGCAGCTGTTTCGCTCACCTGCACCGATCCCAAGTGCTATGAGTTTATCCACAAGTTGTGGAACTCGGGTCATCAGCCTTACGATGACGGTTATTTCGACGCTTATTACGACGGATTGCTGCGACTCTTCGCATTCATGCACCTCAGCGGCAATTATCGTGTAATTTGTCCCGCTGAAAATAGCTCGGAATCAATTTAATTGTGTAACTTAGCTAAAGAAAAAATTATCACATCGATTCTTTAGTTATGGATTACATTCTCAAATGCCTTTCGGCATTTCTATGTGCGATATGTTTTGCAGGCTGTACCGCAAGTGTGCCTGTCGATAATGTGACGGATGCCGGTACGGCTCCCGAAATCACTCCCGACTATACCGGAATAGTGATACCTCCCAATATCGCGCCGATGAACTTTGAGATTGTAAATCCTGGCAAAGAATACGTAACACGCATCACAGGGGCCGACGGCGGTGAACTCACTGCCGCCGGCCGTGTGGTGAAGTGGAATATCGACGATTGGCATAAACTGCTTGAAGCCAATCGCGGAAAGACACTCGACTACGAAGTGTTTGTAAAGGACGACAGCGGCAAGTGGAAGCGTTACACGTTTTCCTGCACTGTGGCTCCCGACGATATAGACCCTTACATCTCTTACCGACTTATCGAACCATCCTATGAGCAATATGCGCTGCTCACCATCAATCAGCGTGACTTGACATCGTTTGATGAGGATGTGGTGTTCAACAACACGTTGCTTAACGACGACAGCCGAGGATTCTGCATCAACTGTCACGTGCCGCGTAACCAATATCGCGACGGCAGTTCGCAGTTTCATGTGCGTCAGTTCCATGGCGGCACGGTATTGATGACCGACGGCAAGGTGCGCAAGGTGAATCTTAAGACCGACAGCACGTTGGCGGCCGGCGTTTACCCCGCATGGCATCCCACGCTCAATCTCATTGCCTATTCGGTCAACACCACCAAGCAGCGATTCTTTTCGGTGGGCGACCGCAAGGTTGAGGTCTACGACACTAAATCCGACATGATTCTCTACGACATCGACCGCGATGAAGTGCGCAACATCGCAGCCGACACTACATTGCTGGAAACTTTCCCGGCATGGCATCCCGACGGCAAGCGCCTCTACTATTCGGTTGCCGCATATCCTGAAGGTTCCGGTCCCGGAAACATCATTGAAAAGTATGACAGTGTGCGTTACGACATAGTGTACCGTGACTTCGATCCCGAAACCTGTTTCTCCAGCCCCGACACGATTGTCAATGTAGCGTCATCGGGAAAAAGCGCGTTACTTCCCCGAGTGTCGCCTGACGGCCGTTACCTGCTCTACAGCATGGCCCCGTTCGGCACATTCCATATATGGCATCCTGAAAGCGACCTCTATGTAGTCGATTTGGCAACCGGTGAGAACCGTGAACTTACCGAAGCCAACAGTGACGACACCGAAAGTTACCATTCCTGGTCGTCCAATTCGCGATGGATAGTGTTCAGTTCGCGTCGTGACGACGGATCTTATACGCGTCCCTACATAACCTATTTTTCTCCCGAAGGAAAGGCCTCAAAGGCATTCGTCGTGCCGCAGGAGTCGCCCGACTACTATCGTCACCTGATGAAGTCCTATAACGTTCCTGAATTTTTTGTAGCGCCGGTTGAAGTGCCGCGAGCCGAGTTGCTCGATGCAATTCTCGGCGATGCATGTCCCGTAAAGTTCGTTTCCGACTCGGCTGAATAGCTTAATCGGCCGGTAGCAGTTTGGGTATCGACATGAACTCCTGACTCTGCTTCATCAATTCGGGATTCTCGATGTAACGGTTGTAATGTTCAGCCCAGTTGCGGTGAAACATTGTCGACATCAACAGGTCGTTGTAACGCTTGGCAAGTTTGAAGTCATCGTTTAGCAGCGCACATTTCACCATGTATTTGAGGAAATACACGCGTTTGCCGTATTTCACCGAGTGCTCCATCGCCCATCGGTATGACTGGTTGGTCTTGCCGAGGTGGTAGTTCACGGGAACCTGCACGAATGCGGTCATTGTGAATGATTCATTTTTTCGGGGATTGCCGTCGGGTGTGTTTCGAGGTTTTATCGTGCTGTTGGCACCTCCTCCGAGTTTTATCAATGCAGTGTTGTTGAGCAGCGTCATGTTATAGTCAGGTTGTTCCTTCACGCGTGACATAACGTTCACTACATTGTCCCATCGGTTATGGTCGATGTGATACAACATCAGCACCGTAGCACGCAGTTGTTCGCTTTTCTGTCCGGCTGAATATCCGTAGAGAGCTGTCAGCACCACACACGCTATAGTGAAATAGTTTACGCCTTTCGACGACTTGAATTTGTCGCCGATTAATTTTTGTGTCGCAGCCAATATCACCAGCAGCAGGCTTGTGGTAATCAACGGAATCCACAGATACATGTCCCATCCCTTCATCATCAGCTCGGGAAGACCTTTGACATAGAGGCAGTTGTTGTCGACCGTAGTTCCCGGCATATACCTGAAGTAGAGTTGTGGCACTGCTATTATTGCCGCAATCGTCACCACGATGGCCGTAATGCCTTGATAACGGCGCGAGAGCGTGATTGTAACCGTCTCACAGGCAATGCATATTACCCCGGCAAGCAGGGCGAAGAAACCGAAAAGCGGGTATGTCGCAACGATTATCACCCCTGTCACGGCTCTTAACATCGGATTGCCGATAGAGCGATAGGCAAGTAACGCTGCTGTCGACAGCGTAAATCCGAGTGTGTTGGAAAATAGGTAACCGGGAGTGTTGAGCGAAAGCCACGCCTCGTCGAGCTGCACTATGGTTGCAATCATCAGCAGCGGTGCTATGAGTGTGAGCGGATAGGCCGATCCGTCAAGCGAAAATGTGCGCTTGATTACCCATGACATGAAAATCCACAGCGCAACAAGTATCGTTACACCCAGCCAGGGATAGTACATGAATTGGGTTAGGAACGCGCCGATGTAACGCAATATTCCTCCCGGATAGTTCATGAATGAATCGAAGAAGAGCCGGTTGGGCAGGAAGAGTGACATCTCATCATACCATCGTAACATGTACCCGTTTTTCTCTGCAAGCAGCATATATGAGAATACAATGAATGCCGATAATGTGATGATGTTGGGCGTTAATGTGAATTTGACTTTATTTTTTATTGGTGACATAGCGTGACTTTTTTGCAAAAATAGTGAAATTTATTATTATCGGATAACGAATGAGGGTCAAATAGGCGCATCGTAACATGGGTAGAGATTTATGTTACATATTTAGTTGCCCTATTCGCATTTTAGGCTTAATTTTGTTAAATAACCAAAGATTTTCTTTATTGCAATGGATAAATTCAGTTTATTATTTTTAGGATTGGCCACGGCGTTCTCGGCATCTGCTGCGTCAGATGTCGTATCAAGCCCCGATGGCAAACTTAGTGTTGAAGTGACCGATGCAGCGGGCACTCCGAAATACAGTGTGAAATACGACGGAGTCGATTTCCTGATGCCGTCACCGCTGGGCTTTGTAAGCGACTTGGGTGACTACACTTCAGGCATGACCATGACCGAAGTGACGCCCGTGACCGAAATCCATGAGAGCTATTCACTCCCCAATATCAAGAAAAGCAACATTGATTATAACGCCAATCAGCGCACATTCAAGTTCACACGTGACGGCAAGCCCGTATATGATGTCATTTTTCAGGTTGCCGACAACGATGTAGCATTCAAGTATCACATATATCCGCAGCGCGACCGACGCAGCAGCGTCATCAAGAGCGAGGCTACCGGATTTGTCATGCCCGACGGCACAACCACATTCCTGTGTCCGCAGAGCAAGCCTATGGGCGGTTTCGCAGGCACATCGCCGAGTTACGAAACTTCCTACACCGTTGACGATGTACTTGGCAAGAACGGTTATGGCGCGGGTTACTCATTCCCCTGCCTGTTCCGTAACGGCGACAAGGGATGGACTCTCATCTCCGAAACAGGAGTCGACGGCGGTTACTGTGCAAGCCGACTCATGGGAGGTAACGGCAACA
This sequence comes from Muribaculum gordoncarteri, assembly GCF_004803695.1. NCBI lineage: Bacteria > Pseudomonadati > Bacteroidota > Bacteroidia > Bacteroidales > Muribaculaceae > Muribaculum > Muribaculum gordoncarteri. The sequence continues at coordinate 394,059 of NZ_CP039393.1, forward strand.
CCTACAGCATTGGTTATCCCCAGGAGGGTGAGATGAACGGACTCGGCTCGGCTTTTGCCGGAATTCCTCTTCCCGGTGAAACCCCGTGGCGCATAATCACCGTGGGAACCGACCTCGCTCCCATCGTTGAAACCACCGCACCTTTTGATGTAGTGTCACGCAAATATGAACCGTCACAGGACTACGACTACGGCAAGGGTTCGTGGAGCTGGATCATAGGCATGGACGGTGCTACAAATTACGATGAGCAGCGCCGTTACATCGACTTCTCGGCAGCCATGGGCTATGAGTCGATACTTGTCGATGCGCTTTGGGACACCCAGATAGGCTATGACAAGATCGAGGAACTTGCTCGTTACGGAAAGTCAAAGGGTGTTGACCTCTATCTGTGGTACAACTCCAACGGCTACTGGAATCACGCTCCGCAGGGACCGCGTGGCATCATGGATAACGCAATCGCCCGTCGCCGTGAGATGAAGTGGATGCACGACAACGGCATTCGCGGCATAAAGGTCGACTTCTTCGGCGGTGACAAGCAGGAGATGATGCGCCTCTATGAGGAGATTCTCGCCGATGCCAATGATTACGGACTTCTCGTCATATTCCACGGCTGCACACTGCCTCGCGGATGGGAGAAAATGTATCCCAACTTCGCTGCGAGCGAAGCCGTGCTTGCAAGCGAGAACCTGCACTTCTCGCAGGGCAGCTGCGATGCCGAGGCTTTCAACGCAACACTGCATCCGTTCATTCGCAACACTGTGGGCAGCATGGACTTCGGCGGCAGCGCGCTCAACAAGTTCTACAACTATAAGAACGAACCCAACCGAGGCAGCCGACGCGTGACATCCGATGTATTCGCTCTCGCTACAGCCGTGTTGTTCCAGAGCCCCGTACAGCACTTCGCTCTTGCTCCCAACAACCTCACCGATGCTCCGGCATGGGCTATCGATTTCATGAAGAGCGTTCCCACAACATGGGACGACATCGAGTTCATCGACGGTTACCCTGGCCGTTATGTCGTTGTGGCACGCCGCAACGGCGACAAGTGGTACATTGCCGGTGTAAACGCTCAGGACGCTCCGTGCGAACTGTCGCTTGAGCTTCCCATGATTGACCGCGAGCAGCCCGTCATGATGTACACCGACGATAAGGCTCTCAACGGTACCGCCAAGGAGATGAAGCTCAACAAGAAGAAGCCGCTCAAGGTTTCTATCCCGAGCAAGGGCGGCCTTGTCGTAGTTGGCAATGCAAAATAAGTATTAACCATAAATCCATACATGTACATTTTATGAAAATTATTGATTTAATGACTTTTGGAGCACTGGTTGCTTTGGGTGCTCCATTTGCCGCGGCTCAGAATCCGTTGGTTCAGACAAAGTACACCGCCGACCCTGCGCCTATGGTGTATAATGACACTATTTACCTCTACACTACTCACGATGAGGATGATGCCGAGGGATTCAAGATGCTTGACTGGCTGCTTTACACTTCAACCGACATGGTTAACTGGACCGACCGGGGCGCTGTGGCTTCATTGAAGGATTTCAAGTGGATTGACAAGGATAACGGAGCCTGGGCCGAACAGGTTATAGAGCGTAACGGCAAGTTCTACATGTATTGCCCGATTCACGGTAACGGCATAGGCGTGCTCGTAGCCGATTCGCCTTACGGCCCGTTCAAGGATCCCATAGGTAAGTCGCTCGTGTGGCAGAAAGAGCATTGGAACGACATAGATCCTACCGTATTCATCGATGACGACGGACAGGCTTACATGTATTGGGGCAACCCCGACCTCTACTATGTGAAGCTGAACGAGGATATGATTTCCTATTCGGGCGACATCGTGAAACTGCCTCATATCGAGGATTATCAGGAGGGCCCCTGGTTCTATAAGAGAAACGGACACTACTATCTCGCGTTTGCGTCGACATGCTGCCCCGAGGGTATAGGCTATGCGATGAGCGACAGCCCCACAGGGCCTTGGGAATACAAGGGACACATCATGGACCACACTCAGCGCACTCGCGGCAACCATCCCGGTATAATCGACTATAAGGGGAAATCCTATGTGTTCGGATTGAATTATGACCTGTTGCGCATTGAAACCGACAAGCACAAGGAGCGCCGCTCGGTTTCAGCCGCCGAAATGCACTACAATCCCGATGGAACTATCAAGGAGGTTCCCTATTGGAAGGACAACGTTCTCGAGCAGATAGAATTCTTCAACCCCTATCGCAGAGTTGAAGCCGAAACAATGGCTTGGGGTTACGGATTGAAGACCGCTCCTCTCGCCGACGGAGGTATATGCGTCAACAACATCGACAATGGTGAAACGCTCACATTGCGTGGTGTCGATTTTGGCAAGAAAGGCGCCAAGAACTTCAAGGCGGCAACCCGCAACGCCAAGCAGGGAGCAGTAATCGAAGTGCGTCTTGACAGCGACAAGGGTCCCGTGGTGGCAACACTTCCTCTCAAGTCTTCAGCCGACTTCTCGCTGTCGGAGTGCAAGGTCAAGGGCGCCAAGGGTGTACACGATGTAGTGTTCTGTTTCAAAGGCGACGGTGACAATCTGTTTGAATGGGACTACTGGCAATTCAATTGAACGCAGAATAACAAGTTTTAAATAAAAAAATGAAATCTTACATTGCAATGGCTGTACTGTGCATGCTTGCAAGCTGTGCCGGTACAGGAACAAAAAAGGGTGAAGCCAATACCGAAGAGCCAAAGGACAGCACTTTTGCTTTCGTAGGCAATCCTATCGTGAAAAACAAGTTTACCGCCGACCCGGCCCCGATGGTGCATGACGGCCGTCTTTACCTCTATGTAGGACATGACGAGTACTATGCCGGTCAGGACTCGGCTTCGGGCGGCAAGGAGTTCAACATCACCGAATGGTTGTGCTACTCTACTCCCGACATGAAGGAGTGGACCGACCACGGTGTTGTGTTGCGTCCCTCCGACTTTGCTTGGTCGCAGAAGACCCGTGAAGTGGGCGATGCCTGGGCTTCGCAGGTGGTTGAGCGTGACGGTAAGTTCTACTACTATACAACTCTGCAGGGCAACGAGGAGTATCCCGGCTATGCGGTTGGTGTTGCCGTGAGCGACAGCCCCACAGGGCCGTTTGTCGATGCAATAGGCAAGCCTCTTGTGTCGGATGACATGACCGACAACGGTAAGCGCGGATGGTGGAACGACATCGATCCCACTGTGCTTATCGACGGTGACGATGCATGGCTGTGCTGGGGTAACGGAACCTGCTTCCTTGCCAAGCTGAAGCCCAACATGATCGAAATCGACGGCGACATAAAGGTTGTCGATGTACCTCGTTACGTTGAGGGCCCCTGGCTGCACAAGCGCGGCGACATCTACTACCTTACCTATGCTTCAATAGGTAACGGAGGTGAAACTATCGCTTATGCCACAGCCGACAGTGTCAATGGTGAGTGGACTCCGCGCGGTGAGGTGACCGGCGCTGCCAAAAACAGCTTCACAATACATCCGGGAATCGCCGATTTCAATGGCCAGACCTATCTCTTCTATCACAATGCCGATCTTACAATCGACAGCATTCCCGGTGCAATCGGTCGTCGTGCAGTGTGTGTCGACAAGCTCAATTACGATGAAAACGGCTTGATGATACCTGTAGAGCAGACAGTAGGCGGCGGTATCCTTGAATAATTAAAAAGTAACGAATATGAAAATAACGAATATGAAAAGAAGTATTTGGATTTTGTTGATGGTGATGGCTCTTGGCTTGTCGGCCAAGAGTCATCCCGACAAAAACTTTCACATATACCTTTGTTTAGGACAGTCCAACATGGAAGGTAACGCTCCCATTGAAGAGTGTGACCGACTTGGCATAAGCCCGCGACAGCTGATGATGTCGGCGGTGGATTGTCCCGACCTCGGACGCGAAAAGGGCAAGTGGTACACAGCCGTTCCGCCGTTGGCACGTTGCAACACCGGATTGACTCCGGCCGATTATTTCGGACGCACTTTGGTCGCCAATCTTCCCGAGGATGTAAGGGTGGGCGTGATTAATGTCGCAATTGGCGGCTGTAAGATAGAGCTGTTTGACGAAGATATATGCGAAGAATATCTTTCCAAGCAGGCCGACTGGATGAAGAATTTTGCGTCATCCTACGACGGTCATCCCTATCGTCATCTTGTTGAACTTGCCCGTTCAGCTCAGAAGGATGGTGTAATCAAGGGCATATTGGTTCATCAGGGCGAGTCAAATAACGGCGAAATCGAGTGGCTCGACAAGGTCAAGAAAGTCTACAACCGACTGTTGAAGGACTTGAAGCTCAAGGCCAAGGATGTGCCGTTGCTTGTAGGCGAGATGCTTCCTGCCGAATCGGGCGGCCACTGTGCCGGCATGAATACGATCATTGCCAAGATTCCCGAGGTTATACCTACGGGCCATGTCATATCGTCGGCCGGATGCCAGGGTGCTCCCGACGGACTGCATTTCACCGCTCAGGGCTATCGTAAGCTCGGCGAGCGCTATGCGCTTAAGATGCTCGAACTTATGGGCATTCCCGCCGAGGTGTCGATTGTGCCCGGCGACATGAGGCTCACCTACAATGAGCCGGCCAAGACCTGGGTTGAGGCTCTGCCTATCGGAAACTCCAAGATGGGTGCCATGATATACGGCGGAGTGCCGCGTGACGAGATTCAGCTGAACGAGGAAACTTTCTGGGCCGGCGGTCCCTACAGCAACAACAACCCCGCTGCCCGTCAGGCTCTTGACTCGATACGCGGACTGGTGTTTGCCGACAAGTTCGGCGAGGCCCAGAAACTCATCGATGCTACATTCATGACTCCGCAGCACGGAATGCGTTATCTTCCCTTCGGAAGCCTGTTCCTCAATTTCCCCGGACAAAACAACTACAGCGACTACTCCCGTACACTCGACCTTGACAACGCCATGGCAGCCACTACCTATGTTGTCGACGGTGTGCGTTATCGTCGCACAGCTTTTGCTCCATTTGGCAACGACATAATCGTTATGACAGTCGAGGCCGACCGCAAGGGTGCGCTCAATTTCAATCTCGGTTACTCTTGTCAGCTTGAGCACACAGTCAAGGCTTCGGGCGACTCTCTCACTATATCGATAAACGGGGTAGAGCAGGAGGGTGTTCCCGCCGCATTGCATGCTGCTGCAATTGTCAAGGTTGTAACCGACGGACAGCTGTCGTGCAGCGGTGATTCGCTCATGGTAAAGGATGCGGGCAATGCCACAATCTACATTTCGGGTGCCACCAACTTTGTAAGTTACAACAACACAAGCGGCGATGCCCTTGCCTCGGCATCAAAGACACTGGCTGCGGCCATGAAGCGTCCCTATTTCATGCTTGCGGCCATGCACGTGCGCAACTACAAAAACATGATGGGTCGTGTGACACTGAATCTTCCCGGCAGTTCCAAGTCGAAGGCCGACACACGCAGCCGCATTGCGGCCTATCGTGACGGAGGCGACGAGCAGCTTGCCGCGCTGTTGTTCCAGTATGGCCGTTACCTGCTCATCAGCTCTTCCCAGCCCGGCGGACAGCCTGCCAATCTTCAGGGTATATGGAATGCAAGCTCAAATGCTCCGTGGGACAGCAAGTACACTCTCAACATAAATGCCGAGATGAACTATTGGCCCGCCGAGGTTACCAACCTGAGCGAAACACATCAGCCGTTGTTTGACATGATTACCGATCTGTCGAAAACTGGTGCCGTTACCGCCTCCGAGCTATACGGTGCAAAAGGATGGGTTGCCCATCACAACACCGATATATGGCGCGCTTGCGGTCCTGTTGATGCCGCTGCCTGGGGCATGTGGCCCAATGGCGGTGCATGGCTTGCTACCCACTTGTGGCAGCACTACCTCTATACCGGCGACAAGGAGTTCTTGAAGAAGTACTATCCCATAATGAAGGGTTGTGCCGATTTCTGCATGAGCAATATGGTGGAGCATCCCCGTCACGGATGGCTTGTTACCGTTCCCTCTACATCGCCCGAGCACGGTTACAGCAGTGATGGCTCTACAATTATAGCAGGATGCACGATGGACAATCAGATAGCGTTTGACGCGATGAACAACGTTATGCTGGCTGCCGAGGTTCTCGGAGTGGATGCCGCTTACCGTGATTCGCTGCGCCACACCATCGACCGTCTGCCTCCCATGCAGGTGGGCCGTCACGGACAGCTGCAGGAATGGCTTGTCGACGCCGATAATCCACGTGACGAGCATCGCCATGTGTCACATCTCTATGGACTCTATCCGAGCAATCAGATTTCGCCTTATGCCAATCCCGTTCTTTTCGCAGGCTCACGTAACACATTGAACCAGCGCGGTGACAAGGCTACCGGATGGAGTATAGGATGGAAGCTTAACCTGTGGGCGCGACTGCTCGACGGCAACCATGCCTACGAAATCGTGCGCAATCTCATCTCCCTGCTTCCCGACGACCGCAGCGCACGCAAATATCCTGACGGACGATTGTATCCCAACATGTTTGACGCGCATCCGCCGTTCCAGATCGACGGTAACTTCGGATTTACTGCCGGTGTGGCCGAGATGCTTCTTCAGAGTCACGATGGAGCTGTGCAGTTGCTGCCCGCTCTTCCCGACGCATGGAGCGCCGGAAGCGTGACCGGACTGAAGGCTCGCGGAAACTTCGATGTCAACATGACATGGAACGATGGAAAACTCAGTGAGGCGCGCATTGCCTCGCGTAACGGCGGTGTTCTGCGCTTGCGCTCCTATGTGCCGCTGAAGGGCGACAATCTGCGCAAGGCTTCGGGTCCTTGCCCCAATCCGCTTTATGCAAGCGCCAAGGTGGCTAAGCCCATTGTCAACGGTAATGCGGCTGATGCACGTGTCGACCTCCCCGAAATATACGAATACGACATTGACACCGCCCCGGGCGATGTAATAACTGTATATGCCGACCTGTAGCAGGACGGCATTGCGGCTTTTTTATTAATGAAAATTGGGATGACACCCCGCTCACTCTTCCGGTGAGTCGGGGTGTTGTTCCATATATACGGTTGGAGAAACGCCAAACAACTCCTTGAACGATGTAGCGAAGTTGTTGGGATTGCGGAATCCTGTAAGGTCGGCCACTTCGGCCACTGTGAGCTTCTTCTCGACAAGAAGTTTGGCGGCCTTGCGCAGGCGTGTGTTGCGAATGAAGTCGCGGGGTGACTGATTGGTAAGCTCTTTCAGCTTGCGGTGGAGGTGTACGCGGCTTATGCCTATCTCGTTGGCGAGTGTTTCCACCGTTATGTCGGGATTGCCGAGATTCTTGTTGAGAACCTTCATGATGCGCTCCATGAGCTTGTCGTCGCTCGATGTCGTGTCGATGTCGTCGACTTTCTCGTCATGTGTCTGGTTGCCGCTGAATGTGTTGCGTAACCGCTGATGGCTCTTGAGCAGGTTGTTGACTGTCTTTATGAGGATGTCGATGTTGAACGGTTTGGTCAGGTAGGCGTCGGCGCCGGTTTCAAGTCCTTCAAGATTGTCCTCCTCGCGGCTCTTGGCAGTAAGCAGCACTACGGGTATGTGGTTGAGGTTGATATTCTTCTTTATGCGTCGTGTCAGCTCAAGACCGTCCATTTCAGGCATCATCACATCGCTTATCACGAGATCGGGTTGCTGCTTGAATATTATGTCAAGCGCCTCTTTGCCGTTGGCACACGTATCTACCTTGTAGTGGGTCGACAATTCGTGAGCCACGTAGTTGCGAATCTCCTCGTCATCCTCGACCACCAGTACGCGTTCACTCACCTTTACCTTCACGTTGTCGTTGTCGGTTTCATTGATGTCGGGCACGAGTACCATGCTTGTTGTGTGCTTGGGCACTGACGACTGCGCCATAGGGATGTTGAGCTGGTTGACAGGCAGATGCTCGTGTCCGAGCGGTATTCTCACGACGAAGCGGGTGCCTTGTCCCTCTGGATTGTCCTCAATGTTGATTGTGCCGTAATGGAGCTTTATAAGAGAGCTTGTGAGGTGGAGTCCCACGCCGGTGCCTCCGGTCTGGTTGTTGCGCACCTGATAGAAACGCTTGAATATGTGCTGTCGTTCCGATTCGGGTATGCCTATACCCGTGTCGGTGACGCTGATTTCGGCATATTGGTGCAGCGGTCCGGTGGTGTTGTCGTCGGTTCCCGATGTAAGCTTTATGTCAATCTTGCCGCCGTTGGGGGTGTATTTCACCGCATTCGACAGCAGGTTCATGATGATTTTGTCGAAGTTGGCCGGGTCAACCCACAGCTCCATGTCGTCATGCCCCTCGTGGTCAAATGTCAGGGTGATGTCCTTGCTGTCGGCTACGGGTTTAAAGAGGTCGCAGAGGTCGTCGATAAACGGCACTATGGGGGTGTCGGTAAACGACAGCAGCATCTTGCCCTTGTCGATTTTCCTGATGTCCATCAGTTCGTTTACAAGTCGCAGAACTCGTTTGGCGTTTCGGTTGATGGTGCGGTAGTCCTTCTGGCGTGCCGGATTGTCGTCGGATGCCATGAGCTTTTGCAACGGACTCATCACGAGCGTCATAGGAGTGCGTATCTCATGCGATATGTTTATAAAGAACTGGAGCTTGGCCTCGTTGATTTGTGCCTCGTAGTTTCGCTCGATTGCCTCTCTCTTGCGGCGGGCGCGCATCTGAATCACGTAGTAGGCGTAGTATATCACGCCAAGCACGATTATGAGGTAGATCAGCTTGGTCCACCATGAGTTATACCACACCGGGGCGATGTTGATTGTAATCACCGATTCATCTGACTGGATGCCGTTGTCCACGGCTACTATGCGCAGCGTGTGGTTTCCGGGCGACATGTCGCTGAAGTTTACGGCATTGGTTCCGTGGGGTAGGTCGATCCACTTTTCATTGTCGAGCGAATAGCGGTAGATCAGCGATTCGGGACGGTTGTACTCGCGTGTGCCGAATTCAATTGAGAATGAGTTGTCGGTATGGGCGAGCTTAAACTCCTGAGCCTTGAACACCGGAGTTTTTATTATAGTCCTGGAGCCTGATTTCATGCCCGCTTTTATCGCGTTGCCGTGAACATAGAAGTCGGTTATTCTCACTGTCCACTTGCGACCCGGAATTATCACATTCTTGGGATTGAAGTAGGTGATTCCGTTCATTCCGCCGAAGTAGATAGTGCCGTTGGCGTCCTTGAACGACGCGTTTTTGTAGAACTCGTTGCTCTGCAGACCCTCTTCGACATAGAACGTAGTGAATGTTTCCTTTTCGGGATTGAACTGTGCGAGTCCGGCGTTCATGCTTATCCACAGCGATGACGCGTCATCCTCCTGAATTGCATAGATCACATTGCTCGGAAGCCCGTTTTCGGTGGTATAGAGCTTTTCGCTGTTGGTTTTCGGGTCGAAGCGTATCAGGCCGTTGGACGACGCTACCCATATTATGCCCGATTTGCTCTCGAGCATGGAGTATATGATGCTCGACGGCGAGAATTGGCTTATCTTGCGATCACCCGACGGATTCTCTATCTTGTAGAGGCCGCTGTAGGTGCCGAGATAGAGTACATCGTTGGCGGGCGAGTAGTGCAGGGTGCATATCCATGACTCTATTTTGCCCAACAGGTCGTCACAATGCTTGGTCGTCTTTGTGTCGAGATTGTAGCTGAACAATCCCTGACCCATTGTGGCTATCCAGATGTTTCCTTTGTTGTCCTCCGAGAAAGCATAGCATCGCTGCACGTCGCGGTTGTAGATGTCGTGCAGCTTGATGAACTCTATCTGTCCGGTCTTGCGGTTCAGTATGCCGGCTCCGTTCAGATAAGTGCCGAGCCACAGGTTTTGGCGTGAGTCCTCGAAGATGTTTATCACCACCTCGGGCACCGGATTGAGATAGTGGGCATGCTGTGTTCCGTCGGGATTGACTCCATACACGCCGTCGTTGTCGATTCCCACCCACAGGATGCCGTTGGCGTCGCGGCACATCGTCGTGACGCAGTTGGAGCCGATGACATTGTTGGCTACCGACTTGTGGCCGATGTACTTGAATGAGTTGGGATGAGCCGGCAGCATCACGAGCCCCTTCTGGTATATTCCGAGCCACAGGTTGTTGCTGTCGTCCTTGGTCACGCTGTGTACTTTCTGCTTGTGGTAGTCGAGGTCGCCGTTTCCGAATTTCACATCGCTTATCTTATTGCTCATGGGGTTGAATACTTTCAACCCTCGTCCATCTGTGGCGAGATATATTTCACCGTTTACATCGGTGTAAAGTTCTTTAACAAACGAATGGTCGTTATTGGGCGTATTTACAGGTATGAATTTGTCGGACTTCTTGTCAAATTGAAAAAGTCCGTGCTTCATGCTTCCCGCATATATTACACCGTTGCGACCTATGGTAATTGAGGTGAGTACGGGGTCGCCGGGGCGTCCGAAATAGCGATATATGTTATTGTCGGAATCAAGTCGGTAGGTTCCCATCTCCTCTTTCAGTAGCCACAGGTCGCCGTCAATGTCCTCAATGCCGTTGTGGACATACTCTATCTCGGGGTGGTCGGTAAATGCAGGCTCTATTACTATGCCCTTGTTGTCGGCCTTGACTATGCGACCTACTTTGTTGCCTATTACGATTATTTCACCGTTCTTGCGGAATATCAGGTCGTTGATGGCGCTTGCAAACGTTTGTCCGTCAGGTGTCTTTGCCAGCGGTGAAAATGTGTCGGTGGCCGGGTCATGCAACTGCAGACCGGCGTAGGAGCCGATGAATGTGCGACCTTTACTGTCGACATTTATGGTGTTGACAAGGTTGCTTGCGAGCGATGTCGAGTCGCCCGGTATGTTTCGGAACACAATGAATTTGGATCCGTCATATCGGTTCAGTCCGTCTTCGGTGGCTACCCAAATCATCCCGTTATTGTCTTGGCACACTTTCATGACGAGGCTGCTCGATATGTCATGGTCGGAGGTGAACAGCTTATAAGATTGACCAGAGCAAATTAGACAATTTAAGGTGATGAATAGCAAAATCACTAAAGGTCTTATCATATTTTATGTCGGTCTAAGGCTAATTTTTGCTTAATCGGTAGTTCAAAAATATGAAAATATCCCAATTAATCGGTGAAACAGAACTCTGTTTTAAGCTTTTTTAACGGCATTATGACAATGTTAAAATCGCACTAAAGAGTTGTTACTCCATCTTTTTTCAAGTTGGGAAGGAAGTAGGCCACAAGTCCGAGCAGCGGCATGTAGGCGCATGCGTGATACACGGTTTCGATGCCGTAACTGTCGGCGAAATTACCCAATACGGCCGAGGCCACTCCGGCTATGCCGAAGGCAAACCCGAAAAACAGTCCCGAAACGAGTCCGAGCTTGTTGGGAAGCAGTTCCTGTGAGTAAAGCAGTATGGCGGGAAAGGCCGACGACAGCATGAATCCCACGCAGAAGCTGAGAACAACCGTCATTGCGAGTCCGGTGTAGGGCATGAGCATGCTGAACGGTGCCGTACCGAGAATCGATACCCATATCACGGGCTTGCGTCCGTAACGGTCGCCGATCGGGCCGCCCACGAGGGTGCCGACTGCTGTCGACACAAGGAATACGAAGAGGAATATCTGGGAATGTTGGATGCTGACGCCGAATTTGTCGATAAGATAGAAGGTGTAGTAGTTGGTGAGGCTCGCCATGTAGATGTACTTGGAGAAGATAAGCACAAGAAGCACTCCGATCACGAATATCGTGCGCCTCTTGGACAATGGTAGCGGCAGGTGGTGCTGCGACTTGCCGCTTGTGCGTGACTTGATGCCGTTGAGGTAACCGCGATACCAGCGGCATATAGGGCGCATGGCGTAGAAAGCGAGTGCCGATATGATGAGAAACCACATCACGTGATGGCGTCCGTAGGGTGCTACGAGCAGGGCCACAAGCAACGGGCCTGTCGATGTGCCGAGGTTGCCGCCCACCTGGAATATGGATTGCGCAAGGCCGCGCCGGCCGTGACTTGCGAGCGATGTTATGCGTGACGCTTCGGGATGTAGTGTCGACGAACCTACGCCCACAAGGAATACCGACACAAGTACCATGGCAAGCGATGACGACCATGCAAACAGGATGATGCCGAGCGTGGTGGAGCACATTCCCATTGGCAGGCTCCCTACAAAGGGGCGCTTGTCAAATGCCAATCCCACAGCCGGCTGAAACACTGATGCTGCTATCTGGTAAACGAGAGTTATCAGACCTATCTGGGCAAAGTTGAGCGACAGATCGTCCTTCAGCATGGGATACACGGCCGAAATGACGGCTTGAAGAAGGTCGTTGAAGCAGTGTACACAGCACAATGCCATGAGTATGGGGAAATTGGAGTCGGAAGCAATATTCTTAAGCTTAAGTGACAGGTTTGACATAGGTGATATCGTGAAAAAAACAGTGCAAAGTTATAAAAAAATGGGTAAATTTGCACACCCACCAATGATTGCAGGGGCTATGAATGAACGCAAGATAATTCACATCGACATGGACGCTTTCTACGCTTCGGTCGAGCAGCGCGACAATCCCGAGCTGCGAGGCCGTCCGGTTGCTGTTGGTCACGCCGAGCGTCGCGGGGTGGTGGCTGCTGCAAGTTATGAGGCGCGCCGCTACGGTGTGAGGTCGGCCATGTCGTCGCAGAAAGCCAAGCGTATATGCCCCGAACTTATTTTCGTTCATGGACGAATGGATGTCTACAAGAGCGTATCGCAGAGCATCCATGACATATTTCATGAATACACCGACATTATCGAACCTATATCGCTCGACGAGGCGTTTCTCGATGTCACGGTCAACAAGCCGGGCATAGAACTGGGTGTCGACATTGCCCGCGAGATAAAGCGCAAAATTCGCGAGCGTCTTAATCTCGTGGCCTCGGCGGGAGTGTCCTACAACAAGTTTCTTGCAAAGATTGCGTCGGATTACCGTAAGCCCGACGGGTTGTGTACGATACATCCGTCACAGGCGCTTGACTTTATTGCCAGGTTGCCGATTGAGGATTTCTGGGGAGTGGGGCCCGTGACGGCCGGAAAGATGCACTCGATGGGCATTCACAACGGGGCGCAGCTGCGCGACTGTCCCAAGCGCATACTGACGCGTGCTTTCGGAAAGGCCGGATTGGTCTACTACGACTTTGCTCGAGGTATCGACAATCGTCCTGTCGAAGCTGTGAGAATCAGAAAGTCGATAGGGTGTGAGCACACTCTTGACGAGGATATAAACGACTCGTCGTCGGTCGACATCGAGTTTGTCAAGGCCGCCGAGGAGTTGTACAGCCGTCTTGAGCGCAAAGGATTCCAAGGCTCTACGCTGACGCTGAAGGTGAAGTTTCACGATTTTGTGCAGATAACGCGCAGTGTCACGCTGCCGGGACATGAGGCCGTCGACACTCTCGAAAAGATTATCGCCAACGGACGCAAACTTGTCAATGAGGTGGACTATGCGTCACATCCCATAAGACTTATAGGCCTTTCTGTTTCAAATCCGCGTGACATGACAGCCGTCGGGCCTGTGTGGCGTCAGCTGTGCTTCGACTTCGACAATCCCGACGGTGTGGACTCTTGAATGGATGTGGGGGTGACTATACGTTGAATCGGAAATGCATTATGTCGCCGTCCTGTACTACATACTCTTTGCCTTCGATGCTCAGCTTGCCGGCTTCCTTCACGCCGCCTTCTCCTCCGAGTGTCACGTAGTCGTCATATTTTATGACTTCGGCACGTATGAATCCCTTCTCAAAGTCAGTATGTATGATTCCTGCGCATTGGGGAGTCTTGGAGCCGCGCATGAATGTCCATGCTCTCACTTCGTCGGGACCTGCTGTGAAATAGGTCTGCAGGTTGAGCAGCGCGTAGGCCGAGCGTATCAGTCGGCTCACGCCCGACTCCTCAAGACCGATTTCATTTAGGAACTCCTGACGCTCTTCCCAGGTGTCGAGTTCGGCGATGTCGGCTTCGGTCTGTGCGGCAACGATGAGTATCTGGGCGTTTTCGTCCTTGACGGCTTCGCGCACGGCTTCGACATACTTGTTGCCGTTGACTGCCGATGCGTCGTCGACATTGCACACGTAGAGCACGGGCTTGTTGGTGAGCAGGAACAGGTCGCGGGCGAACTTTTGCTCGTCGACGCTCTCAAACTGCACCGAGCGTGCAGGCTTGCCTTGGTCGAGGGCCTCCTTGTACTGTCGCAGTACCTCATATTGCATCTTGGCTACCTTGTCACCTCCGGTCTGAGCCTGTTTCTGAGTCTTGGCCATTCGTGCCTCCACTGTTTCAAGGTCCTTTAGCTGAAGCTCATAGTCGATTATCTCCTTGTCACGCACGGGGTCAACGCTTCCGTCGACATGGGTTATGTTGTCGTCGTCGAAGCAGCGCAGCACGTGAAGTATGGCATCGGTTTCACGTATGTTGGCGAGGAACTTGTTGCCGAGTCCTTCACCCTTGCTTGCGCCTTTCACGAGTCCGGCTATGTCGACGATTTCGACGGTGGCCGGCACCACGCTGCGGGGTTCACACATCTCGACAAGCTTGTTGAGTCGCTCGTCGGGCACGGTTATTACTCCCACATTGGGCTCGATTGTGCAGAACGGGAAATTGGCCGATTGAGCCTTCGCATTGGATAAACAGTTGAAAAGTGTCGACTTGCCCACATTGGGTAGTCCTACTATGCCGCATTGTAAAGCCATGAATATTCGAGTTTAAAAATTTTCTGCAAAGTTACGAAATTCAATCCTTAATATGAAATATTGAAGAACGGAGTCTTAGATGTTCAGTCCGTCGAGCAGGGCTATATATGTAGCTATGGCTTCGCGTATTTCGTCAAGAGTTATGTACTCGTCGGCTGTGTGGGAGCGTGACGAGTCACCGGGGCCAAGCTTTACCGACTGCCAGGGCATAAGTGCCTGATCGCTGAGGGTTGGCGATCCGAAAGGCTCGGCTCCTAATATTGTCATACGCCTTATTATGGGGTGATCGGGCGATATTCCCGACGGGTTAAGGCGTGTTGAGCGTGGCGTGAGCCTGCATTGCGGCACCGCTTCGCGCAGCAAGGCAAGCGTTTTCTCGTTGGTGTAGGCATCGGTTGTGCGAACATCGACAACCATCTTGCACAGCGAAGGCACTACGTTGTGTTGTGTGCCGGCGTTTATCTGCGTCACGCTTATCTTTACCGGGCCGAGAGTCGCCGACTCCTTCGGCAGTCGCAGGTTGCGCAGTGTTTCGATTACGGGAATTGCCTGATAGATTGCGTTTAAGCCCTCGTTGCGGGCTGCGTGTCCGGCTACTCCGTCGATTTCGGCATCAAGCACCATCAGCCCCTTTTCGGCGATGGCGGGATTCATCCCTGTGGGTTCGCCCACGATTGCCACATCGATGTGGGGCAACAGCGGAATCGCAGCTTCGATTCCGTCACGCCCGCTGACCTCCTCCTCACATGATGCGAGAAACACGAGGTTGTAGCTGCGTTGTTGACCGCTCATGAACAGATAGGCGGCAAGAAGCGATACAAGTGACGCTCCGGCATCGTTGCTGCCGAGCCCGAAAAGCCGGCTTTCATCGTCGACTTGCGGAGTGAAGGGGTCGTGCTGCCATCCCGGTGCGGGCTTCACGGTGTCGATGTGGGAGTTTAACAGCAGAGTGGGGCGGCTCGGGTCGTAGTCGTCGGCTATTGTCCACACATTATTATTGTGACGCCGGGTTTGATGTCCCGCATTGTTGATGAATTGTTCCACGATGTCGGCCGCGGCGGCTTCGTCACGGCTTATCGAGGGAGTGGATATGAGTTGCTTGAGCAGGTCAACTGCTTGATAAAATAGTTCGTCCATGATGCAAAATTAGTCATTTTCGCTTAATATGATGCAATGTCGACTGCCTCAGTGAGCGGTGGGGTATGTCGTAACGTTGCAGACTGTCGAGGTAACGGTCGTGACGGCGCACGTGGAGGTCGGCGCTCAGCATTATCGAGTCGGGCTTCAGCCGCCGGTGCGCGTCGAGCACGTTGCCTCGGAATCCACGGCACACTATGGCATAATCTACATGGCTGTAATCACGGTTGAGCAGGGAGTCGGCATTTATCAGCGCATATCTTATTCCGTCGACATCTACAACTGCGTCATGTCGCGACATTCCGGCAACGGTGATCGATGCGGGGGCGAGCTGCAGCGAGTCGACTCCGCGCATGGCGAGAAAGTCACGGTGACGGTTGCGTGAGTTTTCCAGCCGTGACGATGCGTTACGTTCGCCCGCCGTGGTTATTAGCCATGCCTCGGTGCCGTTACGGTAAATTATGTCGGTGGCGTAGCTGTCACGCGCTATGAAGTGTTCCGATTCAGGAAACTTGCGCTGCGTTACGTTCAACGTGACGATGATTGCCACGACACCGGCTGCCGCGACACACCATCCTGCCGCCTTGCGGCGCCATAGCGCCCATGCCACGGCTCCTGCCGAGATAAAATAGGGGATCATGACCCATCCCGAAAAGTATATGCCGCTTACCGCCGAGTGTGGTATGTCGCTCACCATGCGGGCGAAAGCGAATATTGCGTTATACATTGCGTCGATGGCCGAGCATAGCCACACCGGGTTGTAACCCGCCGCTTCGCACACGATCAGCAGCACTCCGGCTCCCATGATGAATGGGAGCATGAGCAGCACGGGCGTGTTGGCTATTACAAAGCACAAGGGGAATGTGTGGAAATAGTAGGCGGCTATAGCACCCGAACCTATCGTGGCCGCGATTGACACTACGACAAGCGATGTGATGTAGTAGAGCAGCCGTTGTCGCGGACTCACAGGGTTGAGCAGCGGCGTGAATAGCAGAATTGCCGCCACCGAGGCAAATGACAGCTGAAATCCTACATTGAACAGCTGCAGCGGATCGAAGGCCAGGATAATCAAGGCGGCCAGGAGCAGCGCGTTCATCGACACGTAACGGCGTTGCAGGATATAGCCTATACCGAGGGTTGTAGCCATGATGACGGCACGTGTTACCGAAGGCGACAGTCCGGTGACGATGGCATATAACCACAGGATTACGATGAGCGACGCCGTCATGGCGTTACGTTTTCGGGCGAGATAGAGGGGCAGCAGGGCTATGCCGACGACAACCGACAATATGCCCACATGAAGTCCGCTGAGAGCAAGGATGTGGGCAAGGCCCGATGCGGTGAAAGTGGCACGTGACTCCTCGGGCATCAATGAATCGTCGCCGGTGAGCGTGGCTGTCAGGAACTCGCATGACCTGCGATCAAGCGAACTGCGCTTCAACAGGTTGCCCATCACGGGACGCAGTCGCTTTATGCGCCACAGCAGCGAATTGTCGGTGGAGGTAACGTGTATGTCACCCGGTCTTACGAATGCGGTAGCCGTGACGCCTCTCTTCATGAGTATTGCTGCATAGTCGGGAGAGTCGGGCGAATCGTCACGACGAGGAGCAGTGAATTTTGCCGTCAACTCCACATTGTCGCCGGGGTTGATTTCCGGGATGAGCGACGGCACCGTTATCACGGCCTTGAAGCGCACCCCGGCGGAGTCGCGTGTGGTTATGTTGAGGTGCTGTCCGCTTTCATTGCACGTTACATCATCGACCGTTGCAGTGTAGACTCCTGCATCGTCAGGCAGCGACAGCTCCTGAATTTGCGGCGGCGATTGCATGAGCATGTCGCCCATTGCCAGTGCCGCGGCCAGCAGTAGCCCTCCTATAGGGCGTAACCCTCTTATGCACAGCAGTGTAATGCCGCCTACCAGTAGCGCGGCAATCCACCATGCAGGTAATCCGTAATACGCAGCCAATATGCCGACGACTACACCTGTGGTCGCCGGCAGAAGCGGAATATAGGAGAGAGGAGGACGCATAATGTGATGATGTTAGTTCCGACGGCCTATGTCGGATAGCCTTAGGTCAGCTTCTATAGCCAGATAGGGGCAAGATACTTGGCCAGCATATACCCGCCGAATATCAGCCAGACATATAGCCAGAACGCGAGGATAAACGGCTTTGCTCCCGCTTTCTTGAATTTGTCGATGCTTGTTTCGGCACCAAGGGCGGCCATTGCCATTGTTAGCAGGAATGTATCTACGTAGTTGATGGCATCCACCACAGGAACGGGGAGCAAGTCAAATGAATTGAAGCCGATTACTGCAAGGAATCCAACCGCAAACCAAGGAACGGCGACTTTTGTTTTCTGGACGCTTCCGTCGGCATTCATTCCTGATTTTGCCTTTTTAGCAACCCAATAGCCTAAAATCAGCAATACGGGTACAAGCATCATGACGCGTATCATCTTCACGATTATTGAAACGTTGGAGATTTCTTGTCCCATTGCGTTGCCGGCACCTACGGCATGTGCCACTTCGTGCAATGTCGCCCCTGAGAATATTCCCATCTGCTGGGGAGTGAGGTCAAGCCATCCTGACCGATAGGCTATAGGATATAAGAACATGGATATTGTTCCGAATATTACGACAGTGGCCACCGCCACGGCTGTTTTATATGGCTTTGTCTGTATGGTCGATTCCGCGCCGAGCACTGCTGCGGCACCGCATATACCGCTGCCTATTGATGTAAGCAATGCGATGTCTTTATCCATCTTCATCAGCTTGCCTATGTAAATTCCTCCGAGTATTGTTACGGCCACTATAATCGAGTCGACGGCGATTCCGGCCATGCCTACATTTACGACATCCTGGAATGTAAGCCTGAATCCGTAAAGGATAATACCGAGCCTAAGGATTTTTTTTGAGCAGAATTGAATGCCGGGCACCCATGTTTCAGGCAGGTGGTTTCGAAGACTGTTGGCATACAACATACCCAAAATAATGCCTATGATCATAGGACTGAATGAAATCTCTTTTAATACCTGTGCTTCGCCTATGTAAAATGCAGCACAAGAAAACAACGCAATAAGCAGTACTCCGTGGAGCATGCTGCTTCTTTTTTCGGTGAACATTGATTGTTTAATGTTTAATGTTTAATTATTCTTGATTTGTAAGCGAAAAAATATACTCGTATTTTCTATACAAACAGATATCTAATCTTGTTCATTCCAGATGTTCCACGATGCGAATGCCTGAAGCAGCAGCATTTCAAGCCCGTTTTTTACCTCGGCTCCGTGTTCTGATGCTTTTTTCATGAACAGGGTGATGTCGGGATTGTAAAGTAGGTCGTAACACAGATGCTTGGATGTCAACAGATTGTAGGGTATGTCGGGACACTCGTCGATGTGAGGATACATTCCCAGGGGAGTGGTGTTGACTATAATTTTGTGCTCATCCATGACTTCGGGGGTGAGGTCGGAATAGGTCAGTATTCCGGGGCGTGCCGTGCGTGAAACATAGGAAGGAGTGATGCCCATGTTCAGAAGCCCTTGATGAACAGCTTTGGCCGCTCCACCCGTGCCGAGAATCAGTGCTTTTTCACGCTCGGGGGTGAGCAACGGGCGAATTGAGTCGCAGAAGCCTATTATGTCGGAGTTGTAGCCCTTGAATTTAAGGTCGCCCTTTTTGCGGATGAACTTTATTACATTCACCGCACCTATCTTGGCCGCGTCGGCATCCATCTCGTCCATGTAGGGAAGCACAAGCTCCTTATAGGGTATAGTCACGTTAAGTCCGCAAAGATTGGGATGCTCGGCAACGACTTCCATAAGGTCGCCTATGTCGGGAATCTCAAAATTTATGTATCGTGCATTGATATTTTCCGATTCAAATTTCTGATTGAAATAGTTTTGGGAAAAAGAGTGGGTCAAGGGATAGCCTATGAGCCCGTACAGACGTTCATTCTTATCGGCCATGATTTATTCAAGTTTTTATTTTCAGATTGCAAAAATACACAAATGTGGATAAATATACATGGATTTTGGCAATAAAATGATGCTAATTTATTATATGCGCGAAAAAGGATATTTTTAGGGAAAATATAAAAATGCCATGGTTTTATTACTATTAAGTTAATTTGGAGCTACTGTAGCGACAAAATGATACTTTTTTTATAAAAAATCAGTGAAAAAATGTTTACGATAAAGAATTGTCATTACATTTGCAATAGTAAATGAAGTCATACATATAAAAACGAATTTAATTCAAACATTTCTTGTTAGTATGAGAAAATTAATATTGATGATGGTGTTGCTGCTTCTTATGGCAGGCAATGCAATGGCGCAAGTAACGCGCACATCAGGACAAGTGCTCTCGCAAGACGACGGCTTGCCCATAATCGGTGCCACCGTAAGGATACAGGGCTCTGATATTGCGACCGCTACCGATGCCGACGGTCGATTCTCTCTTAGCGGATTCAAAGCTTCGAGTAAGTACCTGGAGGTATCGTCTATAGGTTACGAAACGAAAGTTGTGGAGATTAAGCCCTAAGTGACTGTTCATCTTGCCGTGAAGTCGGAGATGATGGACGAGGTCATGGTGGTGGCTTTCGGTAAGCAGAAGCGTGAATCGTTTACCGGTTCGGCAAGCGTGCTTAGCGCCGATGCCATTTCAAAGCAGCAGGTGACAAACCCCATCGAGGCTTTGGACGGACTTGTTACCGGATTGCAGATGACGCAGACCAATTCATTCGGTTCCGATCCCTCGATACTTATTCGCGGTATCGGCTCTATAAACGCGTCAACCGCGCCGCTTATCGTGCTTGACGGACTTCCTTACAACGGTTATTGGAATGACATCAACCCCGCTGACATCCAGAACATAACGGTGTTGAAGGATGCCGCATCCAACGCACTTTACGGTGCCCGCGGTGCCAACGGTGTCATCCTCATTACCACCAAGAGCGCACAGCGTGGAGAAACAAGAGTCAACATCACGGCGAAGTGGGGTGTCAACACCGACGGTCGCATACAGTATGACTACATCGACAATCCCGGTGAATACTATGCCGCTCACTACACGGCATTGCGCAACTACCTTGTAAATGTAAAGAAGCAGAATCCCGGTCAGGCTCACATAAATGCCAACCGTTACATCGGTGAGTCGGCTTCGGAAGGTCACGGCGGTCTTGGCTATATGGTCTACAACGTACCTGCAGGCGAGTTCCTGATCGGTACAAACGGTCAGCTTAATCCCAATGCCGTTCTTGGTAACCGCGTAGCCTATCAGGGGCGGATTTACACGCTCTATCCCGACAATTGGCTTGAGAACGGTACACGTAACGGATTCCGTCAGGAGTACAACGTAAACATAACCGGCGGTAACGACCGTTACACCATACTTGGTAACTTCGGTTACCTTAAGGAGGACGGATTGACCTACGGAAATGATTTCGATCGTATATCGGCACGTATAAAGACCGACTACCAGGCCTATGACTTCTTGCGCATAGGAGGTAACGCAAGTTACAACCACACCGTGACCAACGTGCAGAGTGCGGCTTTCGGAACAACTTACACAGCCCCCATCTACCCTTTGTTCATCCGTGACGCCGACGGTAATATAATGAGTGACGCTCACGGTCTTAGCTACGATTACGGTAACGGTGTCAACGGCGGTCTTACCCGACCTGTCGACACCAATTACAACCCTGTCCAGAATGACTTGCTGTCGGTCAACAACAATAGCAGTAACGCATTCAGTATTCAGGGTTATGCCACAGCCGATTTCTTGAAATATTTCAAACTTACGGTAAACGGTAGTGTGTATGTGACCGAAAACCGTATGAATACGGCTTACGACCCGTGGTACGGTTACAATGCGCTCGTGAAAGGCGGCGTGTGGGTAGGACATTACCGCACAACCGATACCAACTATCAGCAGCTGCTTAACTTCAATCATGTCATAGGAATGCACAGCATCGACGTGTTGCTCGGACATGAGTATTCGATGCGGAGCCAGACATCGCTCTCGGCCGACAAAAAGAACGTAGCACTTTATGGTACAAACTATGAATTGTCGGGCGCCATCATTAACGGTGACATGGGCAGCGACATCAGCAAATACAATGTAGAGGGATTCTTCATGCGTGCCCAGTATGACTACGACAACCGTTACTTCGGTTCGGTTTCATTCCGTCGCGACGGTTCGTCACGCTTTGCTCCCGGTCATCGCTGGGGTAACTTCTGGTCGGTAGGCGGCGCATGGATCATGACCAAAGAGGAGTGGTTCCCCAAAAGCAACATGGTTAATATGTTGAAGTACAAGATATCTTACGGTGAGCAAGGTAACGATGGTATAGGTAACTACCGATATACCGACCGTTACAACATCACCAACTCCAATAATGAAGTGGCATTTGTGTTCAGCTCAAAAGGTAACCGTAACATCACATGGGAAACCGTTGGAAGTTTCAATACAGGAATTGAGTTTGAACTGTTCAACAGCCGTCTGCGCGGTACGGTTGACTATTACGACCGCAAGACACGCGACATGCTGATATGGTTCTCGGCTCCTACTTCAATCGGTTACAGCGGATACTACGACAACGTGGGTGACATGGTGAACCGAGGCGTTGAAATCGACCTTTCGGGCGATATAATCGCAACACGTGACTTCACTTGGACCGTGGGCCTCAACATGTCATGGCAGCATAACGAAGTTACCTACCTGCCCGAGGACAAGAAGGGATACAGCTGTGACGGATATAACGGTTACTCCGACTCCTATTACTTTGTGGGAGAGGGCCTGCCCATGTACACATGGCGAGTTAAGCGTTACGCCGGTGTGAACGACCAGGGCGAACCACTTTACTACCGCACAAATGCCAAAGGCGAGCTTGAAACAACCAATGTTTACTCCAACGGTGACTACTACCTGTGTGGCTCGGCTCTTCCCGACCTCTTTGGCGGATTCAATACTTCGATCAAGGCATTCGGTTTTGACCTCAGCGCACAGTTCAACTACTCAATCGGAGGCCGCAAATGGTATAGCGGTTATCAGTCGTTGATGACTCCCCCTTACGGACAGATAGTGGGACGTTCCTATCATCGTGACATTTACAATGCATGGACGCCCGAGAACCCCGACAGCAATATCCCTCGCTGGCAGTATGACGACATGACATTCGCCAATGCATCCGACCGATGGCTGATCGACGGAAGTTATCTCTCATTGCGCAACATTACGCTGGGCTACACTTTCCCGCGCAGCATAACATCCAAGCTTAAGATGCAGTCGCTTCGCATATATGCATCATGTGAGAATCTATATTACTGGACCAAGCGCAAGGGCTTTGACCCGCGTATGTCGTTGGTAGCAGGAAGCTATAGCGACGACTATTCGCCGATGCGTAACATATCAGGCGGTATATCAGTGCAATTCTAAGTAAAAAATAATACATCATACACAATGATAAATATGAAACGTTATTTAAAACTCATTATATCGGCCGGATTGCTCGGAGTATCGATGACAAGCTGTCTTGAGGAAACATTCCCCACCGACGGGGCAACGAGCGGACAGCTTGAAAGTGCCGACAAGAGCGCGTTCAATGCTGCAATAGCATCTTATATGAACACCATGTCGCTCTATGGTGACGGCGGCGATGCAAGTGATGCGGGTTTTTCGTCGTTCATTATATGGCGTGACGCAATGACTGCCGATTTTGCCATAGTGAACACCGGTTACGATTATTTCTCTTATTATAACCAGCAGCTGTATATTGGAAACGACGGAATATCGGCCACATTTTGGCAGCGTTATTATTATCTGATACAGAAGTGCAACAACCTGTTAAGCATATCGGATCTCGACCCCGACGGATTTGACGCCCTGTATGTGGGAAATGCACTTTCCTATCGAGCTATGGCTTATATGGACTTGGCGCGAATGTTTGAGTTCAAGCGCACAGGCGTTGCTTCGCTTGACGAAGAGGCTGCCAGTCGCGGCATATACGGATTGACAGTTCCTATCGTGACTGAAAATACTACCGAGCGTGAGAGCCGCGACAATCCCCGTGCGCCCTTCTATAAGATGTACCGATTCATAATGGACGACCTGAATCTTGCCGAGGCTTGTCTTGCCGATGTACATTCAGTTGCGGCAAAGAACGATGCATCGCTGGGTGTGGTATATGGCTTGAAGGCTCGCCTTTGGCTGGAAATGGGTTCGCGTTTTGAGCGTTATGCCGAAGACCTGAACACTCTTATAAGCCATGAGGCCGATGAGGATCTTGCCGATTTCGACAAGCTCGGCATCACTACCGCCAACGATTGCTTCGCTCACGCTGCCGAGTATGCCCGCAAGGCCATCAACGAAGGTTATTCGCCGTTGAGCGAAAGCCAGTGGTTTGACCCCAACAGCGGTTTCAATACACCCAACAACTCATGGCTCTGGGCCAACATAATATCGACCAACGACATCGCAGCAACATCGGGTGAATGGCAATCGTTTGTGTCATTCCAGTGTATCGAGGCCAACTGGGGTATCGCTGTTTATCTGGATGAGATAAACTATGCTCACGGATGGATGATAGATGCCCGCCTCTATAGCCGAATCGATGAAGGCGACTGGCGCAAGACCACTTGGATTGATCCCGAAGACGCAGGAGCAAGCAACGCTTTCACAACCAAGTATTCGCGCGGCACCAATCTCTCCTATGACGAGTGGCGCAACTATCAGGGATATGTCGGTATAAAATACCACCCGGCCAACGGCGAGCGCAACACAAGTACTCTCGGTAATGCGGTGAGCATTCCGTTGATGCGAATTGAGGAGATGTATCTTATCGAGGCCGAGGCTACCGCTCACACATCGGGAGTGGGTGCCGGCAAGCAGCTCCTTGAGTCGTTCATGAACACCTACCGCATGTCGGTCGGCGCAAGCTATACCTGCAAAGCCGGTGATATGGAGTCGTTTACCGATGAGCTCTTCAAGCAGAAGCGCGTTGAGTTCTGGGGTGAGGGTCTTGTATATTGGGATTATCGCCGTCTTGAGCTTCCTATCGAGCGCGGATATCCCGGTTCAAATCATGCTCACCAGTATTGGTTCAACTCTTATCCCAATCATGTGGCTCCATGGACCAACTTCTACATACCCGATCATGAGCGTGACCTCAACAAGGGTGTTATTCTGAATCCCGATCCCTCACAGGCAATTCCGTTGTGGGAAGGAGGCAATTAATTAATCAGCTTACTAAATAAATTATGAAATCGATATATAAATTTGCGATTGCGGTGCTGGCACTGCCCTTTGTGCTCATGTCATGCTCCGACGACGATGACTATGAGCCGGGACCTGCACCTGCCGAAAACTGCATGTCGGTCTATTTCCCGATGCAGGCATCGTATAATTATGAGTTTCTTGCCGATGATGATTGCATAGTTCCTGTCACGGTGAAACGTGCAGTGAGCGATGAGGCCGTCACTATTCCGTTGACGGTGACCTCCAGCGAAGATTCACAGGGCGCGTTTGTGATACCCTCTCAGGTGGAGTTTGCCGCCGGAGAGAAGGAAGCAGTGTTCTATGTCGATTGCAGCAAGCTGCCGGTAAGGGCCAAATGCTCGTTTACGGTTAAGCTTCCCGCCGAATATGTGAATCCCTATTCCGAGGGAACCGGCGACCTCACCATGTATGCTTCAATAATAGGCGCATGGGAGCTGTGGGCCGAGAACGTGCCTTTCACCTTCCAGGAGAAATACAACACCGTGTACTCCAACATATATGCCATGCGTGGTACCGGCAAGTTCAAGATTGAGAATTTCATCGGTTCGGGCATCGACCTTCCGTTTGTCGTAGAGGATCCTTCCAAGGAGTATGCCATCATTACTCCCACATCCAACTATGACGACTACTCCAACTATGTCGATCAGGATGATTTCAATTGCTGGTATTTTTACGACTCCGAGAATGCTTATTGGCCTTCATGGAGTCCTGACGGAGTTACGTTCCCGGGTATATCCTATGCTCTCGTGTATGGATATGATGATTCCTACGCTTATACTTATATGCGTCTAAGCAAAAACGAAGGACGATTCTATTTCTCGATGACCTACGATGACGGCACGTTTGGTTGGAACTATGTCGACTTCAGTTATGAGCCGTTGTTTGACCCGTTTGAATGACAAATAAAAATTTTTGAGAAATGAAAAATATCAAGATAATAGCTTTCGCTCTTTTCGGCTTGCTTTCATCGGGACTGGCTGCATGTAGCGATGACGATTACAAGGCGCCGCTTGAGGCGGCCAAGCCAGTTCATGACGGCGCGACCTACAATTCGCTGACATTTCATTGGGACAAGGTGCCGGGTGCGGTTCAATACGGCTATCAGCTGACAGGCCCCGGCGATGTCGAGGTTGTTACCGATGTCACAAATCTCACCGAAGTTTCAATAACCGGTCTTGAGCCTGCCACGACCTACAAGCTGAGCGTGTGGGCCTATGCATTCTTTGAAAGCGACAATACCACCTCGGTGGCTACTTTGGAGGCTACCACCGCTCCCATCATAAAGCTGTCAACTCCGGTGCTTACCGTTACTAATGAGGGTAGGGCGATAGTTGTGACATGGGATGCCGACGAGAATGCCAAGGAGTATGCCTACTCATGCATGATTGGAAATATACTGTATGACGAAGGTACGGTCACCTCTCCGTCAGTTACCTTCCGCAATCTGCCCAAGGGCGACTACTCGGTGAGCGTGACAGCAGTAACCGATGAAGGCGGTTATGAGTCGAGTGCTCCAGGCGTGGCGACATTTGCAGTTACACGTAGTGAACTTTGGCGTGTCAAAGGCACTTATGAGGCTGCATCGGGCAGCAGCTGGGATGCTACACTTGTAGCTTACGACGACAATTCCTACGTGTTGTTGGCGTGGTATGGGGTCGAAGGTTACAACCTTGAGTTTGCCATTGACGAGAACGATGCCGACGGCCCGATGATTCTCACCGGTGATTATAGCTATGACAGCAGTACGGGTTACTATTATGTGCCTGTAGATGACCAGAATGGTGTCTACGTATATCCTTGGAGCGGTTACAGTAACCTCTCGGGCGATGCTGTAGCCGGCGAGCTGACGCTGTCGGTTTATTCAAGTGATTATGGAACCGATGTATTTGTGTGGGGATTGTCTATTGATTCGCTTGTGGGTGAATACGACTATGTTACCGAAGGCAATGATATGTATCTAAGCAATCCTGATTCCGATTGGAATTCATTCAGTTATTCGGGTACGGTAAATGTTGAGAAGGTAGGCGACGATTCGCTGTCGTTTGACGGACTCTTCTGGTCGGGTTATCCCATTGTTGGGAAAGTAGATCTCGATAACCGCACTATAACATTTGAGCCGCAGTCTTGGGGAACCTACGTTTTTGCATCCGAGATTGATTCCAATCAGGCTGTAGTTGCTACAATAGGCGATGACATGAGTGTTACGATAGCAGGTTGGTCGGCATGGTATGATGGATATCCTTATATATATGACAGCCGTTCGGTCTACACCAAGCAATAATTTATCATAGTTATACAGTTTAAGGCAGCCCGGGCATCGGTTACGATGTCCGGGCTGTGTCGTATGTGGCGGGACTAATTGCAAATGTAAACAACAGTGCTCCGAGCTAATCACTTAGACCGGAGCACTCGCATTTTCCTAAAACCTTGAGGCTTGGTTGCAGTCGTCATGCAAGCCTCGATTAGACTATGACCTGTGCATCGACGCACAGAAAAGCGAATTAGTGGGAATAAAGTGATTGACGGTCATCATCGCTATCCCACGAGCGGCGATGCCTGAGTGATGAATGAGGCAGGTATTCTGACTTGCTCGGTGTGCCTGAAGCCTTCCCGGTGATTAACCAGTGGCGATGGGGTGGGGCAACCGTTTAAATGAGCTTACAGCAGCGGGACTGTTGAGGATTTTCACCTCATTCCCTTTTAATGTCGTCGGGCGGATGCCGTCGTGACAACCTCATTCGGTGCAAAATTATATAAAATTCATGAGATTCGGAAATTTTTGTGGAGGGCATGAAATAACAAAGACAGGCTCCCTCATCGGGAACATGTCTTCAACCAACTTAGAGATTATGTGAATATCTTAAAAAAGTGAATCACAGGCAATCCAAATATCCATAAACAGATAGAAAAGATAAAGGTTGTCTTATATATTCATTTTATTAACTGTGCAAAGATAGGAATTTGTCTTGAAAAATGTGTTATAAAACACATAAAAAGATTGTATAAATTTATAATTTAACATCTTTCTTATTTTTGACAAAGCGATAAAAGATGTATTGCAGCATTTCGTGCTGTATTGTTGAATGAAGTATCGCGTTGATTCCCAGATATATTATTGCCGCTGCTGCAAACTGGGCGCATAGCAGCGGAATGTTGCCGGTGATGACATTGCTTAGAGCGAGCATCACAATCGTGATCAGTGCGCCTTGCATCAGGTAAGGCACCAGGTCAACAATGAATCGTCCGGTGCCGCGGCCTGTAAGATTAGATACCATCTTCAGCGTTACAAACCATGTGATAACCGATGCGGCAAGCTGTCCCCACAACATTATGCGCAGTCCCTGAGTGGGGTCGTCGGGTGTTGAGAGCCCCATGTAGGGAAGGGTCGCCACAATTGCTATGATGGAGGCTATGTCCTTGACAAGTTCGGCCACGATGATTTTGGAAGAGCGTCCGAGGGCTACGATGTAGTTGTTGTAGAGCGAAGTCAGTATGGTGAATATGCCACGCAGCAGCAAAATCTGGAATAAGGCGATCGAGGCATCCCATTTTGTGCCGAACAGGAGGTGAAATATGGGTGTGGCCATTGCTATGAGCATGCACATCGCCGGGAATGTCACGTAGGCTGTGAAGCGGTTCATCTTGGCCGCGGCACGGCTGAATCGTTCCCTGTCGTCTTGAAATTGCGACAGTACCGGAAGAAACGAGGCTGTGACGACTTGCGAAAGCGATGCTGTGCCCATTACGCTCCACTTGTCGGCTTGGGTGTAGTAACCGAGCGCACGCATTCCGGTGAAGATGCCTATGATGATTGAGCATATTTTTTGCGACAACGTGTTGAGCAGCGAGCTGCCCATTACGCCTACGCCCACGCCGATTATGCACTTGATTGACTCGAAAGAGAAGGCGAGCGAGGGCAACCAGCGGCTTGTAATCCACAGAATAAGTGACTTTACAGTGGCGAGTGTGATCGTTTGCCACACCACCGCCCATGCTCCGAAGTCGTTAAGTGCGAGATATATGCCTACCACCGAACTTACGATAAGTCCGATGAAGTTGGATATGGCTATCATGCGCACTGTCATCTGCTTCATCAGCCTGTTGGTCTGCACGATGGCGGTTGCATTGATGATGAATGCGAGAAACATGACCCTTGACAGGTCGACAAGCCGCTCGTCGTTGAATGTCAGGGCAATCAGTGGAGCGGCAAGCCATAGGACCGCATAAATGAGTGTGGCTACGGTGATGTTGAACCAAAGCACCGAGCTGTAGTCGAGTTGTGACGGATTTTTGCGCTGAAGCAGTGCCGACGAGAATCCGCTGTCGACAAATATGTTGGCAAATGCCTGGAAAATGAGCACTGTGCCAACGAGTCCGAAGTCCTCCTGCGACAGCCTGTTGGCCAGCACCCAGCCTGTCACGGCATAGAGCACCTGTGATGAAACCTTGTCGATGAGGTTCCATTTTATGGTGCGTGCCGTGCGTAATTTCAGGCTTGGTTCTTCGGCCATCAGCGGGGTGACGGATTATTGGGCGTTATCGATGGGGATGACTTTCACGCCTATGGCCCGTGACTTTATCTTGGGCGAGCCTTTGTGATATACTTTGCCCGAGCTTGCGCCTACCACGTTGAGGGTCTTGAGGGGATTACATTCGATGTAGCCGGTACCGAGAAGCGAACATTTTATGTCGTCGGCATCAAGCTCGTCGGCTTGAATCGAACCGGTGCCTACGAGGCTCAATTTGGCACTTGCAGCCTTGCCGTAGAGCACGAGCACTCCGTTGCCGGTGTCGAGCGATCCGTCAAGGGTGTTGGTGTCGACTCCGCGCACCGACAGTGTGCCGTTGCCTATGAGGCGTGCCTTGAATGAGGGCGAGGGGGCTACCGAGAGCACTCTTACCAGTGAGTCACCGCTGTTTTCCACCTTGTTCAGGAAGCGTGAGTAGACAGTGATTTTGGGTAGGCCATGGTAGTCGATTCCGTCGGTGGAAATCTGAATCTCCAGCTTGTTCTTGTTGTTGGTGAACATGAGGAGCGATGCCATGTCGGGCGATGTCGTGAATACAGCCATGCCGGCTGAATCCTCGCTGCACTTGTAGTCGACCGTCAGGCCTTCGATAACCTTGAGTTCGCTGAAGTCTTTTACATCGATTTCGTAACGCTTCAACTCCTCGGCATTTACGGCGAGGATCGAGGCGGTGATTGCGATTAATGATAGTATCCGTTTAAGCATAGGTATATTTGTGATGAAAGTGAGTTGTCGCTTACTTTATATGAATGTTTTTGGTGCGTCCCGACAGTTTTGTCGTGGCAGGATTGCCGTGACATGTGATTTCGCCTGACAATTCTGTCTTTGCGGTAATTGATTCGCTTGCATGGCAAGTGATGTCGCCTGAACCTGAACAGTTTGCATTAACATCCTTGGCCTTTAACGGGCTGCATGAAATGTCGCCCGAGCCGTTTAGTGCGTAGTTTGCCGAAGAGGTGGTGCCCGACATTGTGAGGTCGCCCGAGCCGTTGACCGATGCATTTACGGTGTTGGCGGTTACCTGCTTAAGCTCGAGGTCGCCCGAACCGTTGACCGATGCGTTGATAGTTTCGCTTTTCAGGGTTGAAACTTCAATGTCGCCCGAACCGTTGACCGAAGCCTGAAGACTGTTTACAGTTATGTTTGCACCGTTGATGTCACCTGAACCGTTTACATTGAGATTCAACTCATTGATGTTCATTGAGGGCAGATTGATGTCACCCGAACCGTTGACTGATGCTGATAAGTTGGATGAGAGTGTCACCTTCTTGCACACCTTTATGTCGCCCGAGCCGTTTACAGCTACTCTCTTCAAGGGAGAGTTGGCAAATATGGTGATGCGGGATATGTTTTCCTTGGTCAATTTCACTCCTCGGTCGGTGGTACATTCAAGTGTGCCGTTCTTTACGATGAAGTGAATTTTGTCTTTTATCTCGGGAGCTATATGATAGACTATCATTCCGGCCGAGTCGGGCTTTTGACACAGCTTTATGTCAGCGGCACAATTAAGGGTTATCGATGAGAATGATTTGGCCTTGAGTGTGATGCGTTGTAGATTCGCTGCCGACAGTGTCATTGTTGCTGTAATGGCGAGCGCAAGAGCAATAAAATACTTTTTCATAATGTATTCGTCTTTTTGTTTAGGTATAATGTGTTGATGTATTGTTCATGAAAGCCGGTATGATATCGGCTTCGATGTGTTGCAGTATGCGGTCGAGTTCATCCCACGTGTCGGCACGTAACATGGCTATGCGGGTGTCGCGGAAGTGGGGTATTCCCTTGAACAGTGGCGATGCCGCAAGGTGACGCCTTATGTGCAGTATGCCTCGATGTTCATCGATATTGGCGATGCTCTCGGTGATTTGTCGTCGCAGAAGGCTGAATTTTTCGGCGGTCGACAGCTGGTTGTCGGTCGAGCCGTTGACGAGCAGTTGCTTGATGTCGTGGAACACCCATGGCGCACCTATGGAGGCGCGACCTACCATAACGCCGTCAACGCCATAACGCGTGAACGCTTCGAGGGCCTTTTGCGGAATAGTGATGTCGCCGTTGCCTATTACCGGGATGTGCAGTCGGGGATTCTCCTTTACGCGGGCTATCATCTCCCAGTCGGCTTCGCCGTTGTACATCTGTGCGCGTGTGCGTCCGTGTACGGTTAGAGCCTGTATTCCGCAGTCCTGAAGCTGCTCGGCAAGCTCGACGATTATGCGGCTGTCATGGTCCCATCCGAGGCGGGTTTTCACTGTCACGGGCAACTTAACGGCGTTGACTACGGCACGTGTTATCTCAAGCATCTTGGGAATGTCACGCAACATACCTGCTCCGGCACCTTTTCCGGCAACTTTCTTTACGGGGCATCCGAAGTTTATGTCAAGAATGTCGGGTGCGGCCTCCTCGACTATCTTGGCGGCCTCTACCATCGGTTCGGTTTCCCGACCGTAAATCTGTATTGCCGTGGGGCGTTCAGCCGGGTTTATGTGGAGCTTGCGTGTTGTAGCGCTTATGTTGCGTATGAGAGCATCGGCCGATACGAATTCGGTGTAGACCATGTCGGCTCCCTGTTCCTTACAGATGAGCCGAAACGAGTGGTCGGTGACATCCTCCATTGGAGCGAGCATCACCGGGCGTTCTCCTAAGTCGATTTGTCCGATTTTCATTTTCCCGATTACAATTTACTTTATTAGACGATTCTTTTGGGCGAATCGGTTTACGAAGATACTAAAAATTAGACAAATTTAAGAATTTATAGGATATAATGGTGAATTTACTGCCCAAATGTTAGAATCGAGCAGCGTGACGGCGTGAGCTTTTCGGCTGCAAGCCTTATATCCTCGGGCGTTATGCCCATTATGCGTTCAATTATTTCATCGGGATGCAGCGCGTGACGGTGAAATAGCGTTGAGCGTCCGGTGGCGAGGGCTACCTGCTCGGCGTTGGCTCCCGCAACGATGGTCTGTCCGAGATACTGCTTCTTTGCCGCATCGAGCGCGCGCATGCTCATTGTCGACTGGGCCAGCTCGTCGAGAGTCCTGAAGATGAGTCGCCGACATGGCTTTACATGGTTTTCATCGCATCCGAAGTAGACGGTGAAGAGCCCGCAATCGGTGAATGACGATATGTAAGAGTCTACTGAATATACGTAGCCGTGACGCTCACGCAGCAACACATTAAGGCGAGAGTTCATGCATGGGCCTCCTATTATATTGTTCAGGAGCGCATAGGTGTGGTTGCTTCGGCTGTATATTCCCGGAATTCGAGCGCCTATCACGGTGTGTGACTGGTGTGTGCCGAGCTTCTTCCTAATGTCGAAGGGCGTTACTTCGCGAGGCGTTTCGTCATGAAGTTCCTTGACGGAATGGTTGAGGAATCCGAGATGACGCTCGACAGTTGACATGACGCGTGAAGGAGCGGTGGGACCGGTGTAGAAAAATACCATGTTGCCGGGCGTGTAGTGGGTCGACAGGAAGTCACGGCAACTCTCGGGCGTGAAGGTTTCTATGGTTTCGGCAGTACCGAGAATGTTGTGTCCGAGTGATGACCCTGCGAATATGAGGTCGTTGAAGTCGTCGAATATTGCATCGGAAGGTGAGTCGAGGTACGAGTCTATCTCGTCGAGCACAACTTCCCGCTCTCGGTCGATTTCGTTTTCGGGGAATCGGGAGTAACCTATAAGGTCGGCCATCAGCTCGACGGCTCTTGTGAGGTTGCCCTTGGGGAAGCATGAATAGAGCATCGTTACCTCCTCTGATGTATATGCGTTGATTTCACCGCCCACCGATTCCATACGATTTACTATGTGCCATGAGCGGCGGCGGTCGGTGCCTTTGAATATGGTGTGCTCGACGAAGTGTGCAAGGCCGTAGTCGGCCGATGATTCGTTGCGACTTCCTGCCTTTATGGCCACGCCGCAATGCTCCACATCGGCAGCCGACGCACGATGCACAATGCGCAGTCCGTTAGCAAGGGTATGGTAGGTGAATATGTCGTTGCTATTGTTTGTCATTGTGTTTTAATTAAACGGGTAATTTTATTGCAAAAAAAAATTACTCGTCATCACGACGAATAATCTTTTTACCTTAAATCTAATACCATGAAAAACTGATGCAAAGGTAATGCTTAATTTTTAAACACAAAAAATATTAGAAATAAATTAGTGTACTATTAACACTAATTAACCTAAAATGCCCGTTGTCGGGCATTTTAGGGATTCATAATACTTAAAACGATATTTATATTGAGTATTTTCACTTAAAATTAGTGATTATTGGGGCATGACTTCTATCATGCTTCCCGACGAGTGGGCCGACAATGCCGGAGCATATTGGCTTTGCAGTGTGGCGATACCCGATGAGTAGGTGCCCGAGTTGTTGACATAGAGCTCGTAGCTCAATCGGTACACACCCTTGGGAAGATGAGTGACAAACATGTTGGTCGATGCGTCACGGTTCTCGCGATAGAAGCATATTCCTTCGCTGAACAACGGCTTTGGAAGTTGCTCGACAGGCTCGAAGCATGCGCCGCGGTCGTCGGTTATTGCCACGTAGTCCATGTCACGTTTTACTGTTATGGTGAGGTTGACCTGAACTATGTCGCCGGTCTTCAGTGAGTCGGCATTCTGCCATGTCACGCCATTCTCGGTGGTGACGCGGCGATAGAGAGCCTTGTCAATGGAAACCTCGGGGCATGACGCGGCTTTTATTTCCGACATCTCGCTGCGGTACTGGCAGTATACGGCTCCCCATGAAGGTGTCTTACCTGACTTTTCGACATAGAGTGTCGCGCCTGAGGGTGACATCGAGGATATGTTTTCACGGAAATAACCGAGCAGTCGGTCGGTCTTGCCCGCGTTGACTTCGCGGTTGTTGACCGTTACGGTTGCCTTTGCAGCGGGGGTTGTCCACTTGCTGCCGGTGAGCAATATCGATGCTATAGCCTGAGAGGTCGTGACCGATGTGCCCCAATCCTTAGCCTCTTTCTGTAGAATGAGCCATTGTCGTATCTTGTCGACATCGGGACTTTGGGGATATATGGCTGCGAATGCGTCGAGCACTATTGATGTAGCACCAATCTTGCCCATCGACCATGTTGTCATGTCATCGAGCGACGGCCACCACATGCCCTGAGAGGGATTTGACACTGAATACTCGTTGAGCGATGCTAAAACGGAGGTGGCAAGTGTGCGGTAGCCGTGATTCTTGAGGGTTATCGCGTTCATTGCCTTTACGGGAATCGAGCGTTTCTTCCACTCCTTAACTATGCGCTGCACTTCGCGTGATGTGAGCGAAGAGAGTGTTGTCGATTTCTTTATATCGGGATAGAAGTCACGCAGGTACACGTAGTAATAGTAGTCGCCGTCGGGGTACTTGGCGTATTCCTCCTGGGTGACACGGTCGATGTATTTAACTGCATTGTCGAGCATTGAACGCAGGCGATTATTGTCGGGCAGGAATCCGAGCTGCTTGAGGTGTCCCATGGTGAGCAGCACGTTCTCGGTTATCCACTGTGAAGGCTCGTCGATGTTGTCAATCCATGTCCAACCGCCGTTACGCACGAGCTTAGACAGTCGGTCGATGTTGCGCGAGTAGGTGTCGTTGATTACTTTTCGGTCAAAGAGGAGCGAAAGGCGAGTCATGCGCTCGGTGTCGCTCTTGGCATCCATAACCCAGGGGGTGGAGTTGAGCAGCACCGTCTTCAGGTCGGCGTTACGTTCAAGCATCGACACGAGCGTTGAGTCGCTGCGGTCGCTTGAATTCCACTCTTTCAATGCTTCGGCAATCTCGGGGCATGTGCGCAGGATTCCGTCGGCTACGGCGGCCGAGAATATAGCTGCCGAGGCGGCCAATGCACTCTCAGAGTCATCGTTACGCAATCCGGGAAGCGCTGTTGCTACATACCACACGGGGTTTTCGCAGAATTGCAGCGTGACGCGGGCATCGGAGGGCATTTCGGGAAGCTGCATGGTAAATGTCGTCGAATCGGGCGAAATGTAGAACGGCTTGGTTTCGATGACGGGTGTGACGGAGGAAAGCACGGGAATAACCGACTGCTCTCCATCGGTGAATCGGCCGTTACCTGCCTTTATGCGATATCCAATCATGTTGGAGTCCCATCCTGCATCGACCGTCACGTTGACCACTTTCGCTTCGCCTGGAGCCATGTCGTCGGAGAAGTCGTTACGTGATATTACGGCACCTGTAGCTGGGTCGAATATCTCCACTACGGTGGTTATCGCAGTCGAGTCGTCGGAGTTATTCATCACCGATGCGCTGATCAAAGCCTTGTCGCCTGTGCGCAGGAAGCGCGGCAGGTTGGGCTGCACCATAACGGGCTTGTTGGATATGATTTCGCGTGACATGGTTGAGGTGAGCATGTCGTCGGTGAAAGCGAGTGCGCAAAGTTTCCATGTGGTGTTGGCGTTGGGGGCGGTGAATGAGAATGTCATATTGCCCTTGTCGTCGGTTGTCAGCATGGGGCGGAAGAATGCAAGCGGCATTTCGGCATCACGGTATTCATTATTGTCACGTGACGCGTCATTGTCAGGGGCTTCGCTCTCGGCATCGGCGGCTTCCTCAACCGCTTCGTCCTCAACGATGGCCAAGTCGGCGGCTCCTGCTCCCGTGTCGGCGGTCGCGGCCATTTTACTTGTTCCTCGTATCATTCTCGGGGCTGCTGATTTTTCCTCACCCATCTCTTCCTCGGTGTTTAGACTGAAATACACGTTGCTGCGAGTGAACGCGTAATTAGGGTGTAGGAACGACCGACCCCATGTTTGCAGGTCAGGCAGAGATATCGGTTCATATTTCAACCACTCGAATGGTATCTCCACACCGGACATGAACTTGCCGAGAGGCGAGTATACCGATATATTGTAGCTGTTGACATGGCCGAATCTCGGATATATTCTGAAATTGTGCATCGACAGCCGGTCGAGGGCCTTGGCATACATATCGAGCAGGATAGCGCTCTTGGTGCCCTTGCCGTTGTTATCGGTCACGTAGAATGTCCATTTTTCGTTGTCGCCCGGCGCGATTTTGTCACGGAAGCTTTCGATGGCTATATTGATTCGGTCGACTGTGCCGCTTGCTGTTGCTGTAACCTCGAAGTCGCTGACTTTATAATCGTTTACTCCGGTGAATTTCACTTTTATGCGGTCGGCGTCGGCCGGTATGTCGTAGTCGAAGTGGTGCATTCCTGCCGCAGCTTCTATCCAACCTTGCTTCAGCAGGGCTTTGTCGGTGTAGACTGCATAATGTATCCATGTAGAGTCGGCCGATGTGCCGTAGAGTATCGAGGCATGTCGACGGTCGGCGGTGTAAGTGGTCACAGGCAGCCATATAGGCATGTCGGTCACGGGTGGCTTGGCATCGGTGACGCGGTAGAGATTCACGTTGTCGACAGTGAAAGTGTCGGCGAGTGACTTGTCGGCGGTGGCAAACACCATGGAGTAGCTGCCGCTTGCCACATCGTTGAAATCGACTGTGGCCACAGGAGGTGTCATGGTGCCTTCCTTGACTACGTGACGGTCGCTCTTGTCAATGAGTTGATAGGTTATGGTGGAGTCAACCGCTTCACCGAGCAGATTGGTGAGCGAAACGTTCATGCGATAAGGCTTTGACGCGTCGATGTCGGCGGGAAGTGACGCATTTATCACACACGACGCTCCTTGCGAGAATGAGCGTGATGCCTGCTGATTCTCGCCTGTGGGCGATGTCGCTGTTAGCGATGCAGAGAATATGCCGCCGGGTATCGGTGACTGTTTAAGTAGCTCGGCCGGGAATTCGATGCTGAAGCAACCTTCGGAATCGGTTGTCACCTCGGTGGAGTAGAACGAAACACCGTTGCCTGCGCTTCTCCACCACCATATACGCGGATTTGCGCTTAGATCAACTGCTATGCGGCAGTCGGCAAGAGGGAATCCGGAGTAGGTCACGGTTTTGCCTTTCAGCGTCACGGCACCTTTGGCGGGCTTGTCAGTGAGCAGTTCGGTAAATTCTATTTCATAGGTGGGGAGCTTGTAGTCCGACACGGTGAATGATGTAGTGCCGTAGCTGTTCCAGCGGTCAGGCTTCAGTGGATCCTTTTTGCGGAACTCAATCGAGAAGTTTCCGGTAAGTCCGTCGGAGGGGAGCTTGAACGAACCCGCAATGCGGCCGTATTCATCGGTCGTGGCGACGTCAGTGTCACACGGTTCATAGTTGGCGTCACGCAACACTACCGAGATTTTGTTGCCGGGCACAACCCGTGCTTCAGCTCCGAGATAGCTTTGCAGGATGCCGACCCACTGCACTGTGTCACCGGGATGATAGATGGCAAGGTCGGTCAATCCATGCATGGCAAATTGCTTATTTTCGTTGCCCGACGGAATGTAGCCGAGGTATTTGCTCATAGAATAGCGGTCGGTGCCTTTCGATGCTGATGCGTTGAAAGCCTTGGATTCCTTTATCAATGCAGTTCCGTCCTTGTCGGTCTCGTAGTTGCGCACTGTGTTGCCGTTGCGGTTAAGGGTTACGGTGAGAGTGGCATTGTCGACCGGACGGCCTGTCTTAGGATTGATTACGATTCCCCATCGCGAAGAGCCGTAATTGGCGCTCTCGACCAATAGGCCGGTGCAGTGTATTATGCTGTAGTAACCAAGATCGGCATCGCGTTTTTGTCCGGTAATGGAGGGCACAACGATGTAACATCCGGGTTGGGTGAGCACAACTTTCTCAGTCGAACTTGATGAAAAAGGCACCTGCTTGTCGGTCACCTTGCGTGATATGGTGTAGAGCGGGGCCGGAAGGTTGGTAGACGGTGTTATTTTGAACGACTCACCGTTGTTTCTGTTGTACGGTATTCTATACACGTTTATCGTGTAGTCGACAGTATTGTTGTTCTTTATGTCAATGGTAAGAGTGTCGCCAGGTGACAGAATCTGGCTGTAACGTGCATTTATGCGCGGTTGACTTAGCGACTTGACGATGTTGTGCAACGCATTGTTGCGGAAATATTCGGGATAGCGTTTTAGCTGATTGTTGACTAATGAATAGTATTCGGCAATGCTCACGGGCATCTCCTCCTTATTGTAGTTGTCCAAATCAATAAGGTAGAAGAGCGATATGAGAGGCTCTGCAGCATATTCGCTTTGGCTGAATCGGTTGTAGAGGTCGAGCATAAGCTTGGCTTCGTTGTCGCGGACGGCATTGTAGCTCGACATGTCGCGATAGACATGCTGTGAGATGAATTTGATGCGCTCGATGTCCCACATTATGAATGGTGCAGCATTGCCGGCATGAGCATCCAACAGTTGTCGGTACAGCTTGAGGATGCGTTGTGCTGCAGGCGACTGATAGTTGAAATTCATCTTTGAGTAGACTGTGAACGGCGACAACATGTCGATGGCGAATATCGGTTGCTGTTCGCCCATGTTCGACAGTATCGCTATGGCTTTTCCTGCTATGAAGTCAAATAGTGTGGGGTAGAAAGTATAATCGTTGTTTCCGGCCTTAAGCAGTTCCTTGAAGTCGATGAGTCTTGCTTCATGGAGTGGTTTTGGATTGGCAAGCGCCGAGTCGAGCAGCGACATTATGCGGGCTCTGAACTGTCGGCCGCTCCACAGCAGGTAGTCATCGGGCAGGGGAGTGTCGGGGATTTCGCGACGGTCATATTTCCATCGGTCATATTGATAAATGTCGTTGTAAATCCTTGCCTTAAGCAGCGTAAGCATTGCCTTGATGCACGGGTCGGTTTCCTTTGACTCCACGGTGGATATGCGTTGCAGGACTTCAGGCAGGCTGTCGT
This sequence comes from Muribaculum gordoncarteri, assembly GCF_004803695.1. Taxonomy (NCBI): domain Bacteria; kingdom Pseudomonadati; phylum Bacteroidota; class Bacteroidia; order Bacteroidales; family Muribaculaceae; genus Muribaculum; species Muribaculum gordoncarteri. The sequence goes on from NZ_CP039393.1 coordinate 433,460, forward strand.
TGTCGACGGCGCATTGTGCAAGTCCGTAGTTGACCAATGCTCTCACGGCAAGTTTGCCGTCGCCGTCGGCTACAGCCTTTTCGAGCATTTCCGAAGCTTGTGACGATACCTGTTTGGGGAATGCGAAGTCAGGTTCGGAATATTGTTTCTGGGAAGCGTTGATTGACATTGAGAATAGAGCTATTAGGATGTATAGAAACTGTTGTTTCATAGCACTTGAAATTTTATAAGTTAATAAAATGTGACAGATACTCTCCCCGAGAGGAAAGTATCTGTCACAGTATCAGGGAGAAAAATAATAACTTTACAGTTTACTTATGTTTGCCCGCTCTCATGCGCGAATGTTGCATCATGAGCTCGTTGGTGAATTTCCGTTCGGCTATCTTGAGCATGAACATCTGCTTGGGAGTCAGCGCTTTCTTGAATTTCGGATAATACTTCATTTCTATATCGGCTTCCTTCCCCTTGATTTCAAACATTGCTTCGGATGCTTTTTCGTATTCAAGGTCCGATATTTCGCCTTTTGTGTTTCTTACCCGGTGTTCAATGTCGCGTGTCTGCTTTTGCAGTTGATATACACTGCTTTCCATCTCATCGTAGAGGGGGAAGAAACTCTCCTGTTGCTCCTTGGTGAGCTTCAGCTCCTTTGTTAGGAAGTCGTGCTTGTATTGACGCAGTTCCTTGAACCACTCCTTACGCTCGACAGGACGCTGGCGTCTTTCGCCGGGCTGCTGGGCGTAGCTTGAAAACGATACAAAAAGCGCTAATATTAATGAGATCAGCGTTAGACGTTTCATATAACTCGATTATTGGTTTTATTTTAAGTTCTCGAGGGTTACACCTTCGTTGTACATCTCTTCCATGAGGTCATACTCGTCGACATTATCGATGCTGTAGTAGTCGTAGAAGTGATCACTGCTTAGAACGCTTGCCATTACAGGATTGTTTTCAATCGACATATCTGCGGTGCGGCTGCCTATGTCGTTAAACACCTTCATCATGCACCATATTCCGGCAAACATGGCTGCAAGATATACATAGGGACGGCAACGCTGCCACCAAGTGCGTGGCAGAATCTTCTTGTCGGTTGATTCAAACTCTTTTTCAGGCAGCTGCTGCATCATTTGCCGAGCAAAGTTGGCAAAATAGTCATCAGGGACGGTCATTCCCGACCGCCTGTCGACTTGCTTGAGTATGTCATTGTCCGGTTTCATACCTGAGTTCTTTTAAGTTATTTTAATGGTTAGACTTAGGCTGTGTCAATAGGTTTAATCATTATCGGCAAAATATTGCTCAATTTTTTTTGCAGCGAGATGATAGGATGCTTTCAGGGCACCTACCGAGGTACCTAAAATCTCCGACATCTGCTCATATTTCATTTCATCGTAGTAGCGCATATTGAACACCAGCCTTTGCTTTTCGGGCAGTGAGGCGATTGCCTTGCGCAGTTTCAGCGCGAGCTGGTCGCCGTCGATGTAGGTGTCGGCTTCTATGAGGTTGACAAGGTGCGACTCCTCGTCGTCGATTGAAATGTTCATCCGTTTACGCTCCTTGGCAAGGAATGTTATGCTCTCGTTGATTGCAATCTTGTAGAGCCATGTCGACAACTTGGCTTCGCCCCTGAAGTTTTCGATTGAACTCCATGCTTTCATGAATGTGTTCTGCAGCAAATCATTGGCATCGTCATGGTCCTCGACCATGCGTCGAATCTGCCAATACAGCGGTTCACTGTACCGGGCAATCACCTTGCCGAAAGCGGTTCGGCAAGTAGAGCTGTCGCGAAGACGCTTCACGAGTTCAGGATCATCGATTGGTGTATCTTTGCTCATTCGGGGAAGAGTAATTGCTTATTGAGTGTCAAAAGTACATAAACTTTTTATAACTTCAACCCCCGATAAGCTTAAATTGTTATAAAAAGAAAAATTTTATGGATACGGTATTGACCACGCAAAATATTTTGACGGCCTTGCTGCTCACTCTCGTGGCCGGACTTTCGACCGGTATAGGCAGCCTCATGGCATTTTTCACAAAGACCTCCAACACCAAATTCCTGTCGGGCGCATTGGGCCTTTCGGCGGGTGTGATGGTCTATGTTTCATTCATGGAGCTGATGCCCGAGTCGCTTGAGGCCATGACCGATGTCTACGGCGACAAGCCCGGCACAATCTACATGCTGCTGTCGTTTTTCGGGGGCATGGGACTTATAGCGTTGATTGACTTCCTGATTCCCGAGGATGAGAACCCTCACGAGCTTCATAATGTAAACACCGGCGGCAACCGGTTGAAACGCACTGGTATAATGCTTGCGCTCGCGATAGGAGTGCACAATTTCCCCGAAGGAATCGCCACATTCGTGTCGGGACTTGAGGGGCTCGACATCGCGCTGCCCATCGTCATAGCTATAGCCATCCATAATATCCCCGAGGGAATTGCCGTGTCGGTGCCTATATATCACGCTACGGGGAGCCGTCGCAAGGCTTTGCTCTACTCGTTTCTCTCGGGACTTGCCGAGCCTGTAGGTGCTGTTTTCGCGTTGATATTCCTGATGCCTATATGGACTCCGCTTGTCAACTCGGTGTGCCTTGCCGCCGTGTCGGGCATCATGGTGTTTATCGCCTTTGACGAGCTGCTGCCCAGTGCCGAGGAGTATGGACACCATCATTATGCCATATCGGGTGTGATACTGGGCATGCTCGTAATGGGGTTCGGACTATTGCTGTTTTGAACCCGAGCCTGAGGCGGGTTGTGACGGAGCCGACGGCTGTGACTGCAGTTTCGGTTCCACCGGCCAATTCTCGGGGCCGACGGGCGATGATGCGTCCCTGTTGAAGAAGGGGTAGGGCATTCCGAACACTCTCTCGACTTTTCCGCCGGGGCTGAGGAAGCCGTCGATGACGGTGTCGCGGCCCGAAGGCTGCTCGAAGCAGTAGAGTCTGAATCGTGACAGCATGGCTGCGAGGTGCTCGAATATGGTGTCCTGCATGGCTTCGTAGGGCAACCATGCCGAAGTGCTTGTGAAACAGTAGATCTGGAACGGGATGCCGCCTCCTGTCTGCTGAAGTGTCGACACGAAGCAGGTGCTGTTGCTATCGACAAACTTGTTGTTGTCGAGCCACATTTTCATGTAGGCGCGGAACAAGCCGAGGTTGGTGTCGATTGTTCCGTCGGGAAGTCCCTCGGAGTTGTTCACATCCTCCACCTTTCCGGCAGCCTTCTGGGCGAGTTTGCGCGTTATGAAGTCGTCCATGAAGGGTATCTTGCGGAATTCGTCGAGCATTTCGGGAGTCAGCGGCAGCACGCTGTCGGCGTCGATCATGTAGGACCGCTGTATGCGTCGTGTGTTGCTCACCTGCATGCTGCGGTAGTTGGTGAAGCTTCCGCTGATGAGGCTGTAGGGCGGCAGCATGGTCGTGGTCTTGTCCCAGTTTTCCACCTTTACCGAGGTCAGCGTCACTTCGGTCACGGTTCCGTTGGCGTCGGTGCCGTTTACTTTTATCCAGTCGCCCACATGAAGGCTGTCGTTTTCCGAAAGCTGCACGCCGGCCACAAGACCGAGTATGCTGTCCTTGAAAATCAACATCAGCACGGCTGCAAATGCGCCGAGGCCGGCAAGCAGTGAGGCGGGCGACTTGTCGACGAGCACGGCCACCGCTATAATTACAGCCACTATGCAGATGATTCCGCGCACGAGCTGTACGAGACCTCGCAATGGCAGATGCCTTTTGTTGCGACTCGCATTGAAGTGTGCCCATATCGCACCCACAAGTGCCGACAAGGCTATCGCCGTTACGTATATTACATATAATAATGTAAGTTTTGTGAGTAAGTTGGCGAGTGTGGAGCGTGTGTATACAAGAGTGAACTGAATCAGAATCAAAAATACTATCGCCGGAATCATGCGACAAAGCTTCAGGAAGAAGTTCTCCTGTCGCAGATATTTATAGAGATCGCTTTGAGTGTGGTTCCCGAAATGCCTTACTGCTCCTATTATTATCCATTTTGCGATGTAGCCTACGATAAAGGCGATTGCAAACACGACAATGGCATAGGCCCATGTTACGGCTGAAGTGCTGTGTTGAAGTCCCAGGGGGCTGAGAATCCAGTCGGATATTTTCATTGCCAGTGATGCAATGAAGTGGCTTCCATTGGTGTCGATGTTCAGTGCATTGAGAGTGCTCTCCGATATGCTTTGCGTGGTCGATGGCTCGGTGTTGGCTAAAAGATACGACATTATGTAATTTTTGGGTTAAAATGTGTTGATATTGTTTATCTAATAGACAATCGACAAGTGGAAATTGTTCTATGTCCGGAATTATGCCTGCGCTGCAACTCACTATAAATAGTGATTGCAGATGACGAAAATATGAACTAATTTTGCACCGTGAGAATAAAGGGTTGTACATCATCAATGTTTTTCTTTGTCACGCTGCTTGCCGGCGTGAGCGCATTGTCGGCTTCGGCGCATAACGTTGCGGTTGAGGAGCCCGACACCATATTGTCGCTTGACGAGGTATCGGTTACGGCCATAAAGCAGTCGGCCGATATGCGTCGTCTGCCCGTGGCCTCGACTGTCGTGGGCGCCTCAGAGGTCGAGCGGCTAAATATTGTGACGATGAAGGATGTGAGCGAGGTAGCGCCGAATTTCTATATTCCCGACTACGGCTCGCGCATGACATCGTCGATATATGTGCGTGGCATAGGTGCGCGCATCGATCAGCCCGTGGTGGGATTGAATGTCGATAATGTGCCGTTCATGAACAAGGACAACTATGACTTCGACCTTGTCGATATAGAGCGCATCGAAATTCTGAGAGGACCACAGAGTACGCTTTACGGACGAAATACCATGGGCGGACTCATTAATATATATACATTGTCGCCGATGCGATATCAGGGATTGCGTGTGATGGGTGAATACGGATCCTACAACAGCGTGAAGGCTGCGGTGTCATATTATACAAAGTTAAACTCCCGCCTCGGAATGTCATGGGCCGGATACTTCACCCACACCGACGGGCATTTCACCAACATGAACAATGGCAAAAAGTGTGACCACGAAAATCAGGGCAGTCTGCGATGGAAAACAGTGTGGAACCCGATGGCCAACCTGAGCGTGGAGAACACTCTCGGAGTACAGATTTCGCGACAGGGAGGATACCCCTACGAGTTTGTCGAAACCGGCGAGATAAACTATAACGACACCTGCTTCTACAAGCGCACGGGAATAACCGACGGACTCACTGCGCGTTGGACGCTTGACAACGTGGTGCTGTCGAGCATCACCAGTTTCCAGTATATCGACGACAACATGACCCTTGACCAGGATTTCCTTCCCGACTCCTACTTCACGTTGACTCAGAAGCGCAAGGAGTGGGCGTTGACGCAGGACTTCATAGGCCGTGGTGCAATAGGCGACTACAGTTGGCTCGGAGGCTTGTTTGCCTTTTACAAGCACACCGACATGAATGCTCCCGTTACATTCCGTGAAACAGGTATAAAGGAGCTTATCGTGGACCATCGTAACGATGCCAATCCTTACTATCCGATTCAGTGGAATGAAGACTCGTTTGTTCTCGGCAGCGACTTCCTGAACAGTGTCTACGGAGTGGCATTGTACCATCAGAGCGCCTATGTCCTCGGGGCGTGGAATGTAGCATTGGGAATGCGCCTCGACCTTGAACACAACCGGTTGCGTTACAACAGTCGATGCAATACGAGCTACACAATATATGACATAACCAAGGATGAACCCGAGGTGTATCGCGTCGATCCCGTAAACATCGATGACGGCGGTAGGCTTTCCAAGACTTTCCTCCAATTTCTGCCTAAGCTGACGCTAACCTATAATTTTGATGCCGGAAACATATATGGCTCGGTGGCTCGGGGATACAAGGCCGGAGGATTCAACACCCAGATGTTCAGCGATGTGCTTCAGCAGCGCATAATGGGGCTGATGGGACTGAGCGAGAAATATGATGTGAACGAGATTATATCCTACAAGCCCGAAACGAGCTGGAACTACGAGATAGGCGCTCACTTCTCGTCGACCGACCGACGGTTTACGGCCGACATGGCGCTCTTCTACATCGACTGTCGCGACCAGCAGCTCACGGTGTTTCCCGACGGAGTGACTACGGGCCGAATCATGACCAATGCTGGCCGCACCCGTAGCTTCGGAGCCGAGCTGTCGATGAGCTTCCGTCCGGCCGACCGATGGTTGCTAAATGCAAGTTACGGATACACAAATGCCAAATTCAGTAAATTTAACAATGGCATAGCCGATTACTCGGGCAACTATATACCCTACGCTCCGCACAACACCGTGTTTGCCGGAGTCAACTACACACAGCCGGTTAAGTCGAAGCTGCTCGATGCTATTGCGCTGAATGTCAACGCGCGAGGCGTGGGTGAAATCGTGTGGGACGAAGCCAACAAAGTGCGCCAGCCCTTCTACGCGCTGCTCGGAGCATCGGTGCGATTTGAAAAAAATGATTTTTCACTTACTTTTTGGGGTGAAAACATCACCGGTACACAATATGACACGTTTTATTTCGTTTCTATAGGGAACACATTCCTGCAGAGGGGTAAACCGCGACATATAGGAGCCACCCTCCGATTACAATTCTAAAATAAATTAAACCTAATATTAACGACAACAATGAACAAAACAAAAACGATTTTAATGTCGGCTCTCGTAGCCGTTGCAATGACAGCCTGTGACACAGACAGCAAAAACGAAAGAACATTCTCATTCCCGATGGCTAACTATGCCGCTCAAGCAGGAGGTGAAGCAGCTTTCTCAAACAGCGCTACAACTACCCGCATTGACTATGAGAACAGCCTTGGAGAAATCAATTATCCTACAATAAGCCTTCCCAACATGTCGTCGGGCAGCATGAAGATAAGCGGCCTTAAGCTTTCGTCACTCCCCAAGGGCGAGGGCCTTCAGCTTTCGGGCACCGGCGTGACTCCTGTAGTAAACGGAGCTACTTCACTCGGCTCGGCCAACGTAACCGCTTACTTCAAGGGTTATAACGGATATTATATGATTGACTTTGCCGACGGAACTTCGGTGACCAGCTTCTCTATCCCCTTGAATTACTTCAGTACAACCACCGTTACTTCGGCTGATCAAAATCCTTATACTACAAATACTGCCGACAAGAACCGCTATTCGGTTATAATCAATGCCGAGAAGAAGACTGCCAACATCGACATCCTCGCTGCAAGTTTTGCTGAAAAGATGCCCTCGATGAGCTTGCGATTCAAGGATGTAAAGGTGTTTATGAACAAGAACTCGGTGACTCTTGAAGCCGACGAACTCATCCCCGTAACCTACAATTCAAGCAATCTTGAGGATCCCCAGCCCAAGTACAAGATTACCAATCTTAAAGCTCACGGCACACCCGAGCATGGCATGTCGCTCACCTTTGAGTGCGCAGGAACATTCCATGTAACGGCTGCCCTCGTTGATGTGTACACCAACAATCAGCAGTAATCGCTAAGAAAAAGTAACTGATAAAATAGAGTTACCATCCCTAAAGAAAGTCCGTCGGCTTCCGTCAAAGGTTGCCGTCGGACTTCTTTTATTGTGTCATATAGGGAGATAATTGAGGCTTTTTGGTGAAAATAAAGACAATCGCTGAGGCGTGCTATTCAAAAAAGTTTTATTATATTTGCATGAGATTTTTGGCAGAATTTAATAAAATGTTAACCTTGAATATTTATTTTGCTGAGAATCAATTTGTTTAATGCAGTTAAGCTACCATTGATGCAGTGCTCTATTTCAAATATTATTTTGGCTCCGGCTTCTCGCATTGGCGGGAAACAGGTGAACCGTGCATGCGTCGGGGAAGAAATATATGTCCGGGTCGCTGTCGGAAACTGTTCCGAAGTGGCCTTTTTTGTTTGAGGAAATTAGATTAACAATATGGTATCAGTAATTTTTGGTATTCAGAATTCGACTCTTGCCGTAGTTGCCGCCCTCACCGGTGTGGCACTTGTGGCATTGGCATTGGTGACTGCCGGATTAATATCGCCGAAGTCCTACAATGCACAGAAAGGTGAAGCGTATGAGTGCGGTATCCCCACACGAGGTGTGAGCATGGCCCAGTTCAAGGTCGGCTACTATCTCTATGCAATCCTGTTTCTTATGTTTGATGTGGAAACGGTGTTTCTGTATCTCTGGGCAGTGCGTATGCGCGAGCTCGGTGTTGAAGGATTGCTTTGTATCGCCTTGTTTTTTGGAATTTTAGTGCTGGGCCTCGTTTATGCCTGGCGGAAAGGAGCATTGGAATGGAAGTAACTACAAAAGGCATGCCCTATTCCGAATGGAAGGACAATGAATATATCGAAAAACTCGTCAAGGAGCTCAAGGACAACGGTACCAACGTTGTTGTAGGCACGCTTGACAACATAATCAACTGGGGGCGTTCCAATTCTATCTGGCCGCTCACTTTCGCCACCAGTTGTTGCGGTATCGAGTTTATCGCACTTGGAGCGGCGCGTTATGACATGGCGCGCTTTGGCTGGGAAGTGGCACGTGCCTCACCACGTCAGGCCGACTTCATGATGGTAGCCGGAACGATCGTTCACCGCATGGCTCCGGTGGTGCGTCGTCTTTACGATCAGCTCGCCGAGCCCAAGTATGTGATTGCCTGCGGTGGATGCGCAATATCGGGCGGTCCGTTCAAGAACTCCTATCACGTAGTGAAGGGTGTCGAGGAGATAATCCCCGTCGATGTCTACGTGCCCGGATGTCCGCCTCGTCCCGAAGCAATGATTTACGGTATAATGCAGCTCTCACGCAAAATTAAGGTAGAGAAGTTCTTCGGTGGAGTGAACCGTCAGGAAAAGCAACGCGATTTCCTTGAAAGCCATCCCATCGACGATGCGCAGTAACAGAGTGACTATAAACGAATTTTAAGAATAATACCCAATATTATCACAATTATGGCAAACATTCAGGAAAAAATAGCCAAACTGTTCCCCGAAGCAACATTTGAGGAGGGCGAATGTCTGTTGGTGAATATTCCCGATGCCAAATGGCATGCTCTTGCTAAGACTTTGAAGGAGGATTCCGAGCTTAGCTACGACTATCTTGTGGCTATAGTAGGTGTCGACTGGACCGAAACACTCGGTTGCATGTACTACCTCACTTCAACCAAATACAACACCCACATATCGGTGCGCGTGTCAACTGCCGACCGTGAGAAGCCCATGCTTCACAGCATAACCGACCTTTGGGCCGTGGCCAATCTCTATGAGCGTGAAGTTTATGATTACTTCGGCATAATCTTCATCAATCACCCCGATATGCGCCGACTGTTCCTGCGCAATGACTGGGTAGGTTACCCCTTGCGCAAGGACTACGATGCGAGTCCCGAGGTGAATCCCGTGCGTCTTGACCATGAAGAGGTCGAGGATACTTCGGTTACCTACGTTGAGGAAGCCGACGGAACTATCGTGAAGAAGGATGTAACCATCTTCGCACCCGAGGACTTCGTTGTCAACATCGGTCCGCAGCACCCCGCAACCCACGGCGTATTGCGATTCCGCACAGCCGTCGACGGTGAAACCATCAAGAAAATCGACCTTTACCTCGGTTATATCCACCGCGGTATCGAGAAACTTTGTGAGGGACTCGGCTATCCCCAGACCTTGCATTTCACCGACCGTCTTGACTACCTCTCGGCTCAGCAGAACCGTCATTGCCTGTGCCTGTGTATAGAGAAGGCTCTCGGAATTGAGGTGCCCCGTCGCGCTCAGGTGATACGCGTCATGATGGACGAGCTTATGCGTATATCATCGCACCTGCTGTTCATCGGCACATTCTGTATGGACCTCGGAGCCACTACAATGCTCTTCTATGCAATGCGTGAGCGTGAACGCGTGCTCGACATATTTGAACGTACTTGCGGAGCCCGCATGACATTCAACTACAACTGTATCGGCGGTATAATGGACGACCTCGATGCCGGATTTGTTGACGATGTCAAGGCTCTTATCGAAATAATGCCCAAGTGCCTCAAGGAGTATGACACCATATTCACCGGCAATGTAATCGCACACAACCGTATGGACGGGGTAGGCGTGCTGTCGCGCGAGGATGCCATATCCTATTCGGTTACCGGTCCTGCCGGCCGTGCTTCGGGTTGGGCCTGCGATGTGCGCAAGACCACTCCCTACGGCATATATTCCGAACTTGACTTCGAGGAGGTTGTGCTCCACGAGGGTGACTCGATGGCTCGCTTCAAGGCTCGTATTGAGGAGATCCGTCAGTCGATTCGCATCCTTGAGCAGCTTGTTGACAAAATCCCCGAAGGCGAAATATGTGCAAAGGTTCCCAAGATTGTCAAGTTGCCTGCCGGACACTGGTTCCAGCAGGTGGAGGCAAGTCGTGGCGCATTCGGGGTCTACATCGAGAGCACCGGCGGCACCAGCCCCATGCGCCTGAAGTTCAATTCGCCCTGCTTCAACCTTGCAGGTGTCGTTGACCACATAACCCGTGGCGGAAAGATTGCCGACCTTATCACCATTGGCGGTACGCTCGACTACGTAGTACCCGATATAGACCGATAGTAAGATTAAGAAAAAGTAAAGACAAAAACCGATATGTACGATTTATCAAAAGGAGCCGACTGGCTCAACCAGTTTCTCACGACCTATATGTCGCCATGGCTTGCGGTCGTAGTGGAATGTGTCATCATAGGAGTGGTTTTACTCTTGGCTTACGCCCTGCTCGCTCTTTTCTACATCTACTTCGAGCGTAAGGTGTGTGCCGCTTTCCAGTGCCGTCTTGGCCCGAACCGCGTAGGTCCCTTCGGAATATTCCAGAGTGTTGCCGATATGTTCAAGATTCTCATCAAGGAGCTCATATCGCTCAACCACATCGACAAGTTCCTCTTCGCGCTCGCGCCCTACCTTGTAATCATTGCTTCGATGCTCTGCTTCGCAGTGCTTCCGTGGGGCAAAGGCATTCAGGTCATTGACTTCAACATCGGTATATTCTTCCTGGTTGCCGTGTCGTCGATAGGCGTGCTCGGTATACTTCTTGCCGGATGGTCGAGTAACAATAAGTTCACACTCATCGGCGCCCTCCGTTCAGGAGCCCAGATGATAAGCTACGAGCTCTCAATCGGCTTGTCGGTAATCACGATGGTGGCTTTTGCCGGCTCGATGTCAATCTCCGATATCGTGAATCAGCAGCAGGATCTCTGGTTCATCTTCTCGGGACACATACCCGCAATCATCGCATTTATCATCTACCTCATAGCAGGAACGGCCGAAACCAACCGTGGCCCGTTTGACCTTCCCGAGGCCGAGAGTGAGTTGACTGCAGGTTACCACACCGAATATTCAGGTATCCATTTCGGATTCTTTTATTTGGCCGAGTACTTGAACCTTTTCATCGTCGCAGGTGTTGCTTCATTGTTGTTCTTTGGAGGCTGGATGCCCCTCCACATCCCCGGATGGGACGCATTCAACCATGTTATGGACTTCATTCCGTCCATAGTGTGGTTCCTCATTAAGGCAATAGCTCTTTCATTTGTGATAATATGGTTCAAGTGGACATTCCCGCGCCTTCGCATCGACCAGCTCTTGTCATTGGAGTGGAAATATTTGCTTCCCATCAATTTGGCTAACCTCGTACTTATGGTAGTGGTAATCTGCTATGGATTGCACTTCTGATAAGTCTGTTTGATAAAAATATAAATCTATATAAACCCTGATTTTCGTAAAGATGAGCGATAAATTCGGAACAGTGACTCAGGTTATCGGCCCCGTGGTCGATGTTACCTTCGAGGGAAAGGACAATGTGATTCCTCCCATTTATACCGCGCTCAAGGTTGACCGCCCCGACGGTTCCACTCTTATTCTTGAAGTGGAGCAGCACATCGGAGAGGACACTGTGCGTTGTGTGGCAATGGAAAGTACCGACGGATTGCAGCGAGGTGTACGTGTTGACAACCTCGGCCGTCCGATTGCGGTGCCCACCGGCGATCAGGTTAAGGGACGACTCCTTAACGTTATCGGTGAAGCCATCGACCACCTTGCGCCTTTGAAGCGCGACAATCTGCGTCCGATTCACCAGCCGGCTCCTCCGTTTGACGACCTCACTATAGGCACCGAGATACTCTATACCGGTATAAAGGTGATTGACCTTCTTGAGCCCTATAGCAAAGGTGGTAAAATCGGTCTGTTCGGTGGCGCCGGTGTGGGCAAGACAGTGCTCATCATGGAGCTTATCAACAACATCGCCAAGGGTCACAACGGATTCTCGGTATTCACCGGAGTGGGAGAGCGTACTCGTGAGGGTAACGACCTCCTGCGTGAGATGATCGAGAGCGGCGTTATGAAGTATGGCGAAAAGTTCCGCGAAGGAATGGAGAAAGGCGAGTGGAATCTTGCTGATGTCAACATGGACGATGTGGCAAATTCTCAGGCTACGCTCGTGTTCGGTCAGATGAACGAGCCACCGGGTGCGCGTCTTCGTGTTGCCCTTTCAGGTCTTACGGTTGCTGAGCAGTTCCGCGACCAGGACGGAGGCGGTAAGGAGATTCTGCTGTTCATCGACAACATATTCCGTTTTACCCAGGCAGGTTCCGAGGTTTCGGCTCTTCTTGGCCGTATGCCTTCGGCTGTGGGTTATCAGCCTACGCTTGCATCGGAGATGGGTGCCCTTCAGGAGCGCATCACCTCGACCAAGCAGGGCTCAATCACTTCGGTTCAGGCCATCTACGTGCCTGCCGACGACTTGACCGACCCAGCGCCCGCCACCACATTCAGCTTCCTTGATGCCACCACGGTGCTCAGCCGTAAGATTGCCGAGCTTGGTATATATCCCGCTGTTGACCCGCTGGAGTCGACTTCGCGTATCCTCGACCCCCACATCATCGGCGAGGACCACTACCAGACTGCACAGGCTGTAAAGCAGCTGCTCCAGAAGTACAACGAGCTTCAGGACATCATCGCCATCCTCGGTGTCGACGAACTTTCGGATGAGGACAAGCTTGTTGTTGCACGCGCTCGCCGCGCACAGCGATTCCTCTCTCAGCCCTTCTTCGTGGCCGAGCAGTTTACCGGCCTTCCCGGCGTGATGGTGCCGCTTAGCGAAACAATCCGCGGATTCAAGATGATTCTGAGCGGTGAGATGGACGAATACCCCGAACAGGCATTCCTTAACGTTGGCACAATCGACGAGGCCATCGAAAAGGGTAAGAAGATGCTTGCCGAGGTGAAATAAGTAAAAGATATTAACGACTATGATACTCAAGGTTATATCGGCACAAGACATTCTCTTTCAGGGTGAGGTTGACAGCGTGACGCTTCCCGGAACCGAAGGAGAGTTCACCGTATTGCGCAATCATGCGTCACTGATCTCCACGCTCGAACCCGGCACCGTCACCTATCATCACGACGGACGAAGCGGCGAGGTGCAGGTCAACGGCGGAATCGTCGATGTCGATAACAATGTAGTGTCAGTGTGCATTTATTGATATGAAGCGTATTGTTTTCTTACTGTCGCTTATATGCCTGGTGATTGCATCGCCGTTGTGCATGTCGGCCGAAGATAACGCCGAGGAGAAAGTCGAGAAGAAAATCAACCCCAAGGAGATTATCTTCGAGCACCTCGGTGACGGTTATGGGTGGGAAGTCCCTTTCTCCCATGACCTGCGTATACCCCTGCCTGTGATAGTGCGCGACTATGAAGGTCATTGGCACTGTTTCAGCTCAAGCCGCATTCAGCACGGCAAGGAGTATGACGGATTCCGGCTCGGCGGTAAGGACAGCAAGTGGCACAATAAGCTCGTGGGGATGAAGCCTGTGACTCAGCCCGACGGCAAGGTGGTGATGGAAGAGTATCGTCCTTGGGACATCTCCATAACCAAGAATGTGCTCGCAATCTTCATCTCGGTATTTATCGTAATGTGGATGGTGCTGAAGGTGGCCGCATGGTATCGCTCGGCCGGCTACAAGGCGCCCCGCAAGTTCACCGGCGCAATCGAGGCTATGATAGAGTTCATCTACAAGGGTGTCATCAAGCCCACCCTCGGAGAGCAGGCACCGCGTTTCGCGCCCTATCTGCTCACGGTGTTCTTCTTCATCCTCGTCATGAATCTGCTGGGATTGATCGTCATCTTCCCCGGCGGCGCCAACCTTACCGGCAACATTGCCGTTACGCTCGTGTTGTCGGTGATAACATTCCTGATTGTAAACATATTCGGAACAAAGCACTACTGGAAGGAGATATTCTGGCCCGATGTTCCGCTGTGGCTGAAGTTCCCGATTCCCATCATGCCCGTAATCGAGCTCTTCGGAATCTTCACCAAGCCGGCGGCTCTGACTGTGCGTCTGTTTGCCAACATGATGGGCGGACACATAATCGTCATCGTGCTCACCCTGTTGATCTTCATCCTTGCCGTCATGGGACCTGTGGTTACCGGCGCAACGACCGTGGTTTCGATTCTGTTCTCCATATTCATGTTGCTCATCGACGTGCTGGTGAGCTTCGTACAAGCCTACGTGTTCACGATGCTGTCGACGCTGTTTATAGCGCTCGCACAGGAGAAGGGACATGAAGAACATAAAACCCCTGAAACAAAAACAAACAAATAATTAATAACTTCAAAAAATTTATCTCTATGTTAGCAATGATTTTAGCAGCCATCGAAGGCACATTGGGAATTGGCGCATGTATCGGCGCAGCTATCGCAGCAATCGGTGCAGGTATTGGTATCGGTAAAATCGGTGCATCAGCCATGGAAGCTATCGCTCGCCAGCCCGAAGCTACCGGCGACATCCGCAGTAACATGATTGTGATTGCAGCTCTTGTCGAAGGTGTTGCCCTGTTTGCGGTTATCGTCTGCCTGCTCTCGTTCTTCCTCTAATATCAAGCTCTAACCATGGAACTTTTCACGCCTGAATTCGGCCTGATATTCTGGATGTTTGTCGCCTTCGCGGTACTGTTCTTTATACTCGCAAAATGGGGGTGGCCGGCTATCATGAAGAGTGTCGAAGGCCGTGCCGACCTTATCGACAAGGGTGTGGAGTACGCTCAAAATGCAAAGGAGCAGCTTGACCATGCCCGTGAAGAGGCCGACAAATACATAGACGAAGCTCGCAAGCAGCAAGCTGAAATGCTACGCGAAGCCGACCGCATGAAGACTCAGATTATTGAGGAAGCACGCGCCGCTGCTTCAAAGGAAGCTCAAAAGGTGATGGATGCCGCAAGGATTTCCATCGAGCAGTCGCGTAAAGAGGCTGAACTGCGCTTCCGCGATGAGGTCAGCTCATTTGCCCTCGACATTGCCACCAAAGTGGTGCGCAAGCAAATGGCCGATGAGAAGGCCCAGACCCAATTAGTGAACTCACTGTTGGATGAAATTGAAAATAAAAACTAAAACGCAATGAACCAAGGTCTTATTCCATCTCGTTACGCCAAGGCGCTGTACAAGTTTGCCGTTGAAAAAGGCAAAGCCGACAGGGTCTATGTGCTGATGAAAAATCTGGAGGCGGCTTTTGCCGCACAGCCTCGACTGCAGGAGGTGATGAACAATCCCTACATCGCCGTCGACGATAAGACCCGTCTGTTGATGACTGCGGCAAAGGCCGAGAAGACCGACAGTTGCTATGTCGACTTCCTGAAGCTTCTTGTCGAAAACAAGCGCATCGATTTTTCGAGAGGCATCGCTATCGCTTATCTCGACATATATCGTGAGGAAAACAACATCTACCTCGTGAAGCTGATTACTGCAGACGACCTGCCGCAGACCGAGATTGACAAGCTGCACGATCTCGTGAAGCGTCATCTCAACGGGGCTTCGATGGAGTTCTCGCGCACTGTCGACCCGGAGCTGATTGGCGGATTTGTCATAAACATCAACTCCGAGCGCCTCGATGCATCAATCAGTAACGAACTCAAGCAATTGCGTCTTAAACTATTAAGCAACTAACACAAACTAATGATTAACCCAAGCGAAATATCGGAAGTATTAAAGCAACAACTTGAGAATGTCAACAACAAGGTGTCATTCGAGGAAGTTGGAACGGTCCTTGAGGTAGGTGACGGTGTCGCCCATGTCTATGGACTTGAGAATGTACGCGCCAACGAGCTTGTAGAGTTTGAAAACGGCGTCAAGGGTGTTGCCATGAACCTTGAGGAGAGCAATGTCGGTGTGATTTTGCTTAACAACATTGACCGCGTGACTGAAAATATGACCGTCCGTCGCACCGGCGAGATTGCTTCAATCCCCGTCGGCGAAGGCCTCTTGGGTCGCGTAATCAATGTGTTGGGTGAACCGATTGACGGTGCCGGCCCCATATCGGGCGACCTCTACCGCATGCCCTTGGAGCGAAAGGCCCCCGGAGTTATATTCCGTCAGCCTGTAAAGCAGCCGCTGCAGACCGGTATCAAGGCCGTAGACTCGATGGTGCCTATAGGCCGCGGACAGCGTGAGTTGATTATCGGCGACCGTCAGATAGGTAAGACCGCAATCGCTATCGACACTATAATCAATCAGCGCAAGAACTACGAGGACGGAAAGCCCGTCTATTGTATATATGTCGCTATAGGACAGAAGGCATCGTCGGTGGCCGCACTTGTGCAGACTCTCCGCGACAACGGTGCGCTTCCCTATACCGTAGTCGTGGCCGCCAATGCGTCCGACTCGGCTGCGATGCGCTACTACTCTCCCTTTGCGGGTGTTGCTATCGGTGAGTTCTTCCGCGACACCGGCCGTGACGCGCTCATCGTCTACGACGACCTCTCGAAGCAGGCCGTGTCCTACCGCGAGATTTCGTTGATTCTTAAGCGTCCTTCGGGTCGTGAAGCCTATCCGGGTGATATCTTCTACCTCCATTCGCGTCTTCTTGAGCGCGCCGCCAAGATTATCGACAATCAGGAAGTGGCCGCTGCCATGAACGACCTCCCCGAGGTACTGAAGGACAAGGTGAAGGGTGGTGGTTCGCTGACCGCACTTCCTATCATCGAAACTCAGGCAGGCGACGTGTCGGCCTACATCCCCACCAACGTGATTTCAATCACCGACGGACAGATATTCCTTGAAACGGCTCTGTTCAACCGTGGTATCCGTCCCGCCATCAACGTGGGTATATCGGTTTCTCGTGTGGGTGGTAACGCTCAGATCAAATCGATGAAGAAGGTAGCCGGTACGCTGAAAATCGACCAGGCACAGTTCCGTGAGTTGGAGTCGTTCACCAAGTTTGGCGGCGACATCGACCCCGTTACAGCCCGCGTCATCGACAAAGGCCGCAAGAATGAGCAGCTCCTTATCCAGCCTCAGTACAGCCCTATGGCCGTTGAGGAGGAAGTGGCTATAATATTCTGCGGAACAAAGGGATTGCTCGAGAATGTACCGCTTGAGAAGGTTTCAGAATTTGAAAAACTCTTCTTGCAGTTGATTCGCGCAAAATATCAGAAGGAAGTGCTCGATGTCATCAAGGCCGGTCAGCTGACCGACGATGTTGTCGAAAAACTCACTGAATGCGCCAAGGAGATTGCAAGCCGCTATAAATAAACAACAATACCGAAATGGCAACATTACGCGAACTTAAAGGAAGAATCGGCTCGGTGAAGTCATCTGAAAAGATCACCGGAGCCATGAAGATGATTTCATCGGCAAAGATGCACAAGGCCGAGCAGGCCCTCAAGCGTCTTCTGCCCTTCCGCGGACAGATACAGACTATCATCGGCAATCTGCTTTCGGCCGATGCCGAGTTCTCGTCGCCGTTAATCGAGAATCGCGAAGTGAAGCGCATCGGTATTGTCGTATTCGGTTCCGACGACGGTCTTTGCGGTGCCTACAACATGAATGTCTTCAAGGGACTGCTTCAGAAGTTGCACTCCATGCGTGAAAAGCACGGTCAGGATGTGGACTTCGTGATATATCCCGTAGGAGGCAAGATGTTCAAGGCCGCCCGCCGCCTGTCAGGCGCCCACATCGAGGTTCGACAGCTTGTCGAGGTCAACTCCAAGAGCTCGGGGAAGGAGATACGCAACTTCACCTTCTCCCTGCAGCAGGAGTATCTTGACGGCAATATCGACCTGCTCGAAATAATCTACATGAGCTACAAGAGCGTGAGTCGTCAGATTCTGCGCGCCGAGCAGTTGCTCCCCGTGGCTCAGGAAACACTGACCGACAACTCCATCACCGTGCAGTGTCGGCCCTACATTTTCGAGCCCGATGCCAACGCCATCTTCACCTCGGTATTGCCACTCTTCGTGCTTGCCGTGATGCAGGAAACGTTTACCGAAAACCAGGCCTCCGAGCAGGCCGCGCGTGTCATGGCGATGCAGAGCGCCAACGACAACGCGAAGAAGCTGCTTGATCAGCTGCAGCTCGAATACAACAAGCTCCGTCAGCAGGCCATCACCTCCGAGTTGCTCGACATTCTCGGCGGTCAGGTCAAGTGACGGGTTTGAATTGGGAAAAGTAATGCGGGCGATACCGGAGGTTACACATACCGATACTCTGGTCGGCCGCGACAACGAATATATTGTCAATCGGTATGCATATTTTAAAGTAATAAAGACCAATCATAATCTATGGGCAGTGTAAAAGATTATTTTTCATCACTGGGAACAGGCATTACAAGCCTATTGAAGGGTATGGGTGTCACCGGAAAGGAGTTCTTGACCCCGAAGGTGACCGAGTCCTATCCTGACGATCGCAAGACGATACAGTACGCCGCTCCGCGTTTCCGTGCAAAGCTCGTCTTGAAGTATGACGCTGAAGGTCATCACAAGTGTATAGCATGCGGAATTTGTCAGCGCAACTGTCCCAACGGCACTATCAGCCTGACAACCAAGATGGTTGACCTCCCCGACGGTAAAAAGAAGCGCAAACTCGATGCCTACATGTACGACCTCGGTAGCTGCACATTCTGCGAGCTCTGTGTCACCACATGTCCCCAAAATGCGCTTGAGTTCTCCAACGACTTCGAGCAGGCCGTATTCACCCGTTCGATGCTTGTCGAGAAACTTAATTATCTGCCCGAACCGGCTGAACCGGCACCGGCTCCCAAGCCCGCCGAGGCACCCAAGCCCGCCGAAGCCCCCAAGGCTCCTGAGGCTCCCGCTCAGTCTAATGTCGCTGAAAAGTAAAAAGAAAAATCAGATATAATATGGAATCAGTTGGAAGTATCATTATGTATTGCGTAATCGTTGCGGCGATTATCGTATTCTCGATACTCACTGTCACCACTCGCAGGATTCTGCGTGCGGCAACCTACCTGTTGTTTGTGCTCTTCGCTACGGCGGGCATATACTTCAAGCTCGACTACGAGTTCCTGGGGGCCGTCCAGATTGCCGTATATGCGGGTGGTATCGTAGTATTGTTTGTGTTCTCAATTTTGCTCACATCCAATCCCGGCGACAGTAGTGCGAGACTTGCTTCAAAACGACGCGTCATGGGTATCATCGCAGCCCTCCTGTCCTTTGTGGTCATGGGCTTCGCCCTGTGCCGTCACGAGTTCTGGACAGCGTTGAGCCGTCCGTTCACTACGGATCTCACTATGCAGGAAATCGGCCAAGTGCTTCTCGGCACTGAAAAGTGGCAGTACCTGCTCCCCTTTGAAGCAGTGAGTGTGTTGTTATTGGCATGTATAATCGGTGGCGTGGTAGTCGCCCGCAAGCGTTAATCATTGGTGCAGATTATGGACAATTTATCTATGATGATGTACATTATCCCCAGCATGATTATGTTCTGCTGCGGTGTTTACGGATTCATCACCCGTAAAAACATGATTGCGATTCTGATATCGCTTGAGTTGATGCTCAATTCGGTCGACATCAACTTTGTGGTGTTTAACCGCTTCTTGTTCCCCGGACAACTCGAAGGAATGATGTTCACCCTTTTTGCCATCGCTATTGCAGCTGCCGAAACAGCTCTTGCCATTGCAATTATAGTCAACATTTTCCGCGTTGCCCGAAATATTGATATACGCGACCTCACTAAAATGAAATTTTAATAGTTATGGAACATATATCAATCTTCATATTAGCTATTCCTCTCTTCATGTTCCTCTTGCTCGGCTTGCTGGGCATGAAGATGAGCCATAAGTTGGCCGGTACTCTCGGTACTCTCGGTATGGGTACCACTCTTGTACTCGCCTATACTGTTGCGTTTACCTATTTCTTCAGCGGCGACGCTCAGTTCATCAACGCTGCAGGCGAGCGTCTGCAGTCGATTCTCTGGAATGTGACATGGCTGCAGTTTACCGACTCGCTCGTTA
This sequence comes from Muribaculum gordoncarteri, assembly GCF_004803695.1. Classification (NCBI taxonomy): domain Bacteria; kingdom Pseudomonadati; phylum Bacteroidota; class Bacteroidia; order Bacteroidales; family Muribaculaceae; genus Muribaculum; species Muribaculum gordoncarteri. The sequence continues at coordinate 453,716 of NZ_CP039393.1, forward strand.
TCCGTCTTGGATTCCTCCTCGATCCCATCTCGGCCATGCTGCTTGTGGTCATCACCACTATATCATTCATGGTGCATCTCTACAGCTTGGGTTACATGCGCGACCATCACGGAGTGTATGAGAGAGGTTTCCAGCGTTTCTACGCTTTCCTTTCATTGTTCAGCTTCTCGATGCTCGGACTCGTTGTCGCAACCAACATTTTCCAGATGTACATCTTCTGGGAGCTTGTGGGTGCTTCATCCTACCTCCTCATCGGTTTCTACTATGTGAAGCCGTCGGCTGTTTCAGCTTCAAAGAAGGCGTTTATCGTAACTCGTTTTGCCGACCTCGGATTCCTCATCGGTATCCTCGTGTTGTCCTACTTCACCGGTACGTTCAACTTCACCGAACTCACTTCGGTTCCCGTTGACGGACTCGCCAATGTATATCAGGTGAGCGAAGCTACTGCCGAAGGTGTCAAGAACATCTTTGCAGGAAGTGCAACTCCCATGTTTATGGGCGCTTCGGTTATGACATGGGCTCTCGTGCTCATCTTCATGGGAGGTATGGGTAAGTCGGCCATGATGCCGCTCCACATCTGGCTTCCCGATGCAATGGAAGGTCCCACCCCGGTTTCTGCCCTCATCCACGCCGCTACAATGGTTGTGGCCGGTGTATATCTTGTGGCCCGTCTGTTCCCGCTCTACTTGATGGAGATTCGTTCGCTTGAGATTGTAACTGTTGTAGGTGCCGTCACCGCACTCTATGCGGCAATGGTGGCTTGTACGCAGATCGACATCAAGCGCGTGCTCGCCTTCTCGACAATATCGCAGATTGCGTTCATGATGGTTTCGCTTGGTGTTGCCCGTCCCGAGTTCCACCACGGCATCGGTTACATGGCCGGTATGTTCCATCTGTTCACTCATGCTATGTTCAAGGCGTTGTTGTTCCTCTGTGCAGGTGCTTTGATTCACGCCATAGGCTCCAACGACTACACAGCCATGCACGGTCTGCGCAAGCACATGCCCATCACCCACATCACATTCCTTATTGGCTGTCTTGCTATCGCGGGTATCATCCCGTTTGCAGGATTCTTCTCCAAGGATGAGATTCTCACCGCTTGCTTCGGCAACTCGGCTCTGTGGTATGTGTGGATGTCGCTTGTAGCCGGTCTTACCGCCTTCTACATGTTCCGCCTCTACTACCTCATCTTCTGGTGGAAGGAACACAAGGTGCCCGAAGGTCATCACGCTCCTCACGATCAGCCCTGGACTATGACACTCCCGTTGGTTATCCTTGCCGTTATCTCATGTTTTGCCGGCTTCGTTCCCTTCGGAAACCTCGTTACATGGAATGGTCACCCGATGTTTGATCACGTTGGATTCTTCACCAACCTTGAGCATCTCGACTGGTCGGTGGCTGCAGTGTCACTTGCCGTTGCCATAATCGCAATCGCAATTGCCACCGTGATGTATAAGAAGGAGAATCCGCTTCCCGCCAAGTTCAAGAATGCACTTCCCACGCTTTGGGACTGGTGTCATCACCGTTTCTACTGGGACGAACTCTATATGTTCATCACTCACCGCATAATTTTTAACGGCATCTGCAAGCCCATCGCATGGTTTGACCGTCACATTATCGACGGTACGATGGATATGTTTGCCCGCGTTACTCAGAAGGCTTCGTTCTCAATACGCGGACTTCAGTCGGGCAACCTCCAGATGTATGTATGGGTTTACCTGATCGGCGCACTTCTGCTTGCCTCGATTACATGGGTTTGTCTTCTCTAATAAATAGTGCAATTAGAAAAATATAGTAATTATGATATTCTCTAATATTCTGATATACTTTGTGGTCATCCCTCTGCTGATGCTTGGATGCCTGTTCCTTTGCCGGAACATGAAGCAGATACGCACGGTGGCCGTTGTTGGCTCTACTGCACTTGTGGCATTGGCCGTATATCTTGTGGTTGATTTCTGCCAACTGCGTGCTGCCGGTGCCGACGACATCATGCTTTATCAAGGCTCGTGGATGTGGTTTGAACCGCTTAACATCCATCTTGCTGTCGGTGTCGACGGTATATCCGTTGCAATGCTGCTGCTTTCGGCAATCATCGTTTTCGCAGGCTCTTTCGCCTCGTGGAAAATCAATCCGCTGCCCAAGGACTTCTTCCTGTGGTTGATTCTGCTTTCAACCGGTGTGTTCGGATTCTTTATCTCCATCGACCTCTTTACCATGTTCATGTTCTATGAGGTGGCTCTTATCCCCATGTACCTTCTCATCGGTCTTTGGGGTACAGGTCGCAAGGAGTATTCGGCGATGAAGCTTACACTTATGCTCATGGGTGGTTCGGCATTCCTCTTGCTCGGAATCCTCGGTATATACTATCATTCGGCTCCCGCAGGAAGCCCGCTGACCATGAACCTGCTTGAGATTTCGGCCAATGACGCCATCTCGCATGACTGGCAGTACTTCCTGTTCCCCATCACCTTTGTAGGTTTTGGTGTTCTCGGTGCCATGTTCCCGTTCCACACTTGGAGCCCCGACGGTCACGCTTCAGCGCCTACCGCCGTGTCGATGCTCCATGCCGGTGTGCTCATGAAGCTTGGAGGTTACGGATGCTTCCGTGTTGCAATCTACCTGATGCCCTTCGCCGCCAATGAGCTGGCTTGGATATTCTTGATTCTTACAGGTATTTCGGTTGTTTACGGTGCGTTCAGCGCTTGTGTGCAGACCGACCTCAAATACATCAACGCCTACTCTTCGGTTAGCCACTGCGGACTCGTGCTCTTCGCGATATTGATGCTCAATACAACCGCGATGACAGGTGCCGTGATGCAGATGCTTTCCCACGGTCTTATGACGGCTCTCTTCTTCGCATTGATCGGTATGATTTACGGTCGTACCCACACCCGCGACATCCGTCTTATGGGAGGCTTGATGAAGATTATGCCTTTCCTTGCAGTGTGCTACGTGATTGCCGGTATGGCATCGCTCGGTCTTCCCGGTCTTAGCGGTTTCGTTGCCGAAATGACCATCTTCGTTGGTTCGTTCCAGGAAGCCGACCTCTTCCACCGCACCTTCACCATCATCGCATGCTGCTCTATTGTGATAACCGCCGTCTACATCCTCCGCGTTGTGGGCAAGCTCCTTCTCGGCCCCGTTCAGGACGAGCATCACTTGTCGTTGACCGATGCCGAGTGGTGGGAACGCCTTTCGGTTATCACGCTTATCGTGTGCGTTGCAGGCATCGGTTGCTTCCCCAACTGGATTAGCAACCTGCTCCACAACTCATTTTTACCCATCATTGAAGTGTTGACTAAATAAAGGATTTATAAGATATGGATTATTCACAGTTTTTGGTCATGCATCAAGAGATAGGATTGCTGGTCCTCATCTTATTGGTCTTTTTATTTGATACATTCAGCTCGCGCCCTGCACCCAAGGGATTCACCATGTTCACTGTGTGTCTTTTCGGTTTGCTCACTGCGCTGGGCTTCGTATTCCCCATCGACAAGCAGGTAGCTTCGGCCTTTGGTGGCATGTATGTTACTTCACCCGTGATGATAGGCATCAAGAATGTCCTCAACATCGGTGTGTTCATCGTTATTCTTCAGTCAATCAAGTGGGCCGACTCCGAGTTCATGCGTGTGCGTCGCGGCGAGTTCTACGAGCTGCTGCTCATCACCCTTTTCGGTATGTACCTCATGATTTCGGCTCGTCACTTCCTGCTGTTCATCATCGGCCTCGAAACGGCTTCTCTTCCGCTTGCCGCTCTCGTGGCATTTGACAAGAACCGTTATGAGAGCCATGAGGCTGCCGTTAAGTACATCCTCACCGCTGTATTCTCGTCGGCTATCTTCATGATGGGATTGAGCTTTGTCTATGCACTTTCGGGAACTCTCTACTTCAGCGATGTTGCCGCTTCGATTGTCGACGGCGGTGCGTTGCTCATCGTTGCCATCGCGTTTGTCATTGGCGGTATGGGATTCAAGCTCTCGCTGGTTCCCTTCCACCTTTGGACTGCCGATGTCTATCAGGGTGCTCCCACTTCGGTTACCTCCTATCTTTCGGTTATCTCAAAGGGTGCTGCCGCATTTGCATTCTTCGTGATTCTCGTGCAGGTATTCGGTCCGTTCTACAACGGCATCTGGGAGTGGATGCTCTATGCACTCATCATCCTCACTATCACAATCGGTAACCTCTTTGCTCTGCGTCAGAAGAATCTTAAGCGATTCCTCGCATTCTCCTCAATCTCCCAGGCCGGTTATATCATGCTTGGTGTGATTGCAGGAAGCGCTCAGGGTCTTGGTTCGTTGATTTTCTACATCCTTGTCTACATCTTCTCCAACCTTGCCGCATTCGGTGTCATCTCAGCCATCGAAAACAAGACCGGTCGTGTCGACATGGACGATTACAACAATCTCTACAGCACCAATCCCAAGCTTGCCTTCACGATGATGCTTGCCATGTTCTCGCTTGCGGGTATTCCTCCGTTTGCCGGTTTCTTCAGCAAGTTCTTCATCTTCACCTCGGCTGTCGCTCCCGGAACTCCGGCGCTCTACATCCTCGTGCTCATTGCGTTGATCAACACCATCATCTCGCTCTACTACTACTTGCTCGTGGTTAAGGCGATGTTCATCAACAATCAGCAGGAGTGTGTCATCCCCGCTTTCCGTTCGGCATCATCCGAGCGTGTTGCAATGTGGATTTGTGTTGCAGGCATTATCCTTGTTGGTGTTGTAAGCTGCATCTACAACGGACTCATCGATTCTTCGGTTGCCAATCCCGAATACATCTTCACGATGTTTGCCAACTAATTGAAACTTAACACTCAATTTTAATACGAAGGGTGGCTCGTAAGGGTCGCCCTTCACTGTTTAATCTTCTTGTATGATTTTTAGAATTGCCGTTGAGTCCGACATCCCTCGCATCTGGACCATCATCAATCAGGCCAAGGCACAGATGTATCGCGAGGGCAAGCACCAGTGGAGCGAGAGTTATCCCGCGGTTGCCGACATCGAGCGTGACATCGCGTCGGGCTATGGTTATGTCCTTGACAATGGTGACGGCGTTGTCGCTTATGGGGCCGTGGTTTTTGACGGAGAGCCGGCCTATGACATGCTCGACGGCCGCTGGCTGGCCGATGTGCCTTATGTTGTCGTTCATCGCCTTGCCGTGGCCGATGAGGCGAAGCGACGCGGTGTCGCCGTAAGGTTCATGTCGTCGGTTGAGGAGCTTGCCCGTGACAGGGGTGTGACATCGTTCAGGGTCGACACCAATTACGACAATTTCTACATGCTGCGCATATTCGATAAACTCGGATTCATCTATTGCGGTGAGGTACGTTACGATTCGGGGCTGCGACGGGCCTATGAAAAGCTTCTCGCTCCTGCCTGAATCATGAATATTTTTTCGTAGATTTGCGTATTATGATTGAATTGGATTTTTTGTGCTCGTCCGAGGCCATTATGCCTCTTGTCGGGCAGGTTGACGAATATATATTCATTGTGCGTCGCGGCGTGACGGTGCATCTGTCGGACAATGCGCTGCATCGTATGCGTCAGGTGGCGCGCATGACCGGCGCATCGGTTGTCTACTCCGACTACTACGAGCGGCGCGACGGTCTGTTGTCGCCGCATAGGCTCATTGACTGCAGCCGTGGCGGAGTGCTTCGTGACGATTTCGATTTCGGGCATCTGATGCTCGTTGACTCTCGTGCGCTTGAAAGCGCGTTGGCTTCGGTTCAGCGTCACTATGACTATGCTGCGTTCTATGCTCTGCGGCTTGCCCTGTCGCGTCAGGGTAAAGTGGTGCATTGTCCCGAGTTGCTCTACGCCTCTGAGGGTGTGTCCGGCGGTGGTTCGCAGTTTGACTATGTTGATCCGCGCAATCGCGCCGTGCAGGTCGAGATGGAGCAGGCCTGTACCGAGCACCTCAAGGCCGTTGGCGCGTGGCTTGAACCCGAGTTCCGCAAGGTCGACCTCTCCGGAAGCTGGCCTGTTGAAGCGTCGGTGGTTATCCCCGTGCGCAATCGTGTCAGCACCGTGGCCGATGCCGTCAAGAGTGCATTGTCGCAGGAGGCTCCGTTCCGCTTCAATGTTATAGTTGTCGACAATCACTCCACCGATGGAACTACCGAGGTCGTAGCGTCGATTGCGGCTGCCGACGACCGCGTGATTCACATCGTCCCCGAGTCGGACACTCTCGGTATTGGCGGATGCTGGAACCGTGCTTTGACCGACAGCCAATGTGGCAAGTTTGCCGTGCAGCTCGACAGCGACGATGTCTACAGCGACACTTCAGTTCTGACGCGCATCGTTGACGAGTTTTATCGCAGCAACTGCGCAATGGTGGTGGGCAGTTACATGTTGACCGATTTCGACAAAAATCCTATACCGCCCGGTGTCATCGACCATCGTGAATGGACCGATGCTAACGGGCGTAACAATGCCTTGCGTGTCAACGGGCTTGGAGCGCCTCGTGCGTTCTTCACCCCGGTTGTGCGTGACATTCTGTTCCCCGACACCTGTTACGGTGAGGATTATGCGATGGGACTTGCCGTGTCACGCGAATACCGCATAGGACGCATCTACGATGTGCTCTATCTGTGCCGCAGGTGGGAAGGAAATTCCGATGCATCATTGTCACTCGACCGCTTGAACGCCAACAACCTCTATAAGGACACCCTGAGGTCGTGGGAACTTGAGGCGCGCATCAACCTTAACCGTGACCGACATGAAGCGTGACGCTATTGACCGGCTGGTCGATGATCAGCTGCGTGACTGGGAGGAGGTGAGGTTGCGCACCATGTCGCTGCGCGATGTGAAGATCAAGGATGTGACGGTCGACGGTATTCCGTGGCGGGTTCAGTCCAATCCTGCACGTGTCGTAAGCACCGGTGCCAAGGTTGACAAGGCATCCATTGCCGCTCGTCCATGCTTCCTGTGCCGTGACAACCGTCCTCAGTGTCAGCATATACATCAATGGGGCGACTATGAAATTCTGGTCAATCCGTTCCCTATATTTCCCGGTCATCTCACCATTGCCTCGTGCCATCATGAGCCGCAGTCGGTCAATGGTCATGTAGGCGACATGTTGAGGCTCGCCTGTGACCTTGAAGGCTACACGGTGTTCTACAACGGGCCGCAATGCGGTGCGTCGGCTCCCGATCATCTTCACTTTCAGGCTGTTCCGTCGGAGTATATGCCGCTTGACAGGCGTTATCCGTTCAAGCGTCACTACTTCATTGATTCGCAGGAGCGTGTAGGCGAAGCGTTGTCTGAGTTGCTCGACTCTTTGTCGGCCTACGGTGACGAGCCCATGGTCAACATAGCCCTGCGTGCTGTCGACTCCTCGACAATCGAGGCGGTTGTAGTGCCGAGGCGTGCGCATCGTCCTCTGTGTTACGACACCGTCAAGGTGAGCCCCGGTGCCGTTGATGTGTTCGGCACTCTTATTACCGTTTCCGAGGCCGATTTCGATGCTGTCGACTCATCGTTGGCGGCTGCGATATTCAACGATGTCGCCTTTGCGTCACATGAGCTGTCGGTCAATGTCGGCATCATGTCGGCACCCGAAATACAATATGAGTTGCACGGCCCTTTTGAGGCCGATGCCGAAGGCGCTGAGTTCCGTCCGCTTTCCTCCGACTCCTATTTCACGCTAAAGGATGTCACGATAGGTGTTGACTTCCATTGGCAGCGCAAGGAGGATCAGTCATTCCTTGGCAATCTTAAATTGAAAAAGTCGGGCGACCTCACTTTGGCTTTGAACATTGTGTCAGTCGAGGACTATCTCACGAGCGTTATCTCGTCGGAGATGAGTGCCGACGCGTCGCTTGAATTGCTGAAGGCCCATGCCGTTATATCGCGCAGCTGGGTTCTGGCCCAGATTCGTCACAAGGCATCGGCTTCAGGTCATGTCGACATGCTCGACACCCCCGAAGAGCGTGTAAAGTGGTACGACCACGACGACCATGTCGACTTTGATGTGTGTGCCGACGACCATTGCCAGCGTTATCAGGGCATAACAAGGGCGAGCCGCGCTCAGGTGCGCAGTGCCATTCTGTCGACTTGGGGCGAAGTGCTTATGCACGGCGACGAGCTGTGCGATACCCGCTTCTCAAAGTGTTGCGGAGGCGCGTTTGAAGAGTTTCAGTACTGTTGGGAGCCACGGCGGCATGACTATCTCGTGGCCGCGTGTGACGCTGTTGACGGTGCCCCGTTGCCCGACCTGACAGTCGAGGCCAATGCCCGTGAGTGGATTCTCGGTCGTCCCGATGCTTTTTGCTCCGATGTCGACGAGTCTATTCTTGCCCAGGTGCTCAACAACTACGACCGTGAAACTGTCGACTTCTATCGCTGGACAGTCGATTACGATGTCGATGAGCTGTCGGCGATTGTGCGTGAACGGTCGGGAATTGATTTTGGTGAGATAAGTGACCTCGTTCCGCTTGCACGCGGCACATCGGGGCGCATCTATCGGTTGAAAATTGTAGGCTCCAAGCGCACTATGATTGTCGGCAAGGAGCTCGAAATAAGGAAGTGGCTGTCGCGCAGTCACCTCTACAGCTCGGCTTTCGTGGTTGAGCGCACCCTGCATGGATTCCGTCTTCATGGCGCAGGATGGGGGCATGGAGTGGGGTTATGTCAGATAGGGGCCGCCGTGATGGGTGAGCGTGGCTTCAATTATCGTCAAATTTTGTCACATTACTTCAAAGATGCTGAAATCAGGTCAATCTATTAATAGGGCGGCCAAGTGGCCGTGGATGTGGATATCCACACTCTATTTTGCTCAGGCGTTGCCCTATGTGGCTGTGATGACACTCTCGGTCATCATGTATAAGCGCATGGGGATAAGCAACACCGATATAGCCCTTTACACCTCATGGCTCTATCTGCCGTGGGTCATAAAACCATTTTGGAGCCCTCTTGTCGACCTTATACGCACCAAGCGGTGGTGGACTGTGACGATGGAGCTTTTTATCGGCATCGGGTTGGGTGCTCTCGCATTCACTTTGCCGCTGTCGTGCTTCTTTCAGGCTACATTGGCTGTGTTCTGGGTCGTGGCGTTTATGAGCGCTACCCACGACATTGCCGCCGACGGATTCTACATGCTCGCTCTCACCGAGCATCAGCAGTCGTTCTACGTGGGAATACGCAGCACCTTCTACCGCATTGCGACCATCGTAGGGCAGGGGTTGCTCGTTATGCTCGCCGGAGTCATTGAGGAGCGCACGGGCGACATTCCGCTTGCGTGGATGGCCGTCATGCTTGCGTTGTCGCTTTTCTTCCTGCTTGTAAGCCTCTACCACGGCGTTATATTGCCTCGCCCGGCAATCGACCGTCCTGCTCCGGGCGTTACGGCACGCAACATCATGCGTGAGTTTCTGGCTACATTTGCATCGTTCTTCAAGAAGAAGCAGGCTTGGGTGGCTATCGCATTCATGTTGCTCTACCGACTTCCCGAGGCGCAGCTTGTCAAGCTCATCAATCCGTTTCTGCTCGATTCACGCGAGGCGGGAGGACTTGGCCTCTCCACTTCGGAGGTGGGATTTGTCTACGGCACCGTAGGCATTATCGGACTTACACTCGGAGGCATCATCGGCGGCTTCGTGGCAGCCCACGGCGGCCTCAAGAAGTGGATTTGGCCTATGGCGTGGAGCATCTCGCTCACATGCGGCACATTCTGTTATCTGGCCATTGTGCAGCCTTCCGATATGCTCTCGATCAATGCCTGTGTATTTGTCGAGCAGTTTGGCTACGGATTCGGCTTCACGGCCTATATGCTCTATCTCATCTACTTCAGTGAAGGCCCGTTCCGCACGGCTCACTATGCGATATGCACTGGCTTCATGGCTCTCGGCATGATGCTCCCCGGCATGGCCGCCGGATGGCTCCAGGAAACGATGGGTTATGTCAACTTCTTCTGGTGGGTGATGGGATGCTGCATCGTCACGATTGCCGTTACCGCCTTCATAAAGGTCCCCGCATCCTTCGGCCGCAAATAACCCCTGCGCCTCTCTCTCCCGCATTTACCCAACGCCATTCTCTCCCGACAGCTTCCCCAACCTCATAACTATCGAAATTGTTTTCGTAGTAATATACTTTGGTTTATCTTTGCAATAGTTCCGTTTAATCTCTTAAAGAAGAAAATATTAATTTCGAGTATATAAATAGGTATGCAAGCGTGATGGAGTAAAGCTAAAAACAATTATAATGATTACCCAATAATTGACATGAACATAGATATACGTACTCTGATAGGTGAATCTACAGCCTATGACAAAAAGCAAATGCTTGAGGTCAAGCGTCCTAAAAGCTGGCTTAAAAGTGTATCTGCCTTTGCCAATGGCGAAGGGGGAATGTTGATTTTTGGCATCAGTGATGATAATCAGGTAGTAGGACTTGCAGATGCAGAAGGTGATGCAGAGAGGATTAGTGAAGAGGTAAAAAGTAAACTTGATCCGGTTCCGGCTATTAATCTTGAATACAAGGAAATAGACGGGAAAAAGCTGGTGCAAATACAAGTGTATCCGGGACAGGAAACTCCGTATTATTACATTGGAGATAAGCAACGCATTGCATTTGTCCGTGTTGGCAATGAATCGGTTACTGCTGACCGCATGCAACTGAAAAGTCTTGTATTAAAAGGCTCCGGTCGCACTTACGATAGTTTGCCTTCCAACTATAGATTTGAGGATATGGCATTCTCTAAACTTAAATCAGTCCATTACAAAAGGTTACAACGCTCGTTTGAAGACAATGAGTTTGTTTCCTGGGGAATTGTTGATGAAAACGCCAAGTTGACAAATGCAGGTGCATTATTGGCTGATGAATCTCCCATACGCCAATCTCGTATATTCTGTACCCGATGGAATGGATTGGATATGACTAATGGTTTGGGCGAAGCGATTGATGATGTTGAATTGGAAGGATGTATAATCGGTCAATTACAGGATGCCGTATCTTTTGTAAGAAATAATTCTCGGAGGAAATGGTGGAAGGAAAATGATTATCGTGAAGAACTTCCGGATTATCCTGAACGTGCTGTAACGGAAGCTATAGCGAATGCAATTATTCATCGTGATTATATGCTGATGGGAAGTGAAATACACATTGATATGTATGATGACCGTTTGGAAATCTACTCTCCGGGCGGTATGTTGGATGGCAAACTCATCCAGCAGCTAAATCCGCTTACGGTGCCGTCCAAAAGAAGGAATCCGTTATTGGCTGATTTTTTCAGCCGATTGGGCCTAATGGAAAGGCGAGGTAGCGGAATGAAAAAGATAATTGATTCCTATAAGAGGTTTGAGCGTCGATCTAATTATCATATTCCTGAATTTCAGTCAAATGCATCTGAATTTCATGTGGTGTTATGGAATTTGAATTATGTAAGCGATAGCATAATATATGAGAAAGAGTTCCAGAAAGATGTTATAGGAATGGGAAAAGAGTTCCTAAAAGGGAATAATAAGTTCCGAAAAGAGTTCCTAAAAGCACAGCGGATGATTTATAAAATGATTTCGGCAAATCCAGGAATCACTATTGCCGAAATGGCTGTAAATATAGGCGTTTCTGACCGACAAGTGCGTAAATACATAAAGAGAATGACTGATATGAAGTTCATTGTTAGGGATGGAGGCCGAAAAAACGGGGTATGGAAAATAATTGACGGTGATTATGAAGACTTTTTTGATAGAATATGACCGTATTGCTCAATATTGATGCTATTGATCTGCGAAGAATCCATTACATTGCTGTATGTTCACGATAAAAAGGCGGAACACGAAGCTGTGATTGCCATGTAGCTAACATTTGTTGAGCTGTTTGCATGACAGGATGCTCTCGACTTTCGGTGAGCCGGGGGAATTGCGGGGATGTTGCGGGGTTAGCGGAGTAGGGATGTGCGGACGCGCTTGCCTTTGAGCTTTTCGGGGGCGATGCGCGACAGGAGCGCGGCGGCTTCGGCTGCCGGTACTGCGGCAAGTGCGCTGTGATCCTTGACGATTATGCGGCCTATCGACTCGGGCTTCATGCCTCCCTGCTTGATGAGGAATCCGGCTATGTCGCCGCGTGATATTTTCTCCTTTTTGCCTGCGTTGAAGTATATTGTGGCTGTCGATGCCTTTATGGGGTCGGTCGAAGTGCCTGTGGGCGAATAGCTACGGTCGAATGTAATGTATTCAGGCAGATTATCGGCTTCGGAAGTGATGACATATACTGTGCCCGATGCGTCGACACGTGCCGTGCGTCCGTTGCGGTGAGTCCAAGTTTCCTCGGTAAGCGGCAGGTGGTAGTGTATTATCGAGTGTACCGAGTCGATGTCGAGGCCGCGTGCGCCGAGGTCGGTCGACACGAGTATAGGTGTCGTACCGTTGTTGAGCAGGTCGATAGCCTTCTCGCGGTCGGGCTGGTCGAGAGCGCCGTGATACAGCCCCACGGGCAGTCCTGCTTTCTTAAGGTGGTCGAATACTCTCACGGCGCTTTCACGGTGGTTTACAAAGATGATGGCTTTGCCGTTGTTGAGCGACTTAAGCAGGTCGATGAGAGTGTCGATTTTGTCGCGTGCCGGACTCTCTACTTCAACGATGGCGGTGCGTTCCCTCGGTTTTTGACCTTGTTCCAGGAAGTCGATAACCTCGGGCGACGACATATTCAGGAAGTCAGGCATGTCGACAAGTCGGGTGGCCGATGTGAGAATGATGCGCGACAGATTGGGCATCGTGCGTATCACCTTGCGCATCTCGTCATGGAATCCCAGCTCAAGTGATTTGTCATACTCGTCGAGCACAAGCACTTTTGTCGTATAAAGGTCGACATGCTTGCGGTTGATGTGGTCGAGCAGTCGGCCCGGAGTCGCCACTATTATGTCGGGGGCCGGAGTAAGCGAATTTTTCTCGTCGGCCATCGGATGTCCTCCATAGAGTGCCACCGTCTTATAGCCGGTGGCTATTTCGCGCACTACCCGGTAAATCTGCATCACCAGCTCACGCGACGGAGCGATTACCACGGCCTTGACTTCGCCCGACGGCTTGCCGAGCGCTCGCAGCATGGCTATCGTGAACGCAATCGTTTTGCCCGACCCTGTAGGTGACAGCAGCAGGTTGTTGGCCGATGTTGATTCCGTCACGCGCTTTTGCATGGGATTGAGTTCGGCTATGCCGAGTCGTGATTTGATATTGTCGAGTATGAGCGATAGTTTCATTTCGGTTATGATGTTTTTTTCGTTACAAAGTTAAGCATTAGGCGGCAAATCTGAAATATTTGCTTCCTCGCTTATAGGATATAACAACACAGATGGGTTGATAAATGTTAAATAGTGGCAATCTGACATTATAATGAACTTTTTTTACCAAAAAATATGTTAAACATTAGTGAAATATTTTGAACGTATGTGGAAAAATGTGTACATTTGTATGTGTGTTTTTCATAGTATTAGATTAAGATAAAGGTTTAAACGGAAAGAGATGTCGTGAGACATCTCTTTCTTATTATATCCAATCGCTCCATTCCCCAATCAATAACACATTTTCACTTAATAAAAACTATGTCTGTTTCGCTTGCGGTTCTTCATTGTAGATAAGGCGTGACACCGAAATATTATAGCGCATACTCGTTATTTGGGACTATCTTCGCAACAAAGAACAACCGCATCATCGACCTCATCAATGACAGCCTATTTCTTCAAAGTAAGTGTAACGGCATAAATGTTTTTTTAGCGAAGTGATGAATTGATTATATGGGCGGAATTGGGGACATCGCGATGACATGGTTTCGCCTATTTTGCAAAAATTTAGGTAGATAAAAGGCGGCAATGTGAACTGAAATAGTTTACCTTATTTTAAACTACAAAAAAGTGAATGTATGAAAATCATCTTCACACATTATGGTTATCTTTGTAATCGTATAAAGTTGTGAATTATGGCTGACTCGACATTACGCAAATATATCTGGCTTATTAATACCATTCTTGATGCCGGTAAATTGACCTTTAGGGAGATCAGTGAAAAATGGGACAACTCTTCCCTGAACTATAAGGGTGTGGAATTGTCAAAGCGCACATTCCATAATCATAGGATGGCTATTCTTACGGAACTGGGGGTTGATATTCAATGCACTTCCAAGAGAGAAAACAGTCAGTATTATATCGCCAATCAGGATGAAATAGAGAAGAATGATGTTCTGAACTGGCTTACCGACAGTATGGCTACTGAGCAGTTGCTCCTTGAAAACAAGTCAATAGCCAATAAAATTGTTCTCGAACCGATTCCCGGAGGACGCGAATGGCTGACATTGCTTTTGCAGGCGTTGAGGGACAATGTGAGAATAGTCTTCCAATATACCTCGTTTCATTCCTCGACGAAAAACGACACCAATAGAACGTTGGAGCCACTGTGCCTCAAATTGTTCAAGAGAAGGTGGTATATGCTTGGTCAAACCATTGATAGCGGCAAGCGACTGATTTTCGCGCTTGACCGAATTACGAATCTTGAACTTACCACGGAACGATTTGAATATCCGGAGGATTTTTCGGCTAAGGATTTCTTTGCAAATTTCTATGGAATCTGTTCCGATGAATATTCGCGACCCACACGAGTGATTTTGAAATGCTACCGAGAATTTCCCAAGTATATGAGGTCGCTGCCACTGCATCATTCACAGGAGGAACTGGAAAATGGAGAGGATTTCACTACGTTCGGCTTTTATATGTCGCCGGCATATGATTTTGTTCAGGAGATTTTAAGCCACGGGAGCGATATAGAAGTGCTTGCTCCTGTTTGGCTGCGCAATTTAATAAAAGAAAAGACCGAGGCTTTGACTGCCTTGTACAAATAGATTCAGCAATTTCTGAAAATCGTTTCATATATGAAACGATTTTTCATATGTCCTCTATATTTTTGCGTCATAAACAAGAAAAGAGGACATTGAAAACATCGGTCTAACCTTTGCAACCTGTCTGCTGCATCCGGCAGACTTCGTCCTGATTTACATCAAGACGCCACCCAATGTCAGTTACTCGGCATCGGCCCTGCACGCTGTTCACTCCAGTCGTGCATGCTCCATCACCTTCGCTTCGCTCCCGGTGATGTGAAATGCACTCCCTCGTTCACAGCGCACATTGTCGAAGCCTCGACCATCCGGCGAACACGAAAGTAAGACCGATGTTTTCTCTGCTCTCGCAAAATGATTGAAATATGCGAACCCAAATTGCAGATTATCTCAAGGATTTAACCATCGGTAACCGCAAGGAATTATTTGAGGTGCTGAATTTCATAGCACCGCTTGTCGACTGCTGGAGCTTGGCCGAGCCCAAATCCGGCAAGCAGATAATGCGGTATGCGTCAGCCAATGCGAGAAAATCCGCTTATGTCGAGTTTTCAATCCCCAAAAAATCCGGAGGGCAGCGCACAATCAGCGCTCCGATAAAGCCGCTAAAGGCTATCCAGTCAGCAATAAACATTCTCCTGCAATCTATATTCGTGCCCGACAACCATGCCACCGGTTTTGTATTAGATAGAAGTGTCAAGGATAATGCATTGATACATGTCGGTCAAACCTGCATATTTAATACGGATCTTGAAAATTTCTTTCCGAGCATAACTAAAATTATGATTCGCAAGGCGCTTCATAGGGAACTTGGTGACAAATTGCAAAGCAAAGAAGTCATCAATATTATATGCAGACTATGCACCGTTCCTAACAGTTCGGGTATCGAAGTACTTCCGCAAGGCGCTCCGACATCGCCGGCATTGTCTAATATTGTGCTGAAAAGCTTTGATAAAGATATGTCAAAGCTCGCCGAACGGATGGGGTGTAAGTATTCCCGCTATGCCGATGATATAACATTCAGCCACAGCAAATCAATTCGACGAATGAGCCTGTTCTGGCAATCAAGGATTTATAACATCATAGCGGGATATGGATTAAAAGTGAACGAGAAGAAAACAAAGACATTAGTCCGTGGCACACGCCAAGAAGTTACCGGAGTCGTTGTAGGCGATAAAATCAACGTTCCACGCTCCTGCGTAAAACATCTGCGAGTGCTTTTGCACTTGTGGAAGAAATATGGTTATACACAGGCTCAGATTATCTTCACCCGCGACTTCTGCAAGGGCAAGGAAAAGAACCTTGTCAATGTAATAGATGGTAAAATAAACTATCTTGAAATGATCAAAGGCAAAGATGACTCGACTTATAGAAAGTTGAAAAGCTGGTTCAATCGTCTTCAATGGAAAGAGAAACAAAGGTCAAACCAAATGCAAAAAGCAATATGAACATCATTTATTTACATGGACTCTCCTCATCGGGTCAGTCCAACACAGCAAAAAAGCTTCGGGAACTGCTTCCTGACGACAATGTTGTCACTCCCGACATCCCTGTCAGCCCCATTGAGGCTCTTCAATTGTTGCTGCGTCTTGCCGGAGAGTATAGGGCTGATGACACACAATCGTAGTCGGTACATCTATGGGTGCCATGTCCTGCTCTTACTGAAGACGCAAATGAAGATGCTGTCCAACTTGTCTATGGCAATCGGTGGTGTCAGGCCCCCTCGGTAGAGATCTATGGAGAGGGCTGAGGCTCTATTTCTCCAACGACTTGATCCTGCAATAGTGGAACTTGCAAAGAGAATCGGACGAGGAAGCGAGGATGCCGGTTGCATTTCCGGGAAATTCAAGACGGCATCGCGGAGCGATATAAGCGGTATTACAGTCGGCAATGACGAGAACCGGCTTTTTGATTTCATTTTTAAAAAGATGCCTGATAACCCACGATACCGACAATTCACTAATTCATTCACAGGTGCTGACATATTGGTCGTTTCTGATTTTGAATGGAGTTATCTGTCTGATAAAAACAAGAAATTGATAGCCGAAGCACGTACGGAGGGTATGAAATTCTATGGTCTTGGAATTCATACAAGGGAATATGAACTCGACAAGATTGAAGACTCGAACGATAACGATTGGATTAACGGATATAGATTCCTGAAGCAGTGTGATTATCGTTATCTGTATGAGAAAGGCAAAGTTGTTGAATATTTTGAACGACCAAATATATTATGGAACTGAAAATGCGACTTGAAGATGCAATGGTGTATGTACTTGCCACTGCCGGATATGGAATGACCACCCGACGAATAGCCGAGGTTATCAACCGAGAGAAACTTCATGTGCGGACTGATGGAAATCCCGTCACCGACAGGCAGGTTTATGCCGCTGTATACCGGAATCCGCAGACTTTTGTCAAAGAAGGCGGTCGAATACTGTTTGCCATGTGATTTTATTTTGTGCTGTATCGCGAGTTGCAACAGGCTGACGCTTATTTTGCAACAATACTACTGGTGCGATAAAATCGCGTTAGTTTAGAAATCATCAAATAAAGAGAGTTCTTTGACATTTTGATTTGAATTGGTTGACAAGTCTTGGGTGGTTAGAAGTTGTCGTAACTCGACACGTTCCAAAGCAGAGATTCTGATAAGGGTCGCCACTTCGGTTATAGAATAGCAGCTTTTATAATCGGCCTTTATTCGAGCTACCGTAAGATAGGCAATGACAGCAGTCCAAAGATGGATTTTTACCGCGTTCTCGGAAAATCCCCAAAGGGTCTTCACGACAATATTCTGTTTGATCCATTTGAAGAAAACTTCTATATCCCAGCGATGGCGGTAGAGATTGGATATTTCCAAGGCACTGATTTCAAAGTTATTGGATATGAAATCCACAATTGTGTCATTGTCCGGGTCATATACTCGTACAAACCGCATGTCATCAGGATAGAGTTTACTCGATTTATATCCGGTGACACGAATCCGAGAGTCTTCTATGATGCCGGACTTTGCATCGGGTATTTCCATTTGCCCGATTGTCATGAACTTCATGTTCTCTTTCGGACGGGATACCCAGAATGCCTGTGACTGATGGAATCTGAACAAAGCCTTGAAATCAACATAAGCCTTGTCCATCACATAGAAGGCGAATGGTTCCGGCAACAGTATGTCAAGTTCGTTGCTGTCATGCCATTTTCCATCGGTAATATGAATGTTTGCCGGTATGCTTCCACGCAAATCAAGCAATGTGTGCATCTTTACAGCGCCTTTGCTGTATTTGCCCAATGCCCATGTCGCAAGTTTTATGCTGGTTGATATGGTTGTGGAGTCCAACGCATAGATTACGTTGTCTATGGTTATCTCGGATAGTTTAGCCTTTGAATACATGGGCCTTACCAATCCTATTAGATAAATTCCCAGTCCCTCAAAAATTCGATAGTCCCGACTTTCGTTAGCCCGCGACAAAGATGTGTGGTTGACTGTTTTCCGAAAACCGAGATGATATAGCATTTTTGAATGGGCCTCCAGACATAGACAGATGTCCCGTAGCGAATCACAGCCTGTCAGCTGTCCGAAGAGCAGATGAAGGAGGTGATTGTAACTGTTGAGATTCTTTACATGCCAGTCTCCTTTATACAGCCTTACGAGCTTATCGAACTGGTAGCGCGGTATAAATTCGATTACTTGGGAGAAAACATACTTACCCTGATTCATAATCTTGATGTTTGGGAACAACAAGACTAATAAATCAATTTCAAATCAAAAAATCAATGTTCTCTTGTATTTGACTAAATATTAATATTTTAATAACAGTGGTAAGATTTTTATCGCACCACTACTAATTTAGGATATAGAATTTCATAATCAGACTCGATTAAGCAGTATGGACATAAAGGCGGGGAAACCTGCCTTTATGTATATCTAATGTACTTATAAATAATTTATAATGGACAAAGATTTTAACCACTCCATTAAGAATAGTTTAACAGCTTATTGAGGTACAAAGTCTTCATCCTCAATTTGAATAAATTAGATATTTGCGGTTTTTGCTGTTCGGTTAAAAAAATGAAATATTTGGTGGTAATGGTTATTTTTTGTATTTTTGCGGCTGAAATGGTTGCTCTGCCGTCCAAGAGTGGAGGCGTGAAGGAGCATTAAAAGGGAATGAGGTGAGATTCCTCGACAGTACCCGCTGCTGTAATTCCCGTTCTTTGACGATGTATATGCGTTATTGAACAAGGTTTTTCGCAACCTGCCACTGGTCTCCGTAAGACTGGGAAGGCGCGATTGAACCGGGATAAGTCAGAAGACCTGCCATTTTCGCCAAGTGATACCGCCTACGGGACTATGGGCTTAGGTTGTCTGACTTCTTACCTCGTAAGTTGTTTTTAACGACTATAATTCTATCTATTCCCGTTATAGCTTCACTAAGCGTTATCGGGAATATTTATTTTTTAATATTAACTAAAAACAACAACGAGTATGAAAAAACTCCTACGTTTCGCAGCTTACGGCTTCGCTTTGGTCGTAGCTGCAACCATCACCGGGTGTTCCAATGAGGATGCCTTAGTCGATAACTTCGACGTAGCGGACGGCAAGCCGTTGAGCCGCTCAGCATCAAGTCAGGTCATAATTGACTTCGAGAATTTGATGTCCTTTGAAGATGTCGATGTCTTGGCTGGTCCAACATCCTATGGACGCAATTATTATTCAGACTACAGTGGTACCCAGATTACGGGTATAATGAATTTGGATGGATCTTTTACATCCATGGAAAATGAAGGCTCATGGCCTACCGGAAACCCCATTGCTCCATCCTATATGTTTGGTGGTATCGCAGTTTCGGATTGGGCAATGACTTCAAATCCTTCTTCAAACCCCAATCCCGGTAAGCCTTTCACTGATAAATGGTGGATGTCTGAATACAACCAGATGAGTGTATATAATACGGCTCGTACTGCCACCGGTAATCGAGGCGGAGCAGGTGCTAATGGCTCGAACAACTTCGGTGTAGTTTACGGTTTTGATGACTCCTACGGTTATGCTAAAGAAGCTTCATTCGAAATTTCTTCAATGACTCTTAAATCCCTTAAGATCTGTAATACCGCTTATACTTATGGAGTTATCCAGAATGGGAATACGTGGATTGGAGAGAATGGCGTGGAAGTTACGGCTAAATCCCTTAAAGATTCAAAAGGCTATTTTAATCTCATTATAAAGTGTTTCGATGCAAGTGGCAATATTGTTAAACGCATAGAAACTCCACTTGCGGACTATCGTAATGGCAAAAACATCTGTGTGACTACTTGGACGACAATTACGGTTAATGCCGCCAATGTAGCTAAAGTTCAGTTCGGTTTCTGGGGATCTGACATCCATGAAGGAGGTCCTACTACCCCATGCTATGTTGCGATTGATGATATAGTATTGGAATAATAATATAAAGAAGCTGTTTGTGATAACTTGATCACAAACAGCTTCATTCGGTTGACAAAACAAATGAATAGATATTTACTCGCAATTTTTATCATCTTTATTGCATTGACATCATGCAATAAAGATGATAACTTGTACGACAATAACGGGCTGCCTTCAGTAGAGTTTGACTCTGAGACAGGAATCTACACTGTTAAGCAGGGACGTTCAATTACGATAACACCGGAATATAAAAATGTCAATAACGCCGTTTTTGCTTGGACTATTGACGGTCGGTTGGTTTCTACATCACAGTCTCTCACTTTCTCATCTGATGAAATAGGCGATTATTTCGTGACTTTGCGAGTGGATACCGAAGTCGGTTCAGTAAAAGACGAAATAAAGATTGAAGTAGTTGATCTGCTTCCACCAACAATCTCGTTCCTACTACCGCCTCAGGGTCTGAAAGTAAAAAAAGGTACAGATTATACTTTGGCTCCGGAAATCCAGAATGATGAAGATGATAATTTCGAAATCGAATGGATAATTGACAACAAAGTTGTCGGCAGAGAAAAAACTTATGTTTTCAATGAGGATAAGATTGGTGAATATACCGTCACCATCAACGCCTCAAACGATGATGGTAAGACTTCCTATGACCTAAAAATTCAGGTTTTGGAGTCGGATCCATTTGTGGTCAGCTTCTTGAAACCTTACTATCTGGCTGAGGAAAATGTAAGATATGTTTATCCCGATCAGTCTGTTTTCCTAAGACCTCATCTTGAATATTTCACAAATCCTACTTTCAAGTGGAGTGTGAACGGAAAGGAAATAGCGGACGCTTCCTCTCAAACATACGCTTTTACTCCTACATCTCCCGGCAACTACATGGTGACAGTGACCGTTACTGAAAAGTCTGAACATTCTGATGCATCAGTAAGCACAACTGTAAAGGTTGTTTGTGTGACCGGCAGTCCTGCTGATAGATTCAGGCCCCTGACAGCTTCAAGTGCAAAAAAAAGCAACAAAGTATATGAATTTTCTCCAGCTCCGGGTCAGTTTATTAATACAACTATGGGCTCCAATGGCTATACGGGAAACGAAACAACAATGGAACTGGCGTGTGCATTTGCAGAGCGTAACTTATCGAACGGATGGTACGTTTCATTGGGAGCGTGGGGAGGGTCGTTGATAGTAGGCTTTGACCATAGTATAAAGAATCAAAAAGGAAATGAATATGACTTTGCAACTCTAGGAAATGCCTTTGGCACTTCAAATGAACCCGGAATTGTTTGGGTGATGCAGGACACCAACGGAAATGGTTTACCTGATGACGAATGGTATGAGCTCCGAGCTTCAGAAACCGGGAAAGCGACTACAATTCAGGATTACGAGGTGACTTATTTCCGTCCGGGGCCATATGCCATGGATAATTTTTGGATTGATTGCTTCGGTAAAGAAGGAAGTGTTAAAAGAAATCAGTATCATGGGCAGGAATATTATTATCCAATATGGATGCCGGAATCTTACACCGTCAGAGGAACACTCATACCCGGAACAATGAGTAATGAGGGGCATGCACCTTATCCTTGGGGGTATGTGGATAATGTTGGTAGTGATTGCGTTTGGGAGCCAATACCTGGGGTTAGCGGTGGACAGAAGAACGGTTTTAAAATATCAAATGCTATGTATCCTGACGGAACTCCGATAAAGTTGGACTATATAGATTTTGTTAAGGTTCAGTGTGCTGTTCAGGAATATCATGTTTCATTTGGGGAAGTCTCAACCGAAGTTTTCTCAATAGAAGATAGAAATTCACTCGAAAATAAATAATATTAATACGATTGCATAACAAATGAAAAAAGTTTGGTCTATACTTATCGTTACATTCTCGCTTTTCATAGCGGGATGTTCCGATGATGACAAAATGCCGGCAGATGCTGATGATAACTTCATCACAACTCTGACTTTGACAAAAGACGGAAAATCATATGATGCCGTCATTGAAGGTAATGACATTGTAATGACAGTGCCATATACTGTAGATCTCAATGGTGCTACCGCATCCATGGTCTATACTCCGTCTGCGAAAATTCTTCCTAACCCCCAGACTGTCACTGACTGGGATAGCGAAATGATTTTCCGCGTCACCTCCTTCAATGGGAAAGTAAATGAATATACTTATAAAGTAATCAAGTCTGAAATAGAATCGGATGGCGATGTTGTCTTGAAATCTCAGGCTGACGTGGATGCGTTTGCCGAGACAAAAGTATCTGTCATCAAGGGCAACCTTATAATCGGCAATAATGCCGAGAATGCGGCTGCAATCAACACTCTTGAAGCGTTGTCAGGTATTAAGGAAATAACAGGTTCGCTACAGATCCTTAACAATTACAAAGGGGAAGCTCTTGATGGATTGGTTTTCACTAAAGTCGGTGGAATTCAGTTCGGTACGAAAGAGACACCATCACCATGTACTGACACTTACCGATTTCGCCTTGAGCAGCTTCAGGAAATTACAGGAAATCTGGAGCTGAACAACAATGCGGTTCAGTTTATTGAGTTTGACAATCTCACGAAAGTTGAGGGTGACATTTATATCAAAGATGATGCCCTTACTACACTCTATTTCCCGAAACTTGCAGAAGTCGGAGGAGACCTTGATATGAGCGATAACTCAGTTGTCAATCGTGAATATGGCACGAGTGATATCAAAGATACGCCATTAGCTCAGTTGGAATTCCCTGCGTTGGAAAATGTCTCAGGCAAATTCTCAATAAATATGCCATCAGATAATTTCCAGTCCTTAAAATTACCGAAATTGCAAACCGCAGGTGAAATAGACTTTTTAGTTGGCTGGCAATTCAAAACATTGGAGATTCTTGAGATTTCAGAAGTAAACGGTAATTTATTATTATCCGGACGTTATGAATCTACTGCGTATGCTAAGTATTTAAATCAAACATTAGAGAGAATCGTAGGGTTAAATAATCTTAAACAAGTAAAAGGTACGCTGAATATCTCCAATTTTGGTGCGATATCTGAATTACCGAATTTATCCTCTCTTTCTTTGGTTGGTGGAGTTTTCATTGAAAATTTATGGGGTCTTCAAGGGAAGAGTACGGTTTGTGACTTAAGCAATGCATCTTTTCAATCATTTAATGATGTTAATCCGTTTATACACATAGGTGGTACAGCATTCGACAAATTAAAGACGAAAGATGATTTATCCAATGTGAATATTGAAATGTCTATAATATGCTATGCTGACAGATGTATACCGGATATCAATTTTAAAAAGGCTTCGGATTTCACATGTAAATTTGACTTTTCCAATCTTGCAGCTAACGAAAAGAATCAGACATTTGCTTTAGAAGAAATTCTTGGTGACGCAAATTTTAGTGTAATTGCCTGCTCAGGCAAATCAGTTGATCTGTCTAATATCAAATCGGTTGAAGGAAGTTTTTCCTTTATTTGTCCAACAGCAAAGTCACTTGATATTTCCTCTTTGGAAGAAGTTGGAGGATATTTTTATTTGCAGCCTTTAATGGTTAAAAGCCCCGTGAAACTTGATAAATTAAAATCTGTGAATATGTCCAATGGTAGAGGTAGTAGAGCTATTCCGACTGAAGATAGATCTAAAGGTCTATTTATTGGAGGCTGTCATATGGATCTCAATCTCCCGGAATTAGAATCTGTGGGTGGGATATTCGGAATTATGAATTCCACCTTAATAAACTGTCCCAAACTTAAATCAGTTTCGGAAAAATTATTTATAAGTACCGCCCCCAAATGTACGCAGGTTTCTTTCCCCGTATTAAATTCTGTACCTAACATCAAAATTGAAAGTATGGGTAAACTTTCTGACTTCTCTACTTTTGCCTCAGTCATTGAAAACGGTTCAGTGACTGATGGGAATTGGGAGGTAACAGGCTGCGCATATAATCCTACATGGCAAGACATGAAGGATGGTCGTTACAAACCTGCTGAATAAAACAGCTCAAACAGTTAAAATTTTTCTGCCAAACCTCGGCTCGTATATTACCTTGAATAGCGGGCCGAGGTTTTTCCAATTATTAAAATGAAATTCAAACCGAAACTCTTATATATCCTGACAACTCTGCTGTCGCTCTCATTTGCTTCCTGCATGGAGTGGGATTATGGCGATGTGGTAGAAGACTTTAATGCAACAGGCTCCGGACTTTTCATTACCAACGAGGGTAACTTCCAGTATGGCAACGCGACGCTTTCCTATTATGATCCGGCAACGAATCAAGTTCAGAATGAGGTGTTTTTCCGTGCAAACGGTATGAGACTCGGGGACGTAGCGCAGTCCATGAGTATCTATGACAACAAAGGGTGGATAGTGGTGAACAATTCCCATGTCATCTTTGCTATCGACCTCAATACGTTCAAGGAAGTGGGGCGCATCGAGGATCTGACCTCTCCGCGTTATATCTACTTCCTGAGCGATGAAAAGGCTTACGTCACGCAGCTTTGGGACAACCGCATCTTCATTGTCAATCCCAAGAAATATGAAATTACGGGCTACATTCAAGTGCCTGACATGACGATGGAGAGCGGCTCAACGGAACAGATGGTGCAATACGGCAAGTATGTCTATTGCAACTGCTGGAGCTACCAGAACCGCATCATCAAGATAGATACTGAGACGGACGAGGTGGTGGACCAGTTGACGGTGGGCATACAGCCTACATCGCTTGTCCTGGATAAAAACGACAAGATGTGGACTATCACCGACGGCGGTTATGAAGGCTCGCCATACGGATATGAGACACCTTCGCTCTATAAGATTGATGCCTCAACTTTTACTGTTGAAAAACAGTGGAAATTCAAACTCGGTGATGCTCCGAGCGAGCTGCAGCTCAACGGCGAACGTGACAAGCTGTACTGGATCAACAATGACATCTGGAGTATGGACGTGACGGCAAACCGTGTTCCTGTCCGTCCTTTCCTCGAATACCGCGACACGAAGTATTACGGACTTACCGTAAATCCTGTGAACGGCGAAGTGTATGTAGCCGATGCCATCGACTACCAACAGCAGGGCATGATCTACCGATACTCGCCCGAAGGAAAACTGATTGATGAATTTTATGTCGGCATAATACCCGGCGCATTCTGCTGGAAGTGATGGAGGCATTAGGAAACATATATCATCTGATTTTTCAGACAAGAGACTTTGGAGTTGCGATACCGCCTCTCCACAGGGATGAATTCTTTGATGCCATCGCACTTCTCTTCAGCAACCGCCACTGCCCGGTTTATGCCGTCGGAGGAGATATGCACCATGTCCATATCCTTACAGAAATCCCGCTCCGCAAAAACGTGAAGAAGCTGATTGAGAAAATCAAAAATATCAGTTGTTTCAGGGCTGCCGGCATTCTGGATATGGAAAGATTCGGAGGATGGCTCAAAGGCTGTCTGTCCTTTATTATCGAACGTGACCGACTGCCATTCTGGGCCGATTACATTGAACAGCAAGATACAATACACTCTAAAATAAGCTGGATGCAGGAGAAACGTCAGTTTATGAACTATAATCTTTTTTAAGCCGCCAATTATGAGAACAGACCGGTCATACATATATCTTTTTCTGTGCATTTTGAATTTTGCATTGTGCACCGGAACTTACGCACAGTCTTCACAGAGAATGCACAATCTGCGTGAGGTCGTGGTGTGGGGCAAACGCCCGATGAAGGATATCGGAGTGCAGAAAACAACTTTTGATTCCATCGCCCTCAAAGAGAATATCGCCCTCTCTATGGCGGACATCCTTACGTTCAATTCTTCAGTCTTCGTCAAGAGCTACGGTCGAGCCACACTCTCCACCGTCGCCTTCCGTGGAACCTCCCCCAGCCATACGCAGGTGACGTGGAACGGCATGCGCATTAACAATCCCATGCTCGGCATGACCGACTTCTCCACCATTCCGTCCTATTTCATAGACCAGGCATCGCTGCTCCACGGCACTTCATCAGTCAACGAGACAGGCGGCGGTCTGGGCGGTCTTGTCAAACTCGGAACGATTCCCGATGTGGCGGAAGGTGTCAATCTGCAATATGTGCAGGGAGTGGGCTCATTCAGCACATTCGACGAGTTCGCCCGGTTTACCTATGGCAGTGAACACTGGCACGTTTCAAGCCGTGTAGTATATTCATCTTCACCAAACGACTACAAGTACATCAACCACGACAAGAAGGTGAACATCTACGACGATGACAAGAACATAATAGGTCAGTATCATCCGACGGAACGGAACCGCAGCGGTGCCTACAAAGATTTCCATGCGCTGCAGGAGGTGTACTACAACACCAATAATGGTGACCGTTTCGGGTTCAACGCATGGTACATCAACTCCAACCGCGAACTGCCCATGCTCACCACCGACTACGGCAACGAGCGCAACTTCGAGAACCGTCAGCGTGAACAGACCCTGCGCAGCGTCCTCTCATGGGATCATCGGCGCGATGGCTGGAAATTTGCAGCAAAAGGGGGATATATCCACACATGGATGGCGTATGACTACAAGCGTGAGGTAGCTGAAAACAACTGGTCGTCCATGACACGCTCACGAAGCAGGGTAAACACTTTCTACGGTCAGGCAGAGGGTGAGTATAATCCCACAAGGAAATGGTATTTTACCGCCAATATTTCGGCACATCAGCATTTCGTCCGCTCCGAGGATAAGAACATTATCCTTCAGGATGGTGACAAAGCCATTGTCGGTTACGACAAGGGGCGCATCGAACTCTCCGGCTCCGCTTCAGCTAAATGGCAGCCGATCAATCCGCTGGGCTTGTCACTCGTACTGCGTCAGGAGATGTTCGGCGACAAATGGGCTCCCGTAATCCCGGCTTTCTTCATCGACGGTCTTCTGTCAAGGAAAGGGAACGTCATGCTGAAAGCGTCCGTATCACGCAACCACAAGTTTCCTACGCTCAATGACCTCTATTTTCTCCCCGGCGGCAATCCTGACCTGAAGAGCGAGCATGGTTGGACGTATGACGCCGGTGCATCGTTCGATGTGGGTTGGAAAGCTCCCTTCCCGGTGTCGATGGGAGGAAGTGTCACATGGTTTGACAGCCGTATCGATGACTGGATTATATGGCTTCCCACAACCAAAGGGTTCTTCTCGCCGCGCAATGTAAAGAAGGTACACGCCTACGGCATCGAGGGAAAGCTCAATATCGCTTTCGAACCTTTCAAGGGGTGGATTTTCGACCTGAACGGGTCATATTCATGGACACCCTCCATCAACGAGGGTGAAAAGATGTCACCTGCCGACCAGTCTGTAGGCAAACAGCTCCCATACGTCCCCAAGCACTCGGCTTCGCTCACGGGGCGTCTTACATGGAAGTCATGGAGCTTCCTGTATAAATGGGCTTACTATTCAGAGAGATTCACCATGTCAAGCAACGACTATACTATCACAGGGCACCTCCCTAAGTATTACATGAGCAACGTATCCCTTGAAAAAGGGCTGAAGTTCAAACCTGTCGATTTACAGCTGAAACTGGCTGTGAACAATCTCTTCAACGAGGACTATCTCTCAGTCCTCTCGCGTCCCATGCCCGGCATCAACTTCGAGTTCTTTGTCGGAATAACACCAAAGTTCGGAAAGAAAAAGACTGAACCGAAAACAGATAATTATTGAAACAAACTACTACTGGTGCGATAAAATCGCGTTGGTTTAGAAATCATCAAATAAAGAGATATCTTTGACATTTTGATTTGAATTGGTTGACAAGTCTTGCTTGGTTAGAAGTTGTCGTAACTCGACACGTTCCAAAGCAGAGATTCTGATAAGGGTCGCCACTTCGGTTATAGAATAGCAGCTTTTATAATCGGCCTTTATTCGAGCTACCGTAAGATAGGCAATGACAGCAGTCCAAAGATGGATTTTTACCGCGTTCTCGGAAAATCCCCAAAGGGTCTTCACGACAATATTCTGTTTGATCCATTTGAAGAAAACTTCTATATCCCAGCGATGGCGGTAGAGATTGGATATTTCCAAGGCACTGATTTCAAAGTTATTGGATATGAAATCCACAATTGTGTCATTGTCCGGGTCATATACTCGTACAAACCGCATGTCATCAGGATAGAGTTTACTCGACTTATATCCGGTTACCCGAATACGGGAGTCTTCTATGATGCCTGACTTTGCATTGGGGATTTCCATTTGCCCGATTGTCATGAACTTCATGTTCTCTTTCGGACGGGATACCCAGAATGCCTGTGACTGATGGAATCTGAACAAAGCCTTGAAGTCAACATAAGCCTTGTCCATCACATAGAATGCGAATGGTTCCGGCGAAAGCATGTCAAGTTCGTTGCTGTCATGCCATTTTCCATCGGTAATATGAATGTTTGCCGGTATGCTTCCACGCAAATCAAGCAATGTGTGCATCTTTACAGCGCCTTTGCTGTATTTGCCCAATGCCCATGTCGCAAGTTTTATGCTGGTTGATATGGTTGTGGAGTCCAACGCATAGATTACGTTGTCTATGGTTATCTCGGATAGTTTAGCCTTTGAATACATGGGTCTTACCAATCCTATTAGATAAATTCCCAGTCCCTCAAAAATTCGATAGTCCCGACTTTCGTTAGCCCGCGACAAAGATGTGTGGTTGACTGTTTTCCGAAAACCGAGATGATATAGCATCTTTGAATGGGCCTCCAGACATAGACAGATGTCTCGTAGCGAATCACAGCCCGTCAACAGTCCGAAGAGCAGATGAAGGAGGTGATTGTAACTGTTGAGATTCTTTACATGCCAATCTCCTTTATACAGCCTTACAAGCTTATCGAACTGGTAACGCGGTATAAATTCAATTACCTGGGAGAAAACATACTTACCCTGATTCATAATCTTGATGTTTGGGAACAACAAGACTAATAAATCAATTTCAAATCAAAAAATCAATGTTCTCTTGTATTTGACTAAATATTAATATTTTAATAACAGTGGTAAGATTTTTATCGCACCACTACTATTGCAACAAAAACAATTAGATATGACTTATCAAGACTATTTCCGCAATTCCGACTTTGAGGATATATGGATTATATTGAGCGGCTTTTACATGGAGCATGAGGCACTCAAGTCGCAATATTGTTCTCTTGTAGAGGCCCTCAAGTCATTGCCCGCCGATTCAGCACACTCCACAGCGCCCATTGAAATGTGCCTCGATTATGATAATGAAATTATGGTCAAGGGCGCGCCCGACCCCCAGGAATGGCTTCTTGGTCGTGAGGTGATGATAGATTTTTCATCGTGGAGATATGGACGAGATGAAGAAACTGCCGTCGAAACTACCGGACTCAAGACATTCGATATGCTTTCGGGTCGGGAGAAACGGCAATTGGCACGTGAAAGCGATACGGCCACACTTGCCGCACATCTGCTTTATTGGTCAACTCTCTATGCCATAAATACGCAGGAGCAGCATCGGCAGGACTTTTCCGCTTGGTTCGATTCTCTTATGAATGGAAAGCCCAAATATGAAATGGAAAAGGAGTATGTGTCGGAAAGTTTTCGCAGAAAGCAGTGTAAATATTGGCGAGAAACCGTGGCAAATGATTCCGCAATTGACTGGACTTGGAATCTTGGTATTCTGAAAAAGAAACTGGAATATAATATAGGATACTGGCGATATGTGCAGCGACATGTGGGCTGGGAAGAGGATGTCAACCGGATGTTGATTGCTATAAATCTTATAGAAATAGCAAGAACCGACTGGCCTGATATAAAAGATAAGCACATAAATCTTCGTACAGCCGAAAGATACACCCATGAGCACGACCATGGAGGTGACTTGCACGAGTCGTATCTCGCTAAGTTATATCGTGACAAGGCCTTTCATATCCTCTGGAAATGGCTTGATCATAATATGAAAAATTGGTGGGATTGAAAAATTTTTAATCGTGTATCGCAGTTTGATACAGCATGAGCATAATTTTGCAGTGTAACATTAAAATCATAACAATATGGAATCAATGACAAACAATGATTTTTTGAATTCGGTACTTGAATCCGAAGCATGGAAAGAGGTGTCAAGCCGTGAATCATTCAGCATGGAAATGATTGAAAAGTTTGCTGATAAACTCGATTGGGAAGAAGTCAGCGGCAATCAGAGTATTCTTTGGACAGTCGACGGCATATCAAAATATGCCAACAAAATTCATTGGGAAGATTTTTCCAACTCATGTCCCGATAACATAATAACAGAAACAACTCTCAACAAATTTTCCGGCAAATGGGACTGGAAATGCCTTTCCAACCGCGATGCGCTCTACAATAACTGGAGCCTGCTCGAAAAGTTTGCCGACAAAGTGAATTGGGGCGAAATCATCACCAACTGGAACATAGAGAAACCGGTAGAGTTCTTCGCACGTTTCCAACAGTACATACCGATGTCCAAGCTGCAGGATTCCTCTCTATGGCGAGCCATGGTGGAGGCCCGCTCTAAAAAGATTATGCAAGAAGCAATCGGTATCAATTAATGCTATCGGGCTAAGTCTATGGAAGTTAATGTCTAACCCACAGACTATAAGGATTAACGGTCGGGAAGTGTTGCGTGAACTTCCCGACCTTCTTGTGTCCCATTGCGGCTAATCCTTATGTCACGGCATGGCATTGTGACGCTCTAATGCACTGAACTTCTTCCTCCGAAAATTTTTGTCCGCAGCTAATTATTGTCTTGGGCATCTCTAAACTTATTAGTAAATTTGCATTAGAAGCCAATTAGTTGAATATGAAAATCGTTAAACTCAATAGGATAAAGACTATGCTTGCCGAAATTGACAAGCAAGGAAAGTGGTTGGCTCAACAACTTGGCAAAGGCCCAGCAACGGTTTCCAAATGGTGTACCAACGCCATTCAGCCTGACTTGAAAACACTTGTCGAGATGGCCGAAATTCTTAATATAAACATCCGAGAATTGATCGTTAATACCAAATAAGCCCATGGCCAGTCATTTCACTTCCCCTCTTCTATACTTTGAAGATTTGAAAAGTAGTATAATTTGGGGGAATCATAACCTTTGAATCTGAAATTAGCTTTATAAATAGATTTTTTAGATAACGATAACGTAGTAAGAACAACAGCAAATAATATGGAACCAATAAGTGACGAACAAAAGTTGGAATTTGCGAATAGCTCATTTCCCGGCAAAACAGTAAACCTTGGCAACGGTGATTGGTGGTTTATTCAAGCTGGTAACATATTTAGGAGATAATCTTCACTATGAGTACTGGGATGGACAAGTGAGCCTTCATATTGAAGGCCCAAATTGGCGCCCATTGCGCAATTATTTATGGAGAGAAGTATCAGATTCTCGAGTTGTTTCAAAAGAGTGGGGGCGTCAAGGTTGCTGCTGGACATTACAAAGAACCCCCTCTTCATGGGAGGAGATTCAAGAAGCTTTTTTGGAACTTAATCGCATAATGCTGCCTCACATCCTTGATTTTGAGGCTGAACAAGGTTTTGACAAGATATATGAATGTGAAGAAATGGATGTTTCCGCCCATAAGATCAAAATAGACGATCTGCTACATTCTGAAAATCTTCATATCCCGGAGTACCAACGACCATACAGATGGACGACAAAAAATGTTGAACAACTACTTCAAGATGTAAACATCGCAAGGATATCAGGTAAATTGGATTATTTGATTGGAAGTGTCATACTCCATAGAAATATAAGTAACAAAAATGTATGTATAAACGATATTGTTGACGGCCAACAGCGTATTACTACAATAATGTTAATAATCAAAGCCTTGGACATGTGTGTGGAGATTCCGCCACTTACCTATGGACATTCCGACTCTTATAGGCATATACAAGAAAATTTTAAGTTTATACAAGAATGGTTTGATTTTAACTTATCGGGCTCGGAGCGCAAGGATTTTGGTAATTATTTGTTGACTAATTGTCGTGTAGTCCGTATATCCGTGAAACGTTTGCCGGAAGCATTTCAACTATTTGAAACCCAAAACGGTCGAGGTAAAGAGTTAGAAGCCTATAATCTACTAAAAGCCTACCATATCAGGGCTATGGCGGATGCACCCAAGAAGGATAAAATCGAATGCGATGTAAGATGGGAGGATGCCGCATTATTCATAGACATGGACGGCGCACGAAAAGATTTGTTGCGTCAAGTGATTAATGAACATTTGTTCCGTATCAGAAAGTGGTCGAGAGAAGGATACGCATCGACATTCAGTAAGCATGAAATTGGAGAGTTCAAGGGGCTTACGCTCGGACGCGATAATAATCTGGAATATGCGTATCAGAATATCCTTGTCCAACAACAAATTGCGTTAAGCTTCATGCAATCCATGAACAGTGGATTGTTCAAAGTGAGATACCGTTTTGAACATGGTGACCCCGACAACATCTCTCCCTTTGCATCCATTAATCAGTTGTTGGTAAATGGCCGCCCATTTTTCGAATATATAGAAACCTATGTGGAAATTTACAAACGCCTATTCTTGAACAGCAATTCATCGCAGTTATACCGCTTCAAAGATTTCTATCATGAGTACTGTAAGTATAGAGGAAGCAGGCGAAAGGGCGACACTTACATACGCCAAGTATATAAATCGGCCATAATCCTAATATTTGACCGCTTCGGTGAGAAAGGAGTGGATTCCCTTTTCGAGGCTGTGTACGCCTGCCTATATCGCATAAGATTGGAAAAACAAAAGATTTTTCTAAACACAATGTGCGGCAAAGGCGAATCGGGATGGCTTTTTACAGCAATACAAAATGCGAAGAATCTATCCGATTTCTCCGTCATAAAAAGTCGTGCCGAAGAATTTAAACGGAACCTGAGAGTGAATTTTGAAGTGGACGAGGTTAAATCATTCTTTAAAAATAAGTAAGTTATGAGTAAGGTAGAACAGCTGAACAGAACCATAGAAGAAGTATGGAGGGAGCGCTATGTTGTACTATTGTATCAGCGCAATTTCGCATGGACTGAGGACCAGCTAGGACAATTGCTGCAGGACCTATATGATCACTCTCCTAACGGTTATCTCGGAAAAGGCGAGTGCGATAACTACTATCTTGGAAGCCTTGTGCTGTTGCAACGTAGGGATGGCATATGGGAAGTTATAGATGGTCAGCAACGCCTCACGGCCTTACATATAATATGCCGTTATCTTGGTATTCTTTCCTCGCCGCGCATTACATATGATTCTCGACCTTCTGTTGAACGTTTTTTAGACTGTCTTTTTAATTCCCCTTCATGGGACACCTTCAAGAGTGAATGCCAAAGGAGGACAGACGGCAAAATCGCCCGATTGACAGAATCACTTGATATTGTCGAAAGCTATGAAATACAGGCCGGCGAGATAAAATCCTCTATCACATTGAAAGGTATGTCGGATGGCGAAAAGGCTCTTCTTTCTGAGTATATACGCAACAAAGTAATATTGGTGTGCACACCTCTGCCTGAAGATACGGATGTGGCAGCATATTTCGAAATAATGAACAACCGCGGAGAACAGTTGCAAGCACATGAGGTTATAAAGGCATTGTTGATGTCCGATCTTGGCACAAGTCAGCGTTATATTTTTTCAACAGTATGGGACGCCTGTTCCCAAATGGACATACCAATCCAAAAGACTCTCTCCAAATTGAGAAATAAGGGCTTGTTTGGGGAACAATTCGATGGTCTTAATCTTGAAATTATTGACAATGTAGATTTTGTGGGCAGCTCAATCAAGAACGAGTATACGATTGACAGGATTCTTGACAGTGGGTTCACGTATGACAATCATGACGCAGAGGACATGAAGGAGGAAACGGACACAGATCTGAAGTCGATTATCGATTTCCCCAATTTCCTTATGCATGCCATGCGTCTGTATGCCGAGGCTGAAAAGAAGATGGTTAATGCAGTTCCGCTGAATGCAGACAAAATGCCCGTGACGAAACCGGAATTTATTTCAGATTCAATGGACTTTATTAAAGCATTGTTAAGAATCAGAGTGCTTTTTGACCGGTATGTAGTGAAAATTCAAGGCGATGCTGATGACGAAGAAAATGACCTAAAGTGGCGTCTGCAACGTCCCTCAAAATATGAGTATAACAAGAACGGCAATACATATTTTCGAGTAGGACTGGTTAACACTTTCTCCAACGGTACTTCCACGGATAATGACGAACGAGAAGATATCAACAATCGAATTGTTAAATTGGAGTCTATGCTTCAAGTTACTTTCAAGACTCCAAAATACAAAGAATGGCTTTATTCAGTACTCATGTGGATGTACAAAGAAACGAAGGATAACATAAACATTGAGCACGATTCATTACTCCGGGTTATTGAACAATGGTCTTTGAATTATTATGAGATGTTACAGAAAAAATGGGACAGTGAAAGCAGACCCCTCCTTGCTGCCGGCACTGATACCCCTCGTTTTTTGCTTAATTTCATTGATTATCTTTATTGGCTTGCATCAAAGCAAGAAAAGTCTATTGTGCGTTTTGCAAATAAGATAAGCGATTTCCAATTCAGATACTATAATTCTGTGGAACATCATCTTCCTCAGTCTTACAAAAACACCGATGTAGATATGGATTCAATAGGTAATCTGTGCCTTATAAGCCGACATAAAAACTCAAGCCTGAACGATAAAGGTCCCGAGGAGAAGGCAAAGATTGAAGAAGGGTTACAGCCCAAACGATTGATAATGTATCGTATTACAAGAGCCAAACAACATTGGGGTAAAGTTGAAATTGAAGAACATCAAAAAGACATAGAAGATCTTCTTGATCAAATTTATAATTTACTCTCAGTCTGAATTCATATACAATATAAACCATCATTTGATGAGGTCGCTTTTGCCACGACCTTGTCATAATGGTCTATATCTGTTATAGATTCGACTAACATTTAAAATTGTCCGAGTTTAGTTTCGGATGTAATCTCAACCTCATCGTATGGTGTAATAACTACTGCACCTCTACGAACCATACGATTGTAAAATGACTCGACCATTTCTGTCAAACGCAATTTATATCCAAGTTTCTCACACACTAAGAATATATCACTTATCAACTTTAGTCCAATATCTTGCCGTCGTAAATCTCGAGGCAAAAGAATATTCGTCATATATACGATCTTTTGATTTCTGAATGGCAGTAATCTGACAACGCCGTTGCTTTTAAGTTCTATTTCACGTTTGTTGCAAAATAGGAAAGGTTCTTTTATGGCACCCTCGTTGTCAACCTGCCGTAGTGATAATGTATATTTTTCTTTGAAGTCGTAGATTATTTTCTCCAGATATTTATGAATAAACCATTCTTGCGGAAATGATTCGGCCGGATATAGCATATCTTCATTAATATCAAAAACGAAATGATCGCCATTATCAAAAACAAAACAACGGCAAGGATTACCATTGTCTATAATATCAGAAACAAATCCACCATTGATTCGTGTACCAAGAAATTCATCGTCAATGGGCGCAAATTGTGGGTTGGCGGCATTAAATTCAATTGCTTTATTGAAACGTTCGATTACATTCATTTCGTTACCTTTTTTGCAAAGGTACTAAGTTTTTGTGAGGTATAGGTAATAATTATATTACGGTGACATTGTTATATCGTCTTTCACCTTTGCCATTTTTGAGCCTTCGCTTATGAGTGTAGAAAGGTAGTCCAAAAATGACTTGTGGAGATGCTTCTATTTGTACACTCAACAGTGAACTTATCGACACAATGCCACGCAACCGACAAGTGTTTTGTCGTTAGCCGGGATCGTGGATTTTTCTTGAACGTTCGTCCTTCTACACTACCTATATTTTATCCGTTACATTGTTATATAATTCGACTACGTATCTGCCGATTTTAAGACCACAAAATCGGGCGCTAATGATTGTGACATCCATTCAATCAGTTGACGGGTGTCACAGGGTGTTGATGGGAGTCGGGATTTAGTTTTGACTTTCTTTGCCATAGATAGTTATCACCGAAACATATCATCTGTAAACTCTTCGGTAATTTCATAGAGTTCTTTCAAGGCCGCAGGAAGTCTGTTCCCGAGTAACATTGCACCAATCACAATTCCTATGCCGGCTTTAATCAAACCATGGCGAGGCGGCCCGATGAATGTGGCGATTCCGCCAAGGATACCCATAAACATGGCATATTTTATAAGCCGAAGATAGACAGTGGCAATACGTTTTTTCATAGTTCTCGGCCTGACATAATGAATGTCAATCTGATTATATCATCAGATAATGTATTATCAAAATTCACTCCCCAGATTACATCGATTGACTCCGGTAGACCGGAGATTATATTATTAAATGGAGCCATATCATCCATCGTTATAGCAGCTAACCTCTCACGATTGAAATATAAAAGAGCAGAAATAAATTCAATTTTATCTACGGCGACATTCTCCATCTTTCTCTGCATGTTAATGACCGCATCCTCAATGCTTTTACCATCAGCGACCAAAGTTTTTAAAAAGCGGCGGTTACGTAATGTCGTGCATAGATCATTAAAGTCGTAGCATATATAACCCATTGTTGCTAAAGGAGCAAGCAATATCCTTATTACTTCCGGAATGTTTTCACTATCTATAGCAATACTATCGTAACAAGAGATGTCGGCATCATAGACCAATCCTATGGTCAGTACGCCGGCATCATGATAGGTCTTGGCTATCGCATTGGCGAGTTCTTCGTTATCTTGTGCTACGATGATTGCCATTTTATCATCGTCCATGGGAATACAATCATCGGTAGACTTTGCGACAAGACTGCCGACGCAGTTATAACCGAAAGATTCTACTTCCTTGATTATGTCGATTGCTCCTGTGCCAATTCCTATTACTTTGAAACTCACTGGAAACGGCTGTTGAAAATTTTCAAGAATACATGAATCAGTCATTTTTGTCATCATTAATTGGTGTTTTAGATATGATTATAAACTGTAGAGCAATGTCGGCTTTAGCCTCATTGTCAACTCCTTTGATAAATGTAATCGGCGGTTTTTTGTCAAATGATTGAATCATTGACCTAAGGTGTTGTTCTTCTTCGACCGCCAAGGGAGTCGCATCCGATGTATAAGCGACTCCTCTCCGCCGTCAAATATATCATGTAACGTGGGGAAGTAATTCATCAGCAAGTCTTCAAGATAGTTGATTCGGGAAGACAAATCAGCTACATGGGAATCTCGCCAAGTTTCGTTGATAGTGCCGGCTTTCATTATCCGGTTCTCAAGTTGTTGGTCATAGAATCCGCATTTTTCGTGAATCGTATCAATCAGATGCTGACGCTTATCAAGGCGCTTTAGCTCGGCAATGCGACTTTTGATACGATAAAATCTCTTACGCTTAGCGCGGTTCTGATGCTTTTCTCTATGATGAATCTGATGCCATACTTCCATAGGGAAGGCAATACCGTAAGGCATTTCCTCCTTGCTCTTAAGTTTGCGTTTTTTTTAGCTTGTTCCGTATATAAGGAAGATACAGTCGGCGTTTAAGTTTTTCAGCCTGTTCTCCGTATGATGTATAGTGTTCTTCAAGTGGAGTCCAACCTGTATGTCGGGTAAAGCCATAGAAAGTCATGCCCCACAGGATTGCACCGGCTAGTTCGGCATCGGTAAAAGGATTGTCGTCCGGCTTTACTACAGTTTTTCCTACTGTGTTTTTCCAAAAATCCCCTTCTACGTTATTCGCAAGTAGTGGCAATGAGTGTGGCTCAAACCATTCTTCCCTCGGGGTAACATCAAACGATACCTCTCCGCCTGCACCCTCAAATTCTGTCAGACAGATAGTATCAAACGCTTCCTTATAGCTTGCGACACTTTTTATCGAACGGCAGGTGCGATGTGTATTACGCAATGCATTGAGAACATTATCGAATCCTATGGAGAGGAACAATTCTTTTACTGTCATGTGTGTGATTTATTGGGTCGTGGTTGATTAGAGTTACTCTGCAAAGTTATACTCCTGTTGTATCGGATTTGGTGACAGAATCTGATTTTGTTCTCCGTGTGCTATCATAACGCCGACACTGCACAGGCTGCATCGTCATACATTTCTATATAGTTCATACATTTCCGAAATCCAGCCTTTCATCGTCTTGCGGAGTGGTGCCGGACTTACAACCTCAATCATCGAACCGACTTGTAGGAGTTTCATCACGAAATCGTAAGTCGGAGCGAGAAACAGCTCAAAGTCGGCATATTCGCCGCAGTCCTCGATTTCGCGCTGGCTGGAATGTAATGGCAACGAGCGGAGATAATGTTTATGGTCTTCGTTTGCACGAATCACGATACGTTCGGGCTTTGTGCCGTCGCCTATGACGACTCCAAAATATGTGGCGAAGAACTCGGCTGCGTCAAAATCTTTCGGAAGCTTGAACGTTGCGTCGGTGGTTAGTGTTTCTTCCAGCCGGTCAAGGCCGTAGATTTTAATCTCGCCACGGTTGTTGCGACCGAGTACGTACCATCGGTTCTCAAACAGTTTGACGCAATATGGCTCGATTGTGAATGTATAGCTGTGCGATCGTTTGAAAGGGCGGTAGGAGATTTCTACAATGCGGTTCTCCTTCATCGCCTCAAGGATTGTGGTAAGATGGTCGCGGCCCGAAGGTATTTCATCAACAAGGATTCGTCCCTTTAGCGAGAGATTCTCTCCGATGATATTGCCGACAGCAAACGAGTCGAGCATCCATTTTTTTAGCTTGTCCTCGTCGATATTTTCCGGGTTGGCTATATAGTAGAGGTATCCGCCAACCTTCTGACAGTCGATCATAATTCCGAATTGCTCGTATATTGCATC
The DNA here is from genome assembly GCF_004803695.1 of Muribaculum gordoncarteri. NCBI lineage: Bacteria > Pseudomonadati > Bacteroidota > Bacteroidia > Bacteroidales > Muribaculaceae > Muribaculum > Muribaculum gordoncarteri. The sequence goes on from NZ_CP039393.1 coordinate 492,781, forward strand.
ACGCCAGCGATTGAATGTGGCACGGTGGAGCGGCCTACAGTCGCTCAGATCCTTGCAGCGTTCCCATTTGTCGGACAAATCTCTGTGAGAAATTTTCCCGGCGCGACGGATTGTGTCGATCAACCAGGTGTATTTTTGCAGTTGGTTCATATTTGTTTAATTTTTCTTTGTCATGGCAAAGCGCCAAGGGGGTTATTTATCGCAAAGATAATCAAAACCTGTCGCATTTAGCGATACATCTTCATTGGGCTGTATGAATTGAGGTCAGAATTTCCTCTTCATCAACCGATTTTTCAGTGAAAATATTAATATCATCATTATAGCAATAAGGATCTTGCCAAGATACAACTTCGCTGACCGTTAATTTGCCGTCATTACCGGGGATGATATAATATGTTTCATATTCATCGTAGTCGAGCTGCATATAAAGAGAAATAGCATTTGTGCCAAGAGTCATTTCTATTCCCAATATGGCAAACCATTCATCTTTTTCTTTGGCAAACTCCTCCAGTGAAGTATAGGATTTTACAATCACATTAGAAAGGAATGACGTTTGCGCATCATGGCATACCTTTCTTCCCTGGGCATATCTATCAAATTCATGATTTGTAAAATTTTTCGGGTTAATAATTGGGGTGAGTGCTCTCTTGCGTTTTTAGACGAGCTTCAGCCGGTTCTTCAGTGGGTGGTGGAAATTCAACCACAGAAGATATTGTCAGTTCATATCCTTCTAATGTCTTCATATTTTGTGGGTTTATGATTTATGTCGGAAAGTTAGACAACCGCTACGCAACCATTCTGCACATATAATGTCTGACTTTCCTTCGACAAAAGTAAAGCAGGCATGGCGCATTTTGCGATACAGGAATAAGAATATCGAAAATTTTGGATTGTATCACAAATTGAGACACTTGTCGGATATATTTGCATTGAAATTATGGAAGAGAAATATAGTAATGGAGTAGAATGGTGGTTTGCCGAGCTTGGTTCAGAAAGCGAAGTTGACAAGCGTATTGCGCTGTTTCTTGAACTTAACAGCCGGTTGCCTAAATTCGTTATCGGCTTTATTGAAATTTCCACAAATCTAAAATTGAAGAAATGAAGATTACAGTTTATCGCGGCAATGACCGGATTGGCGGATGCGTCACCGAGTATGAATCAAACGGCTGGAAACTGTTCGTTGATTGTGGCGAGCAGTTGTCAGGCGAGCCGGTGTTTAATAATGCTCTTGAAATAGACGGCCTGACCTGCGGAGATCTAAGCAAAAGCGCGTTGCTGATAACTCACTATCACGGCAATCATATTGGCAAAATTGCTGATTTAGCTCCCGAATTGCCTATATTTGTGGGCGGGATTTCCAATGAGATTGCACAGGAACTTTTGGATAATTTGAATCCGGGAAATGAGGAATCTCGTTCAATGGCTGAGCATCTTGGCTTTGTAAAGACTTTTGTCTCGGGCGAACAATTTTCTTTTGGTGAGTTCTGTATTATGCCGATTATTGTCGACCATTATGCTTTTGACGCATACGCATTTTGTATAGATGCAGAGAACCTGAAGGTGTTCCACACCGGGAATTTTTGCGTGCATGGTTTCAGAAGCGGCAAGCTGCCGCAGCTAATTGAAAAGTATGTAGGCAGGGTCGATTATGTGGTATGTGAGGCTACGAATGTCAATCGTCCTGCGGCAACCATAAAGTCGGAGCATGAACTTCAAAAAGAGTTCGACAGCGGGCATTGCGATATGGCAAGTCTTGACAGTCTTTTGGATATGTTGACGCCGAAAGCGATAATTTCGATACATACTGACAATCCACGCCATTTTGCCGACATGTTCTGCGAGAAATGGCCGGTGATTTTGCTTGAAGATGGTGAATCCTTTTCAGCTATCCGAGATCCGGGGTTCGACAGGACTACAGCCTTTGTTATTGCATTTCAGACTCCAGACAATTCTTATGAGGTCATCGATAATCCTGAAAACTTACAGTGGTGGACGGTCGATAAAAAATTTCTCGGTGAATTCTTGTGGTGGAATGACGCGGATTCTGCTCTGCATCACGTTGTGTATGCGCCAAAGCGGTTACTTGGCTATTCTATAGAATCGGATGAAGATATGGCTCCATTTCTGTATGTTGTTTATAATCCGGACTTCACAAAACACTCGGAATATACTGAAGGCGGACATAAGCCCGACGACGAAGGCAAACAGGCAGATTGCGGATATATCCCCGGCCAACGTGTCCTCGCCGTCATCGATGATGTGCTGCTTCCATGTGAAGTTATCGATCCGCTAACGGAGGATTTTCTGAGAAAAGACTTTAATCAGGATGGCTCGCGGAGTGAGGAAGATTTCCAAGAATATAAGTCCGATTTATGGGATTGGGACTGGGACGAAGTCGTGGTTCATCCACTTGTAAAAATCAAAACTGAGTTTGGCGAAATCGTTTCCGATACCACTGCAAAAAGAATCTTTATCTTCCCATATAAGGAATGAAAATTTTGCATCTCTCTGACACACATAACTGCCACCGTCGGCTCTGGGGATTTACCGGAAGCCGATGTGGTGGTACATTCGGGTGATTCCTGTATGGTTGGCACTGGATTTCCTCAACTGGTTCTGTGGCCTGCCATATCGCCACAAGGCTTTCATCGGAGGCAACCATGACGACTGTCTTTATAGAGCCAATATCGGCGGACTTGACGACAATGGCATTACCTGTGTAGTTCCGGCATTGAAATTGACGGAGTGAAATCTCGATTTTGACGATGATATCAATTACGGCTCAGAAGAAATACTTGCAAAAATCCATTGACCCATAAATACGTATATTTAGATATAAGTCTTAAGAAAATTAAGCACTCTCTCAAAACTTTGGAATACGAGAATGCCTTCATTTAGTTGATTGAATAAATCGCTTAATACATTATATTGTCGTTCTGATATTCTGTGTGCTATTTTAATATTTTTGATATGGATATACATTTTCTCAATTTTATCGCCTGTTGGGCTTACAAATCTGCACAAACCACTGAACGTATTAGAGCTTGGATAATACATTCTAATTTTTTGGATACATAAGATTCCACCAGACAACTCATAGAGAAAACATTTGCCTATACCTACATTTCTATGTTCTTTATAACTTGCTTTTGTTTTGTGAGTGTGGGGTAGACAGTTCTCTAATTCTTCGTTAGTTATATGAGCCTTATTAAGAGTTTCTATATCCATGATGAAACGTAATTGATAACCTGAAGTGACATTTCTTTCTTTTTGTGACCGTCCTTGGCAGTACACTTTCGCATTGAGTACACTTTTAGTACACTTCGGAAATAAGAAACCCCTTGAAAATCTGTCGATTATCAAGGGGTTGGGGTGCCCAGAACAGAAGCAACCAAATGAAAGACTATGCAAGGATATGGAAGTGGGTTCGAGTTTTGGAAAAATTGACAAATATTTGTATATCATAATATTACAAAATTGAAATTGTAAAAATAGGTGTCATTCGCTTTCATAAAGAATCGGTAGAAATCAAATAGGAGGACAAAAGGAGGACAAAATATTTTGCCGTTAAAGAATTAATTGCTAACTTTGTAAATGAGGATACGGAGCGTTGATGCGGCATAAAACGCATTTTAACACTTAATTTTTTGTCCTCTCCACCATAAAATTTTTGTCCTCCATGGCAAGTATCAAACGTTATTTATCTTCCAAAGTGGAAGGAAATGGCAGGTCTGAAATACAATTCAGGCTTAGCCTCACCAAAGACATAAAACTCCGCCTGAAGAGCGGCATATATATCAAGCCGTCACGTTTCAATGCAGGAACGATAGTCAAGCCTCGCGCCAACCAGGAAGAGATTGCTGAATTGAAAGAACTTGAACGAAAGATTCGAGATCTTGAAGATTACATCTATGCGTTGTGCGAGGACAATCCCGTAGAGCGTCTTACCAAAGAATTTCTTACCAAGGAGATCGACCGCTTTCATCATCCCAAGCGCGAGCGCAAGCCTAAGGAGGTTGAGGAGAAGCTGCAAAAGAAGTTCATCGAGCTTGTGGAGGAATTTCCGACAAAGCGCGGACTTTCGGAGTGGCGTCACCGCAGATATGGTGTATTGAGCCGTAGCCTGCACAGGTTTGAACTTTACCGGAAAGTGAAGCGTCAGCTACCTGCAAAACTTGACTTCGAGATGTTCACAACCGACATACTGGAGGATTATGAACGTTTCCTGCGCAACGAGCCAGAGATATTTGACAAATACCCCAGGATATTCGAGCAATACCCGGCGGAAACGAGAAAGGCGCGAAAATCACGCCGTCCGTTCCCCAAAGGCGACAATACCATAATAAACATATTCGCCTGTCTGCGCACATTCTTCCACTGGGCCATTGAGGAAGGACTTACCACCAACAATCCGTTTGTGAAATACAAAGGTAAGACCACGGAGCATTACGGCACACCTTACTACATAACTCTTGAAGAACGCGACCGCATTGCGGATTTTGACCTGTCGGCCAACAAGTCGCTTGCAGTCCAGCGTGACATCTTCATATTCCATTGCTGCATAGGCTGCCGCATATCCGACCTTATGCGCCTTACTCCGGCCAACATTATAAATGACGCGGTGGAGTATATCGCCAGCAAGACCAAGGGGGAGCGTCCTAATGTGATACGTGTGCCACTTACCCAAAGGGCAAAGGATATTCTCGAACGCTACAAGGGAGAGGACAGCGAGGGGCGGATCTTGCCGTTCATAAGCTCGCAGAAATACAACGTGGCCATCAAGAAGATATTTAAGGAGTGTGGGATAACGAGAATCGTTACGATTCTCAACCCCACCACCGGGGAGGAGGAGCAGCGTCCTATAAACGAGATAGCAAGCAGTCACCTTGCCCGGCGCACATTCGTAGGCAACCTTTACAAGAAGGTGAAAGACCCGAATCTCGTCGGTGCGTTGAGCGGCCACAAAGAAGGCAGCAGGGCATTCTCGCGATACCGCGACATAGACGACGATATGAAGAAAGAGCTTATCGGGCTTATGGAATAATCGCATAGGGAGGGGATAATTCGCGGAATGCGAACATTTCCCCTCTTATTGTGGTTGACAAATAAAATATATTTACTAACTTTGTCAACTAAATTATAGCATGGATATGAACAAGCAAGCCAACGATATATTTTCACGCCGGTTGCGTCAGGCAAGGCTGATGAAGGGATTTTCTTTGGAAAAACTCTCTCAATCAGTCACTCCGGCAATTACTCGCCAGTCCATAAACAAGTATGAGAAAGGTCTTATGATGCCTGACAGTCGGGTGCTTATAGCACTCGCCGCCGCGCTGGGTGTCAAGATTGACTATTTCTTTCGTCCGTTCACTGTGGAGGTCAATCATGTGGAGTTCCGCAAAAAGCCGCGTTTCCCGGAACGGATGGCCTCTGCCGTGAGGGAGAGGGTACGAGAGGAACTGGAGCGTTATCTGGAGGTTGAACAGCTTTGTGGCTGCTCGACCGATTTCTCCATGCCGCGCAAGACAGTGCGTACCGCCGAAGAGGCTGCTGTCCATGCCATGGAGATAAGGAATTATCTCGGACTCGGCAATGACGGTGTTTCAAATGTCATTGAGGTTCTTGAAGAAAACGGCGTCAAGGTCATAGAGATTGCCGAAGACAAGGATTTCGACGGACTCAGCGGATATGCCAACGGCTCAATACCTCTCATTGTCATAAACGGCGGTTTTGTCACTGAGCGCAAACGCTTCACTGCCCTGCATGAACTGGGGCATCTTCTGTTTGATATTCCTGATGACGTTCCGTCAAAAGAGGTGGAGAATATCTGTAATGTTTTCGCCAGTGAGTTCCTGCTGCCTGTAAGCGTACTGAAGGCCAAGGTCGGCAATACCCGACATGACATATCATTGTCGGAGCTTACCGACATACAGCGTCAGTTCGGAATATCGGTGGATGACATAATGGCTGCGCTCCATGCGAATGGTGTCATTACTGCCAAACGTTATTCCGGCTACCAGACCAAGAAGAACAGGCTGCCCGATTTCAAGGCGTTGGCCGAAAAGTCACGGGCTGTCGCCGAGAGATCCGGACGCTTCGCCCGTATGGTTTATCGCGCGCTGGCCGATGAAGCCATTACCTTCTCCAAGGCCGCAGTGTTGCTGAACACCTCCGTCGAGAGCGTCAAGTCACATCTTCAATTAGTGTGACGGGATGGAGATAATAGTCAATGACACAAACATATTCATCGACCTGCATTCAATCGGGCTGCTGGATTGTTTATGTGAACTGCCCTATGAGATCCGCACGGTGGACTTCGTAATGGCTGAGATTTCCGAACCACGGCAACGCGGGGAAATGGAGCGTCTGGCGGCGGCAGGCAAGATAAAAGTGGAGAGTTTCACGCCTGAGGAACTGATGGAGATTGTCGATGAGCATTCGGCGGTGTCCGGCAATCTTTCAATCCCGGACTGCTCGGTATGCTATTACGCGAGGAAACACGGTATCACCCTTCTGACCGGTGACAGGCAGCTCCGGAAATATGCCGAGGCTGAAAAGCTGACTGTCAGGGGCATATTGTTCGTGTTTGATGAGCTGGTGGCATATTCCGTTGTCTCATCGGAAGTTGCCGCAGCTAAACTTAAAGAATTATACTCTATTAATGTCCGCCTCCCGAAATCGGAGATACAGCGTCGTATAGACCTATGGGACAAAGCTGAATGAATGTATGGATATTGATGTAGTGGAAATACAGCACAATCTTGGCTGCATTATTGCTAAACTTGGGCTGATACATAATGATACTGCTTCCGTTTCAACTGACAGGTTGCAAAGACTGTCTGACTATCTTATAGATAATCAGCTCGCGTTTGAAAAGGCCATACGGAACGAAGTCCGGGATAAAGGCAGTGATTATTATGTTACACAGCTTTACAGGTCGCTTTCATCATATCTGAAATGGTATGTGGCCGAACATGGGCGTGAAAGCGCGAAGATGGCTGTTGCAAAACGGATATATGACCGTATTGTGTTCCTATGGATGCCGCCTATTGAGAGCCTGTTTCCTAATGTATCCAAATCGGCAGGGATTGTTGTCAACCCTATGTCAGACAATAAAGACCCGAAAGGATATAACAAGCTTTTTGAATTGGCCGGAGAACACTACCGAAGCATCCGCTATGACATTACTGAGAATCCGGATTATCCCCACCTCACATCCGATGAGATATACAGGCGACTGAAAGAGCTGGTTGCCCCGGTGTGCGGTGAGGGGGTAAGAATCGGAATGATACTCAACATCGCGATAAAACACCGCCTTCTGCTGAAAAAGCCACAAGGCAAATCATTGGAGCGAGAGCTTGGAATGACCTGCTCGTATCCTGCCGTTGCAAATGTGATCGACACGCCGAGCGATTACTTCAACATTGACGACTGGGGAAAGGATATGGAAGCCAAGTTGCTGAAACAATAGACGTTCATAACCAACATATATCATTCCGCGTTGTCGCTTATACTTTAATTGCTTAAATAAAAGCGTTAGCGGAAAAAGTTAAAGGAGTCCTGTACGTACAGGGCTCTATTTTTGTGCCGTAATTCAAAACAATAGATTATGGCAGCAGAAATAATCAGTTCCATACTGGACGGCCCAAAGGGCGTATATCTGGTAGTTGACGCCACCGACATGAAGGCGGCGTTTCAGGAATTTCTACGCATTACACGTGAAGCCGAGGACGAGCAGAGGGCTTATGACGACGAGCTTGCGACGGTTACGCGCGAGGAGGCCTGCAAAATTTTCAACCGTTCATACAGTACCCTTCTCCGCTGGGAGAAGGACGGTTACCTTGTGCCCGTAAAGATAGGCAAGACACCGCTTTACAAGATGTCGGATATAAAAGACGTGTTGAATCAGAAATTCGGTAACTCGTGAGATTCCGGGTTGTAAAAACTTTAGCCGAGCGCGACTTATTAAAATTTAATTAAGGCTCCATCCAGGAAAGTCTTGGTTCCCTTATAACCTGACTCACGATGATAGCGGATTGTTTATATACACTTGGTGCCGAATCTTCTAAAAAACAGGCATATGTCCTGTCGTATTTGGAAGATGCAGACTCTTGTGGTATCCGTGTCCGGAATTATCTGGGTTCTGGAGTGTCACTGCTCTTTAATAGAGAATGCGCGGTATGTCTGATAGTTTATTTGTTCAATCCATTCCCAGTTATAGGGAGTGCAGCCGCCGGAATAATCATTCGACTGGTCTGGGTGGAACCGGCGGGTTTATCTAAAAAGGATAAGTATTCAAAGTGCGATCAAATGGCTTCACTGCAAAAGGAAACTGCGACCGATGGATGTGAGGCAGGTATTAACCCGCTTGCCATTTCATTATGGAAGGCACAACACTTATGCTTATGAGAAATTCTCTACCAGCCGTTGAGCCGTCGCGACTCTACACCCGTCAGGAGGTTGCAGCCATGTTCGCCCTCTCCGACATCGAATTGTTCAGCTATGCCAGTGATCCTGAAGGATTGCGCTATGAGATTGTTCCGGCCAGTCCTTACCCGCTTTTCCGTGGAAGCGAACTGCTGCGGTTCTTCTCAAACACCTACAAGCTATGCCAAGATGGATGCCTGTCTATGAAGACGATATGACACACTGGCTATGGGATAACGCGCAACGTTACCAGTGGTGGCTTGAAATAAGGTTTCGAGCCGCCAAGACTCCCGGCATGAGGTATGTGGGTGACACAAACATCCGCATACGGGTGACTTACGGAGAATGGCCTGTGACTATTGCCTATCTTGGTACGCGATGGCACGCAGATGAGAGAGCTGTCATATCTTTTCTGGAGGCATTGGAGGAGGACGGTCTGATTACCCGTAGGAAAAACGGGCTTGTAACCGTTATATCCGTCTGCGGCTTTGAAAAGTATTGCTTCAATATGCAGAACAACGGAAAAGCACCATTGCCGGAAGGTTCGGTGGATATTGAGTATGAAATGCAAAATCCGGAGCATGATACTCCGCTGGGCTGTATATCTGATGAAACGCAAATCGAAAAGCACTATGCAACGCGGAGTGATACGGCAGACGAAACGCAGAGCCGGACGCGGCCATATTTACATAAAAGAAAAGAAATAAAAGAACTTTTAATTGATGGTAAACGCGAGCGCGAAAAAGATTTTTTAGAAAAACTGAAAAAATCGGAATCCACGCTTGAAGGGATGGCTATGAGCCTGCACTGCGAGTTGTCGGATCTGCTGGCGGTAGCCGATGATTTCAGTAATGCAACAATCACTACCGAGGACTGGCATCCCACGTTCTCGGCTTTCAAGAAACACTTTCTCAACTGGGCCCGGATGAGAATAAAAAAATCAAAAGATGAAGTACCCCAAAAGAATAAATCCGCAGGAGGCTATCAGCCAAATGCGGTACGCCGCAGAGGGCCGGTTACACCCGATTGCGGACTTAACGAAGATTGACGCCTACAAGCAGTTCTTCCTTGGATGCGCAAAAAAGGTATGCCCTGGCTATGTTGTCCGCGACGACCAGCGCAAGATTCTCAACGACATCGTGCATTGGGCGTTGAAAGACTATCACGGCAACCTCGATCCGGACCGGGGGCTATTGCTGTGGGGCGACATAGGCACCGGAAAGTCAACGCTCCTAAGGGTAGTCCGGCAATTCTGCAACGAGGTACACCCTCCCCGTGACGGTATGCGCTACTGGTTTCGCATGACAAACGTAATCGACATCTGCGCCGAGTTTTCCGATGAATCGCGCGACGGCGGCTATTATGCCCTCCAGACCTACATCACAAGCTCCCGCCAGGCTTTCGATGAACTTGGTAGCGAAACAATACCCACCGGACGGTGGGGCAACTTTGAGAATGTGATGCAATATGTCCTCCAGCGGCGTTATGACCTGCGCGACAATCAGTTCACACACGCCACTACCAATCTTTCCCTGCAACAGCTTTCTCAAGTCTATTCACCCAGAATCTATGACCGCTGCAAGGAAATGTTCAATTTTGTGGAGATTCGCGGCAATACTTTCCGAAAAACCTACACTCCGGGGGGCGATGGCTAAACGAAGATACGAAAAAAAGGTCAATATCTCTATGATTGACCGTAACAGGCTATATACCATTTCAGAGGTGGCCCGGATAATCGGAATCAGTCGGTCGTATTTCTACTATTGTTTCGACCATGACGAGCGGTTTCCCAAACCAACGTTCATCAACGGAATCACACGCCTGACAGGTAGCGACCTGATAGAGATTATAGCCCTGCGGCGGCGCAAGGGGCTATAATCCCGGTTCAGTTCCAGATATGCCACGGCGGGGTGCGGCGTTCCGGGGAGGCTATGGTCTCCGACAGCTCAACGGCGAGAAGCCATGCCTCGGTTCGCATATCGTCCATTTCCGCCAATGCCCTCGCTTCAAGGCTATCCCCGGCACCCGATAGCTCGCACCACTGCCGGGCAAAGGTAGAGGGTTGGAAAGCGTCTATGAACGAGAGTATCTCATCAAGGAGTGTTGCCGGGTTGCCGCCTGTCATGTCGGCGCAAAAGCAGAACGGCACGCCGCTCCGAGTCCTGCGCCGGAAATCGAAAGCGGTACAGTCGATGTCTATCACGCTGACGGTCACGCTCCAGCCGCATTTGGCGGCAATATCTATAATGGTCTGTAACAACATATCTAAAAACATGGTTATGTCTGCCACAACCGAAAAGATTGTGGCAGACCGGGTTATATTCCTGAACGGGTCTATTCCTCCGTCGGGTCGAAATCGGTTTCTTCAAGGGCGGCGAGCAGGTCAAGCACCATGCTCTCCGCGTCCTCCATATCAGCCACTATGTCGCGGATATGGTACGGTGCGCCGTTCCTGCCGTGTCCGTCCTCGCCTATCCAGAGGTAGGCTTCCTCGTCGGGGTCGAAGCCCTCGTAATACTCCCTCACTGACTTTATGAGGCTGTCGGGGTCGCCGTCTTTCATTTCGGCGGAGAAGTTGAAATCCTGCCCTGCCTTGGTGGATTGGGAAAACTCGAACTGCCATATCTCGGCCTTGGGATTCTTTGATGTATGGACGCTCCAGCCTTTGGCTTCGGCACATTCGGTTATGCGGTCTATCGTATCTTGAATATCCATGTCGGTATAAGGTTGTGTCAGCCGTGGCACGGTCGCCACGGCTGACGGGTTATCTGTCATTCATCGGGGCGGTCATGCAGTCGGGAGAGGAAAGACTGCAACCGCTTGTCGGCTATCTCCCCTATGGGTCGGGGCTTGAAATACGGCACCTCCGTGACTTGGAGTATTCCGTAGCCATGCTCCCGGCAATCTATCTCAATCCCTGCAAGCTCGTTGAGCGAAACATAGCCATATTCGTCCTCTGCGAGTCCCACGACAATGCAGAACATTATCGTGTCATCGCCCTCCTTGCTCCCCTCAAGCACAAACCACCAGGCGTTTCCTATGGCGAATATCGCCACGCATACGGCGTCCTTGCCCTTTCCGTCCTGGGAGTAGAGGGGGAAGCCCTTGAAGGCTTCCTCCAGTCTTGGTGTCATCAGTCTGTTCATAATCAGTCAAATTCTATTTCATCTTCATACAATTCTATGGTCGCTCCGCTGCTCACCTCTATTATGAAGCGGTAGCCGTTGCGTCCTACAATCGTTCCTCTGCGGTAGCCGCGCCACGGCTCTTTGAGGTCGCACTGCCGTCCGTATTCGGGAAAGTCGGTATCAGTATCGTACATAGTCAGCGGCGTTTTTGAGTTTGGCAAATTCGGGGTCGTAGATGAGTTCCTTGTCTATGAAGTGGCTGTAAGCCTCGGCAGCGAGGCGCGAGGCCCACTCGTTGCGGTCGTCATAGCGTCCTCTGCGGTAGTTGTATGCGAGGGCTTTCATATAGCCGAGAAAGACCTTGAACGCCTGCTGCTGCAGGTAGCGGTGCATGGCAGTCATAGCCATACCGGTCTTTTCGGTGCTGCTCACTCTGCCGTTGACAAAGTTCTCGAAAGTCTTTACAAACTCCTTGTCGCCCTCGGCAATATTAATGAAATCAATGTCTGTGTTCATATCGTTTGGAATTTAGATGGTTGCCTGATTGTAGATTTGAGGTTCTGACGACACATTATAGATATAGTCGCCACAACGCACCAAAAGGCAGTGCTGTCCGTAATACAGCTTTTTCATGCCCCGTACACTCCCGGTCTTGTGGAAGTTCGGGAAGCGGCTTATACCTACTCGCCTCCCTTCTTCAATTGTCATTCTCTTTACTCGCATGGTCGTGTAATACCGGTGTCATAGATAATAGTCTGCTATCATTCCTGCATACAGTTTGTTTCCGGGCGTAAGCCGTTCCACGAAGCGCATAAATTCTGCGGAGTGTTCAGCCGTTCCAAAGTTGGAGCCGAAGTCGGTGATGAAAAGGCTGTCGGTGTCAAGAGGATTGATTATAGCTTTTTGGAGTTGATAGACTGGCCCGGTCCATTCCGTTACGTTATCGGTGTCTATGGCCTCCGCCCTCTCTCTTATAAGCCGTGCATAATGGTGCCGCCATTCGTTGATGCCTCCATTGTAGGTTAGGGTAAGGTCGTTGTTGAGTGTGAACATGCCTTTGGGGAGTATTTCAACAAGTTCCTCCATTTGGCTTTTACGTTCTGCCTCCGCTATTTCGTCCGCATAGCCGATGCATACAGATTCTCCCTCCGAAATGGTTTCGGGATTCATATATTCGTCCTCGTTTATCGGACTTGTGCCTAACTGATAGATTGTGCCGTGCATTGTCTTAAAATGTTTGAGTTGTTATTTTTTTCCCTTTTGTGAAGCTCTTTGAGCTTCCCGGCAGGGCTGGCCGTTTTTCGTGCAATTCGCAACTGCGGCCAAAGGGAGGATAAGGCAAGGGTGAGGTCAGCGGCAAGACCGGGATACCCAAATTTTGGAGGCACGAGAAAATTTGAAACCGAAGGCTCGGTTTCGAGCTGAAGGTTGCGGAGGCTCACGGGCGCAGTCCGCCGACCTCAAACGAAGTGGCCTTTGCCGTTCCTCCCGGACGCGGTAATTTCGCACGGAAAAACGCCAATCCTGTCGGCAGCGAATAATTCACAGGAAAAAATCTTCATAAAAACATCCGCTCCAAAGCGTCAGCCTTGAAGCGGATCAGGGCCATCGTTCCGAGAGCGGTCATCCAAAGACCCGGCGGCACATTGGTATTCCATAGACCCGCGCCCAAAACAGCAAGGCGTGACACGTATATACGCCTCACGCCCCACTGTTCTATAATTCGGGTACTGCCAGCCAGCTCACATTGTCGCCTTGCGGCATGGGTAGTAACGGGTCATACTGCATTAGCTGATATGAGGCTATCTTGAAATCAGCCTCGATTACGGCATATATTATCACCTGTCCTTTTTCCGGCACACACTCCGAAAACCTATGCCATTCGGGACATGGATTTTTGTCAGCCCATTCCGCGCCCTCTATGAAGCAATACATATTAGGCACACGAAAATCGCTGTCCTTATACCGCTCGGCGGCTTCTTTTCGTATTTCCTCTTTTCGGTTCATAATCGTTTCGCTTTGTCAATCAAACCATTCCGGATTATCCTCTTTAAGTTCCTCGATTAATGCGTCATCGGGCAGACCGAGGTTGCTGTCAGCGGTATAGAAGAAAATATCTTCATCGACCTTTTCAGCCTCCTTGTCGGCGAAGCCGTCCGAGCCGTCGGTTGCAGGATAAGGCATAAGGACATCAAGCAGGCTTGTTCCCGCGATTATCAGTTCCTCGCCCTCGTTGCTTCTCACGATACGGCAGGTGTATTCCTTGCCCTTGTAGTTGATTTCAGTTGTAATCATATCGGTATTGTGTTTATGCTCCCTGCGCCTCTGACCGCGCAGGGAGCGGTTTATAAATCAGTCTATATCAACTCCTATAAAGTGCTCGTTGTCAATCAACAGATAGTAGTAGCCGTTGCCACAGCCGCGATACTCCTTGCTAAGTCCGGCTTTGATGTCGCCCTTGCGATAATATCCGTCGTCCTTGTCGGCTATCTCTATCCATAGGGTGCCGTCATAGCCCCGGAAGTCGAACCTGCCGGAATGATAGGCGCACCTTTCGGCAAGTGCCTTGCGAAATTCCTCTACCGCCCACGGCGCATGACGCTCCACGGCTTTGAGGGAGATAATCTCACCATCTATGCGAGTGCCGGTTGTGAGCCGGTTTTCGTAACAGCCCTTTGTAGGGTCTGCCATGAGGCATTTTCGCACGAAAGCCGAGGGGAAGGTGGCACGCGAGGCGTAACGCCTGAACTTTTCCACAATATTTGCTTCAGGCTTCTCCACTTTCACTACTCCGAGCCAGTTGGCTACGGTTGACTGCGGTATGATGTAGCCGCGTCTGCGTGAGCGTGGAGCGAACTCGCATATATAGCCCTGTGTGGAGAAAAACAGGCGTCTGCGTTCTCTGCCCTCGTTGGTGGTAATGTCGTAAAGACCCGAATTGCGGTCGATGATGGTTGCTGCTGCTTGATAGTCCATGTTTTAGTGTTTGAATTTGTTTTTTCCCTTTTGGCTTGAAGCTCCGGGCTTCATCCGCAGGGGGTATGTTTTTTGTGCATACACCACGGCGGACCACCGGGGCGGATTAGACAAGTGTGAAGTCAGAGGGCAAGCGCGGGATACCCATTTTTTGAGCGACAAAAAATGCGGAGGCTCACGGGCGCGGAACTCCGACCTCAAGCGCGGCGTCACTTGTCGTTCCGCCCGTCCGCCGTAGCTTCGCACACAAAAACGCCGCCGCAGGTGAAGCCCGCAGGGTTTTCAAACAAAAAAGTATATCCGGCGACCTTAACCGGCAGGTTGCGGCAGGCCGGATGCCGTTCACGGCATCGGGGTTGCGGTGTTCCGGGCATAGAGCGCGGATCAAGTCGGAAGCCGCCTTCACGGAGGCTTCAGTCTTGTGGCGCGGCCGGTTTACACACGAAAGGCTATATGTGATGTCGGTGTGCCTCCCGGCTCACGGACATGGCATATAGCCCGGATTATCAGGTATTCGGGAGGGAGCGGAGGAATGCAAGGTAGTGAGGCGTGATGCGCTCCATGCGCCCACACCTCGCTCCGCTTTGCCTCGGCTTCAGCCCGGTAGGTTTCCCTAAGATGTATAGATAGATGTCAGAACTCCTCATCGTTGTAGTGGCAAAGGGCACTAATGATATTATCTGCTAATTTACAGAGAGTTATGTTATATTTAGGCTTTAATCCAAATGCTATTTGTGCTACTGTTTGTGGTTCGCAAATCAAAAAAACAATTTTATATTTGGAGGGTTAGAAAATAATTTATAACTTTGCAAAATAATTCATCAAGAAGAAGTAACGCTCTAAATGTTAATTATTCCTAAGATTTTTACACTGCTGAACAATTATCCTCTTGTTGCGTTATACTATAAAAACATATACAACAACTAACAGATGAAGAAAACATTATTGTATTCTTTGCTCGTTGCTTCAATCGCGGGACTTTGGTCTTGTAGTAACGATGCGGATGTTCCTGTCCCACAGGACGAAGAAATTTCGACCAGATCTGGTGAATTGGTCGAATGCCTTAATATTACATATAAAGGCAAAACTTACCAGAATGTGCCAACTTCTTATGACGAGAATGGGGACTTCTTGTTCCTTGACTCGGAGTTCTCGGCAATCTATGCCGAAGAGCTTGCGAACGATTTGGATTGGTCTATCTCTGCCAAAGATTCGCACAACATTACATTCTATCCTGATTTGAAGAATAATCTCGATTCGAATGGTATAGAGGTGGATGAGAGTATTGAGGCTGTTGATGCTGCTCTTGCCGTAGCCCTTACGCGTGCAGGGTACAATGACTTGGCTGAGGTTACATTATATGATGATAGAGACTTCAAGGATAGAAACTATTCTTTCCAGTTGAATGACTCGATTATCTATACTGAGGTGGCCAACTTAAAAAATAAGCCTTGGGAGTTTAACGATAAGTGTTCGTCTCTAATCTTGACAAACAACATGCCCGATGATCCCAATAAAATCTTTAAATTGGGTTATTTTGAATACCCCTGTTCTGAAATTGAGGCTGTATTTATCGGCTACGATGATCGTAATTTCAGTGATCGCACCATTACTTGTGTAGCTCCTCCTACTTCGGTAAAAAAATATCCGAGCCTTCCGGGATTTAATGATAAGATGTCTTCTTTCAAATTATTATTTGCGAAGAAAGGTCAATACCAGCCCTCAATTTAAGGGTGTGATGTATAAATATTATGATTTACCCCTGCCGCAGTAATATGTAGCAGGGGTAAATTTCTAAAATGTAGCTTTGATTCGCTAAACCCCAGTTTTATAAGAATAAATAATGAAATTGATATATAGGATTTGGCTCTTTATAGTACCATTAGTAATATTGTCTTGCAATAATGAGGAGACTGAGCCATCACTCCCCAATTCTCCAAGCTATCGCGACGGCATTTATTCGGGGAAACAACTTGAGTTCAGTGTTGACGGAAAAGAGACCATGACAGTATCCTCTGTAACATTGACTTCAAGGCTTTTAGATGCCAATTTAGACCCCGATAAGGATCTGGACCAAATAGCCCATCCGTCGGATCCGACTTATACGACTACCGTATCGATTGCCGGCTTCCCCTTGGAAGGCGATAAGTCGTCGTTTGTGACTGTCTCCAATATAATGGGGTTCAAAGGCACGACCATGATACAGAATATAGAATATGAGTACGTCGGCGAGTTTACCGGCGATCCCCTCTCGCATCACGAGAATAAAGGTCTTATCCTTAAGCTAACTACAAAATGACATTAAGGATAATCGCCATTATGGCAGGGCTGTTTTGCTTCCCTGCCATCTGTGTTTTAGGTCAAGACGGCTTTGCCACGTCCGATTCAGTCGGCAAAGTCAATGTACTGAAAGAAGTGGAAGTACGGGGTTATGGTGCCGACCGCAACCTCAACGCTCCGGAAATGGGAAGGATAAGCCTAAGTAACAAGATGGTAATGGACTTACCAGTGATGTTTGGCGAACCTGATATTGTCAAGGCATTGCAGACTCTGCCTGGGGTCTCCCAGGGTGTCGAAGGATTCACGGGAATGTATGTGAGAGGCGGAGACAA
Organism: Muribaculum gordoncarteri; assembly: GCF_004803695.1. Lineage (NCBI taxonomy): Bacteria > Pseudomonadati > Bacteroidota > Bacteroidia > Bacteroidales > Muribaculaceae > Muribaculum > Muribaculum gordoncarteri. Next base: position 509,924 of record NZ_CP039393.1, read on the forward strand.
TGACCAGAACCTTTTTCTCTACCAAGGTTTACCGCTTTATCATGTTAGCCATCTTGGAGGCATATTCTCGTCGTTCAATGTCCCGACTGTAAGCCGTGTTGACTTCTACAAGGCCGCATTTCCTGCGCGCTACGGAGGGAGAATATCTTCAATAACTGATGTTGCCATGAAGCGTTCTGATTTTGAAAAGTTTCATGGAAAGTTTTCCGTGGGGTTGCTCAGCGCCAATATCTTCCTTACCGGACCTGTTATAAAAGACCGTACGGCATTTACCATAGGTGTCAGGCGTTCATGGATTGACCTGGTCTCGGCACCGACACTTGCAATAATGAACGCGGTTGAAAAGAAAAAAGGAAAGAAACATATTGCCGGATATAGCTTCACTGACCTCAATCTCCGTCTTGACCACAAGTTTAACCAAGACATGACGGCTTATATAATAGGATATTATGGTCATGACCGCCTCAAAATAGGCCTGCGTGAATTTGAGGGTAAGAATGAGAGCTATGTAGTGGGGCCTGACGGCATACCGGTGCCTGACGACACTGAGTCAACCACCCGTTTCTTTGATGAGGATGTCAATCGTCTGTCATGGGGCAACTGGGGTGTGCTCGGTGCATTCGACTACAGACTCGGACCAGGGATATGGAATACATCTGTATATTACTCCAAATATTCTTCCACCTACCGTCAGGAAAGGGAATATCAGAGTGATCTGGAGGATTCTGACACATACGGATATAACAAAAGTCGGACAAAAAACAGCATCGCCGACATCGGTGTCAGGACAAGCTATCTTGCCGATTTCTCCAAAACTTACAGGCTTCGAGCCGGAATAGAGTTTGTCAGCCACGACTATCTGCCGGAAGGTCTTGTAAACCAATTCTATTCCGACGGGGAATGCAGTGAGGATGACAATAACAGCCCTCATATCTCATCCAATGAACTGGCTGCATACCTTGACAACACTCTAAACTTCAATGACAAGATAGCGTTCAACTTAGGTCTTAGAGGGACATTTTGCCGAATTCAGGGACACACATTTTCCAATATTGAACCAAGGGCATCTCTGAAGATAGCCATAGGGACAAACTATAGCGTCAAGGCAAGCTATGCGAGAATGCACCAATATGTGCAGCAGGTTTCAAACAACTATATAAGTCTTCCAACCGACCTTTGGCAACCCGTCGCCGCAGGGTTCAAGCCTCTAAGAAGTGACCAGTATTCACTGGGATTTTACGGCAACCTTCCATGGTATATGTATTTCTCTTTTGAGGGATGGTATAAGGACATGGACAATCTTCTCGAATATCGTGAAGGCGTATCTGTACTGAATCCCGGACTCTCATGGAATGAGAAACTCACTTCCGGGAAAGGGTGGTCTTACGGGCTGGATTTTAGTGTTACAAAGGAGGCGGGCAGGTTTACAGGCTCGCTCGGTTACGGGCTGATGTGGAACTGGCGCAAGTTTGAGGATTTGAATATCGGAAGAAAGTTCCCTGCAAAGTTTGACAACCGTCACAAAATCAATATAAACCTGTCTTACAAGCTCAACGACAAAATAGATTTCAATGCCGGGTGGACTTATATGACCGGCAACCGGCTCACACTCTCGATGTATAACTATGACATACCTGGGAGCCAGTTCCCCGACGCGCCTACAGTAGGTCCTCCGGGATACGGCAACGAAGTTGACGGAATAGACTATTATTCATCGAGAAACAATGTGCGTCTTCCGGCATACCACAGGCTTGACCTCGGCATGAGCATCTACAAGACATATAAGAACGGACGTTCCGGGGTTTGGAATTTCAGTCTCTACAATGCCTATTGTCGGATGAATGCCATAACTATCAAGAAAGACAATGAGAACAACATTATTGACTCCGCCAACAAAGATAACTGGCACAGAGCGTTCAAGACGTTGAGCTTCATTCCTATAATTCCATCAGTCTCCTATACATATTCATTCTAAAAAATGCGAAACAAACAATATCTGCTTTCAGCCTTGTTCCCGGTCATGCTTATCTCGTGCTATCACGAGGTGGATCTTGACGAATACCGCGACAAGGACGGCGAGAATATCCTTACCATCAATTCTTTGGTATGTCCGGATTCTTCACTGCAGGTGTCGGCGACAAAGACCTATTTCTTTTCCGACATCCATAACGACAGGACATACGTGAAAGACCTTAACATATTGGTTAAGGTAAACGAAGTTGGAAGAGGAATCATGGAATATGATAAAACAAGAAATCTATATATATCGGATATAAAAATACAGTCTGGTGACAGGGTTACTATCAGCACCGAATACTCAGAGACCTTCGTCTCCGCATCCGACATTATGCCGGATGCGGCCAGCATAGAAGGAGTCTCGGTAGAGCGGCAGGGTCCGGTAAGTATCTATACCAACTCAGACTTTATATTCACGTATGGCATTACGTTTACAGACCGTCCGGATGAAGACAATTATTATTTTCTGCAATGGGACGCGGTGGAGCGAGGCAAGGACATCAGGATGGGAGAACGAGACTTTACCCATGAGCTTGTATTTCAGCAGCTTGCCAGCCAAATCCATTCCACACTTCCAGGATGGGAGCCATATTCACCATACGGGCTTCCTTTTTCTGACAAAGGGATTGATGGTAAAGAACACACCATTGTAGTCAAGGAAATAGTGCAGATGGTAAAAGGGTCTAATGAATGGAGAAAAACACAGATGAAGCGTGGATTCAGACTTTATGCAATCTCCAAGGCATATTATGACTATCTTGTAAGCGTTCTGATAAACCAGACGGGAGAAAAAGGGCTGCAGGGTGGTATGATTGACCTCGGCATTGCTGACCCGGTAAAGGTTTTCTCTAACATAGAGGGCGGAGTTGGCATATTGGGGTGCTATACTATGGCAGAAAGTGAGATTGATGTAATGAAGATTGTAGGACCATTTCCAACTGAATAAGATGAGATGAACAATATGAAAAGACTTTTGCTTTTAGTAATTATATCAGTATATGCTGCAATATTGCCGGCTTACTCCCAGATTGACACCGACACATTAGAGAAGGCGGATACCTTATCTGTTATATCTTCGGGCAAACTCCGGTTTCAAGACTCACACACTGTCTCGGAGGTGGTTCCTCCAGACAGTATTGATGTTGCAAGGTATCGAAAGAAGCATTTCTGGCGCGCTGCCGGAGAGACTGTCGGTTTCAATATCGGTTTATGGGCGTTCGACCGTTATGTGCTTGACGGGCACTATGCCTATATATCATGGAGCACCATCAAAGAGAATTTCCGGCACGGCTTCGAGTGGGATGACGACCATCTGCATACCAATATGTTCGACCATCCCTATAATGGATCAATTTTCTTCAATGCAGGGCGTTCCAACGGCTATAATTTCTGGCAGTCGGAACTGTTTGCCATAGGAGGCAGTGCCATGTGGGAGATGTTCATGGAGTGTGAATACCCCTCTACAAACGATATAATAGCCACCCCTGTGGGCGGTGCCGCTATCGGAGAGGTGCTTTACAGGGCTTCCGACCTTATCATCGACGACCGAGCATCGGGTGGGGAAAGATTTGGAAGGGAGCTTGCTGCATTCGTTGTTAACCCCATGAGGGGACTTACCCGTATATTTTCCGGTGATGCCTGGAAAAAGCGCAATACTCCCGGACGCAATTTCGGAATTCCCCCAATCAGTGTAGAGCTATCGTTAGGCGGACGATTGCTTACATTGTGGGATAATGACGAGGGTACCAAGGCAGGCGTTGCGGCGGAAGTAAATATAGAGTATGGCGACAAATTTGCTGAGACAACGAAAGCTCCATACGATTATTTTACTTTCTTGCTTGAAGTACAGGGAATAAAATCTCAGCCGCTTTTAAGTCGTGCAGAGATTGTCGGCAGACTTCTTTCAAAGGAGATTGTGGATAAAAAAGATTTAAACCTAAATGTTGGTCTATACCAGCATTTTGACTTTTTTGACTCTGACACAATCCGCGAAGAGAGAAACAGCTCGAAACTGTTTCCATGCGCCGTACCGTACAAGCTGGGTGCCCCAGCTTCGGTCGGAGGCGGCGTTATGTTCAGATACAAGCCATTGCCGATAATGAGAATTGACGGTTTTCTGCATCTAAACGGTATAGCTTTGGCGGGAATCCTTACCGACTTCTATCGTGACTATCACCGCAACTACAACTGGGGATCAGGATTCTCAATAAAGGCGGGAGCAAATCTTAATCTTTGGAATGACAGGCTGTCGTTAAGGCTTGCAAACCAGTTTTACAAGATTTATACATGGAATGGCTATGATTCTGATTTTGATTGGTCAACTACACCAGAAGGCAAGCCTGTCAATGTGCAAGGTGATTCCTCTAATTCTTCATTCAATCATTTTGAGGCATCATTTAGCTATGACATTTGGAAAAGGTTGTATTTCACGGCAGGATTCGATATGTATATCAGAAATACCAATTATGATGGATTGACCATAAGAGATGGGGGAACATCAACCATAAGTCCTCATATAGAGAGCAAGCAGCTTGGGTTTCACTTGATGCTGACATACAAGTTTTGAGTCCATATATAATATAGGTATTCACAAACCTATTATCTTGTTTTACTAAATTGGTCAGCAATGAATGTTATTCACTAATTAAAATAGTCTCCCTCGTTTTTCAGATACAGAAATCTGTCAATTAGTAGCAGTCTTCCCCGACATCCTGATTATATGTAATATCCTATGGGGCTTATTTGATAAACAATTTTCCAAATCAGTCTGGCTGACAGGTTTCCAAAACCGGCGGCTTTTGGTCGGGTACGAGCAAAAGCCACCCCGCACCATTCGGTTTGGGGTGGCTTGCTCAAACATTTGCCTATCGCTTAGGCGGCAGCTTCTTCGGTGTCGTTGTCAGTTCCCTGCGGTGCGTCCTCGGCAGGGTCGGGTTGAATGACCTCGGCTTCTTCGGTGGTTTCTTCGGTGGTTTCTTCGGGTGCTTTATCGGCAGGTTCAGCCGCAATTTCCTCGGCAGGGTCGGTCACGGCTTCCTCCGGCTCGTCGGCTTCGGGCGTTTCGGCAGTTTCGGGAGCCTCGGGTTCAGCCTCCGGCAAGTCGGTAGGTCTGAGTTGCGCTATGCGCTCTTCAAGGCGTTTGTGACGCTTCTCGTATATCTCGTTGTATTGGCTCTCGATTGCCGCGAACTCGTCCGGCATGTGCTTCTTGGCGAAAGCGAAAAGGAGGCCGGATATTGCGTTGGTGCGGTATGCGCCTTGGAAATTGGCGATAAGGAAATCCCTGCGGATAATCGCCTTGGTCTTGGCGTTGAGTTTGGCGATGATTGCCATTTTCTCCATGTCGTCGAGAGCCTTGTATGGGTCACGGTCGGTCAGACCCACGGCCTCGTAATGCTCCCTGCGAAGCGATGAGAGCAGGAAGAAATATATCATCTTGTCTTCCTCGTTGGAGAATTTCGCCTCGGTGATGTCAACCTTTTTGATTTGCTCCTTTGTGTCGGCGATTGTATGCTCAACGGCTATCTCCTTGTTACGCATATCCTTTGCCTTCAAGTCGGCTATTATCGCGGTGGAGGCACTGCCGTCCTCGCGCTGTTTTACGGGCACAGCCTTGTAGCCGAGGGTCACGTCATTGCGCCCAACCCATATATAGAGGGTTATTTCTCCTGCCTCGCTCTTTGAGAGCAGTTCGGCACGTTCAGTGTAATACTCCTGCATTTCCTCTTGATAGTCCTGCACCATATCCGCGTATTCCTCGTCGGTATCATCTTCCTCCCTCTGCGGTGCGTCGGGTTCGGTCGGGAAGCGTTTGGGATAATCGCTTACGGTCTCTATCTCGTAGCCCATTTCGGCAAGGCGCGAGGCAACCGCCTCGTTGGTGTCGTATTGGTATTGGCAGAGGTTGGCTTCGGGGTATTCGGCAAGCATGGATACTGCCTTTTCGGCGAGGTATGCGGTGTGCTTCTCTTTGAGGCATGAGGATTTTGCGCATTTTCCCTCGTAGCCCTCTTCCACGAAAAGGAGCAGATTGCAGGTGTTGTGGGGGCATGAGGCACACGCTGATTTGTCGAAGCTGTAACGGCAAAGCTCGGTTGTGAAGTCGCGCTCTATCATCTGCGCCACCTTAGAGGCGTTCATGCCACGCCAACTATTGTACGGCAGACCGTCTTTGAGGTGCTTTTCGTAAACCTCACGCTGGATGTCCTCGCCGTAACGGCATATCTCGGAGGCCACGCTGACGGTGATGTCGTCCGTGTCAAGCAATGAGGCTATTTCGGGTATGAGGGTCGTAAGTTTCATTCGGGTGCGGATATAGGCCACGCTCTTGCCTACCTGCACGGCGAGTGACTGCGCGTCGTAGCGTCCGCTCTCTATGAGGCGACGGAAAGCCGAGGCTTCCTCCATAGGGGCGATGTCCTGCCGTTGCAGATTCTCGGTAATCGCCATTTCCTCCGCCTCCTTGTCGGAAAGGTTGTCATATATCTCTGCCGGGATTCCCGTCTGCTCGGCTATGAGCGAGGCGCGGTAACGCCTTTCGCCGAACACTATCTCGTATCGGTCGGTGCCGGGTATGGGGCGCAACCCTACAGGCTGTATCACCCCGTGCTGACGGATAGAATCGGCAAGTTCGGTAAGAGCCTGCTCGTCGAAACTCTTTCGGGGGTTGAAGCCACTCGGCTGAATGAGCGAGAGGGCGATTGTGGTCACGTTTACTGCGTTGTTGGCGTTGGTATGGTTTGCTGCTTCCATAATTAAAAGGGTTTTAGATGTTTGAGAAATGTTTGTTTTTTCCCTTTTGTCTGAAGCCTTGCGGCTTCTCGCGTCCGGGTGATTTTTTCGATACAATCAGGACGGAGGGCACAGGGGGCGCAAGGCAAGCGTGGCAAGCGAAAAAATACGGAATACCCGATTTGGCACAAATCGCGGAAGGCTGCCGGATTTTTTCACGCAGGCAAGCCGAAGGCGGTCGCTTGCCGCCGTCACCGCCAGCCGTAACTTTGTAACGAAAAATACACGGGCGCGAGAGCCACGGGCCGACAGAAGAGAGAATCCCCATGCTCGCGCACAGAGATTCCCGGATAGCAAAGAAATTGTCCTATTATTTGGAATGGCAGTAAAATGGAAGCCGCAATAATGAGTGGATAATGAATGTCCCTGCCAGAACATCCTGATGCTAATCTTGTCTTTTGCCGGAGGCTGCAGCCGCCAGTGACAGTTTGCGGAACCGCTTTAGCAGCGGCTCCAGCTCCAGGGAGGCGCGACGGGCGCGAAGCCCCGCCGCCTTGTTACCCTTGTCAAGCTGCGACGAGGCGTCCTTCATAAACGAGGTGGTGAGAGTTTCGATTTGATTAAGAAGATCCTTCATAAGCGTTAGTTGTTTTGGAGTTGATATAATCGTGTTTACGGGTTGGTTGAATGATGAATATTGTTTACAGCAACGGTATCTCGAAAGAGCTTACCACGCACTGCGCGTCGCGGTCGGTGATAAACCAGTATTCCGAGCGGTAGGGAGTGCCGCTTTCCGATACGGCCTCGTACTCTATCTTGACCTTCCAGCCGCTGAACGGCTTTCGGGGAGCGTCCGGGCCTTCCAACGACATAAGGGAGCGCATGGCCGACATAGAGGACATCTGCCTCTCGACAAGCTCCCGGAGGGCGGGATTGTCAAAGTCCATGCTGCCGAGGTTGTCGGTCTGCGACATCACCCTCTCGTTTACCTTCATCATAGACACGGCTATCGCCATCTTTTCCTCGTCGTCGATGTAGCAGCGTCCGAAAACGCTGTCCGGATCGCTGACGGCAATCACCTTCACCGATTCAGGATTGTCAACCGAGGCATGGAGGGCGGTCTGCGCCACTCTTACGGCCCGCTTCTGCGGCTTCTCGCGCCAGCACACGGCCATCGCTATAATCCCCCAGACCAACGCGCCGGAGGCGAGCATTATTGCGAGTTTCGTTCCCGGCCTCATACCTTGATAACCTTTGTCTTGTCGGGTGATAGGCCGAGCTTGCGGCGGTATATCGCGCCGTTCTCGCCATACATCTCTATCTCGCGTGATGTAACGCCGTCGGCGCATATCTCGCGCACGTCGTCGAGCGTCATCAGGTGGCCGCCTATGTTGCGCCATATCACGAAATCGCAGGGATTCCCCTCCTGACGGTAGTTGGAGCAGTTGAACGCCTTTGCTCCGACACGGATCTCTCCGCCGCACCGGGGGCAACGCGCCACAATAGACTCCATTGATATAACCCCGTCGTCACCCATGACAAGCACCGTTGGAAAAGCCTTCCACTCCTTGGTGGCGAAGCCGTCGAGCAATATGCTCCGCTTCTCAAGCAGTTTCGCAATCTCGTCATCGGACATCTTGCGGTTGCCGATCACACCGTTGATGAAGAGGCCGCACTTGCCGTCCTCCCCGGTATTGTTCTCGCAGCGGTAGCCCTTGCAGGTCTTTACCACGTTGCCGCCGCACACCGGGCAGCGGCCGATAATCTTTGTTTCGTTATCCATATTGAAATGTAAAAAATTTGATTGTCTTCAACTGTATTCTCGTTATCTGTATTTGATGGTGTTCCACTCCCACACAAGATTTTCGGCGATAGCCTTTCCCGACATCACCGAGGCCCAGCCGTCCGGGTCGAGAGAAAACCAAAGGTCGTTCCATGAGAGCGTGCGCACCTGCCATGCCAGCAGCCACAGGTCGGTGTTTATCGTTTCGAGGCGCGTAACGACCTCGTTGGCGATATAGTACCGCTCGGCGGAGTTGAGCAGGTTGACCTTGTGTTTTTCCTTGCTGTCGTCGGCTCCGGTCACAGTGTAGCTCCCGGAGGTCACAAGCTGTTTCATAAAGGGATATAGAGCAGCCATCTGGGTCGCCGCGTCGGTCAGCTCGTCCGACACCAGCAGGGCTATCGCCGTGCCTTTGAGGTGTCCCGGCACCGATTTTCTCAGCAGGTCGCAGTTTTTGGGGATCTCCGTCAGCACCAGTTCGCCCGCGCGCTTTATCTGATAAAGGTTCTGCATCGCGCCCTGGGCGTTGGAAAGATACTCCAGCATCTTGTTTTCCACGGAGTGAACCCGGTCGAGGGCCACTGTCACGGCTGCCTCGGCAGCTATTATCCGCTCCTGGGTGGTCTTGCGCTTCTTGTGTATGCTTTTCAGCTCGGCGGTCTGCGCTATCACCGCCGCCGTGAGCGTAGGGTCGGTCTGCTGCGCCGTTATCTGCGCTCCCGGAACCGACAGGAGGGAGAAAGCGAGCAACGCCGGAATCCCGACCTTATATGGCTGTAATATTGTCGTTATCTTCATCGGTCAGTCACATTTTAATGCCGGAATTGCGTCTTTCGGCAAGGTTATCGTCACGTTCATGCTTGGTAGGCATTATCTTAGGCTCGGTGCGTCTGCCTAAAAGACAGTCGTTCCAGTCCTTGAAATCCTTTGGAGGCTGCCACTGCCCCATACGGTAGCGCACCGGGATATGGGTGCCCACCTGCGTGTATATGGAGCGTTCAGGTGACACATCGAAGTTCTTTCCTTTCGCCTCCACCATAAGCCCGGAGTCGGTCTTGGTGATTTTCAGCGGAATATCCTCCACCAGTGCCATGAGGCGCAGGCCGTTGACACGCCCGGCAAGGTCGTTGTCGAAGCAGTCATACGCCCGTGCGTTGGGAAAACGCTCCATCACCCCCTGCACCTGACGGTCGGAGAAAGTGCCGCCGAGCGACACAAGGGCGATGTCCTCGCCCAGCCGTGTGCGGTTCATCTGAAAGAAGGCCATAGCGTCGAAGGCCGATTCACAGAAGAACACATGGCGCACAAGCCCGTTCCTGCCGTGCGAGAGGTCGGCCACCCATTCGGCGGTGGAAGAGTCGGTGCCAGCCGCCTTGGACTTGTAGCCGCCCATACCCCGGATTTCATAGCCCCTTATCTTGTCGCTGTCGGCGGCAGTATAGGGAAAGCCGATATTGAAGCCGTTGAAATTCTCGTTGCGGCGGTCTGAAACGAGGTAGATAAAGGGAGAAAGTGCCTTAACCGTATCAGCCGAGAGGCCGCGCTGCGAGAAGAGGCATGGAATCCGGTCGGGGTCTATCGGACGGACGCTGTAACGCTTCGAGTCGAACACCTGCGGTGCCGACGCGGCCCTCACATAGTCGCGCTCCCTGCCGTAGTCAGGTTCAGGCATATTGGCGAACTGCGCCATAACCTTGGCTATGCGCTGCCACTCATTCTGCCCGGAGGCGTTGAATGAGTTGAGATTCTCGCGTATGAAGCTCACCACGTCACCCTTGGAGCCGTCGCGCCGGAAGAATGTCTGCGAAGCCTTGTCACGGCGGTTGCTTACAATTATCGTATCGCGTTTATCCTTGCCCTCGCCCAGCACAAGCTCTATGTAGCGTCCGACCCCGGCCTTGCGGTCGAGGCGGTAGCCCAGCGAATAGGCCACGTCATCGATGCCGACACGCGCCTTCAACGCCTTGAAATCTATTCTGTAGTCACCCGGTGCCATAGGATTATGCGATTGACAGTGATTTGGACGCCTTGCGTTCTATGCCGGCAATCTCCGACCCGTAGTGCTTGCGGATGGTGCTGCCGAGAAATGCGTGCTTCTCGCGCTCGTCCGTGAGTTGGAAATACATACGGGCTGTTGACCGCTCAATCGGTTTCATTCCGAGATCGACGCCGTTGTAGGAGGCGCGTATGGCGAAATCGCCGGAGCGGGTCTTCACTATGGAGGCGTTCTTGAAAGGGCATATCTCGTCCTCCAACGGAGGCACCCACGGGTCATTCTTCGCGAGATATGGCTGCTCGCCCAGGGCAAGACGCTGTGCGTCCACCCTGTCGAGTATCATTTCCGAAGCCTTGTTGACATCGGCCATCACCGACACTATGAATTTCGGTTCCTGCTTCAGCACCGTAATCCAGGAATCGAGATAGGCGGCCGAATTGTCGGTGACGCTCGTGTCGAATCCCATCGAGTGGGAGATCATCGCGGCGGTAAGCTCCGCCACAAGCTCTTCCTTGGCATATTTCGGGTCGCCGAACTTCGACCCCGCCTCGCGGTTGAGCCTTTCGGGTGTCATCGTCGAGTGGGCCATCTCGTGGAGCATGGTCGAATAGAACTCCATGCCGTCGCGATATACCTCCTCCGGCGTCGTGCCGGTGTTGAACTGCGCCTTCATCGGAAGCATCACTATGTCGCGCGATGGGGAATAGTATGCCCCCTTCTCCTTGCGGTCGGCCTGTATGGGGCAGAGCCAAGTCTGCTGCGCCACCATGTTGTCGAGGGCGGAGTGCGCGTACATCCCTTGCGTGTCGCGTATCTCCGGCACCTTGAAGCGGTCGAGGAGCTTCTGCATACGCTCCGGCTGCGCCTCGCGGAAATTGGTCTGGTCGAGGTTATACACCGGAAACGCCTTGATGAACGGTATCACGTCAAGTTTTTTCCGTTCCTCCTGCGACATGGCCCTGTACTCGTCCGAACTAATCTTCTTTCCGTCCTTGTCACGCACCAGCATATCCCAGTATATTACGGGAAAGGCCTTCTCGCCTTTGAGGACGTGCGCCTTGAAGTTGTGCGCCTGCTTGAAGGTCAGGAAAACCGGAAGCTCGTAGCCCTTCATGGCCGAATGTAGCTGGAGGAAGAAGGAGTTTGAGCCGGAGTAGTTGCGCCCGGTCACGTTCTGGGGCAGGCCGACGGAGGACGCGCCCCCGATCCATCCCTGCCGCCAGTCCGACGCCTTCATACTCTCCATGCGCTCTATCATCATCTGTGCGAAGCGGTCGAGGGCCTGCTGTCCGGAACTGTTGAACCCGTCAGTTCCAGATGCCATAGTTCTCGTCGTCTATGAGCTGTCGCTCCATCATGTCAATCTCGGTTTCGTCGTAGTAGAACTCCGCCGACTCGTCGGACGGCTCAATGCCATGCTGTTCGCACCATTCGAGGTATGACTCTGCGTTGTCGCTCTCCAGCATGAAGCGGAGATGTCCTATCTGTCCGTCCTGGAGGAGCTGCACAAGCTCGTCGTATTCTAATCTTGCCATTGTGGTATTGGTATTCTGTTAAGTGATATGATGTGTTATACTTTCATGGAGGCAGACTTCTCCATTGACAGCGGCGCGGCCAGTTTTGCAGTTATCTCCTGTCCGAGATATTTGGCGGCTATCTGCTCGCGGGTCGCGCTCTTGGCCTTGAAGAGCGAATAGCCGTCGTCGAAGGAGATTTCCTGCTTCGACGTGCGCCCGCGTCCTTCGCCGAGGTCGGCCGACACGCGCCATCTGCCGTCCGAGCGGTCTTTGGCGACGCGGACACCCTTGGGGTCTATCCCTTCGGGGAGCCGGAACTGCGCGTAGTGGGAAGGCAGATGCAGACGCTCGCCGAAATTGCGCTCTACGAGCTGGCCGGGCGTCATAACGCGGTCGAAGTAGGCGTTGAGGTCTTCGCGCGACGCGGGGGTTGACATCTTCTTGTCGCCCACCTGAGCGTAGAACTTGTACCTGCCGTAGTCGGCGCGTGTTTCGTCGGTTTCCTTATACACGTTGAACTTGTCTATCGTGATGGGGCCGGACGGCCCGGCAAGTCCGTTGGGATATTTGAAGGCCTCCTCGGGTACCCTCGGCATGAGCTTTGTCGGGTAGTAACGCTGCATTAGCTCCGGCACGGTGATTTCTTTCTTGTCGTAGGCGGCTACATCGGCGGGATCCATCTTCTGCGGCTTCAACTGCTCGCCGTTGAGCCTGGCGGTGAAATACCAGTCCTGCGGGTTGACATTGCTTTGGTAGGCGTGGCCGTGCGTCACCTTGTCGCCGTTGACAGTCACCATCTGCGGCTCGCGGGGCTTGCGCTCCGCCTGGGTCTCGCCCTGTGCGGCTGACTGTGATTCGGCTTTCTTTTCCTTCGGGGTTTCGCCGTCGGACGATGCCCTGACGGTCTTTGCCGGCTCCTCCTGGGGAGCTTTCTCTTTCTTTTTCTTTGGCATATCTTTTTCTTTATGGGTTGGTTCCTTTGTTTCCTTAAATTTGCGGATATTATAGCTTGGGCTGTTGGAGCGGAGCATATCGACAGTATCCTTTGCATACATGAGGTATGGCTCCACTCCGTCGTAGCCGGGAAAATCACTTATCCGTTTTTCCTCCTTGTCAATCCATTGCTTGATCCTGTCGGCCCTGCGGTCACAATCCCCTTTCAGCAGAGATTCCTTTGTCTGGATTCTTTTTGTCAATGGATTGTAGAAGGATTCTCCGTTAACTATTTTCTTGGCGATTTTACGAGGCACATTGAGGATTTCTTCTACAAAGCTGCAATCTTCCTCGAACATGGCCTTGTCAAATTTACCCTTCATCATCGCAGTTTCATTCCCGACTGCCTGTGCTCCTTTTGTGTGGGATCAAGCTTTATGGCGCGTTCCTTGGAATCATGCTCGACTATTTTCTGATACTCCCAGCGGTTCTTGTCTGTCATTACCAGACCGATATATTCGGGGTGGAGGTCGTCGTAGCGGAGCTTCTGCTGACGCTCCCATTCCTTCATGTCGCCCTGCACGACCCTGAAGCCCTGCGGTTCCCTGAGGTCGATGCCTACGGTGACTTTCTCGCCGCCTACGTTGAGTTCCATAGGCTTCCCCTCACGCACCTGCTGCTTCTGCTGCGTGCCGAGTTCGATGTCATTCACCTTTTCCATGTCCTTGAGCCGCTGTTCAATCTGCACCTCAGTCACACGGCGGTGGATTATGGACTTTGTTTCCGGGTCGAGCTGGAGATAGCGGCGTGTTTTCTCGCCGTCAATATCGACGGTCTTTTGCAGCACGTCGCCACGACGGAGCGCGTCTATCTCCTGCTGTGACAGCCGGAGTTCATTGTTTCTTTCAGGTGAAAGCTCACGCTGCACCGGATAGGCTATCAGTGTCGGGTTGCCGTCCCTGTCGGCGGCGAGCTGGAGTTTGAGGGGTAATGTTATCACCATGCCATTCCTGGCAGGTAACGACACCTCCATAAGCGGCGTCACTTCTCCTTTAATCAGCTTTTCCTTAACCTCTTGCGGTAATTTTTCAACTTTTTCACGGTCAAGGCCCAGTTTTGCCAACTGTTCATATGGGAGCTGATTCGATAAAATTGTGTCCGAATCTTTCATACGGGTTCTTTAATAGGGTTAAATTCGTGGCGTCAACCACTTGTCAGCGACAAAATTATTTTACAGGAAATACGCATATGAACACTTTGGACACAATTCTGACACTTGCCGCCATGATTGCGGTTCCCTTTTCGTCTATAGCCCAGTTCCATACCATCACCAAGGATTGCCCCATTGTGGGTCACAATCTTGTCAAGACGGATAAAGTCATTGAAAAAGAAATAATTACCAATATCAAGCCTCTGCAAGAATGCAAATCTGACAGTAATCAAATAAATGATAACAACTCGGTATTCCGCAATTCTGGCACAGTGAGCAAATCCCGGACGGATAGCGGGCATAACCGTAATTTGCCTGAGCTGACGATTCCGAATCTCGTTGAAGAGATAAGGAGGAACGGAATCAAGTTTCCGAAGATAGTGCTGGCCCAGGCGATTCTTGAAACCGGATGGTTCAAGTCGTCAGTCTGCCGAAACAAGCATAACCTTTTCGGGCTTACCAATCCGAGGACGGGCGAATACTACGAGTTCTCCCATTGGACGGAGAGCGTCAAAGCCTACTATACCAAAGTGCAGTACCGCTATAAGGGCGGAAACTATCTGCTGTGGCTGAAAAACATCGGCTATGCCGAGGATCCGGGATACATCCGCGCCGTTATCCGGGTACTCCGACAGATTTAGCACGGAATAGCACATACAGGCCTTGAATCCTTATATTTAGGTCCTCCCGGATACCCAAAATGTCAGAATAATTGCTTAATTTTGTAGCTGATTTAACAATAATAAATGGCAAGAAGAAAAATACCATATAATAAAAGGGCCACGACCTATGAGGAGCAAATTACAATACTCCGTAGGCATGG
Source organism: Muribaculum gordoncarteri (assembly GCF_004803695.1). Lineage (NCBI taxonomy): Bacteria > Pseudomonadati > Bacteroidota > Bacteroidia > Bacteroidales > Muribaculaceae > Muribaculum > Muribaculum gordoncarteri. The sequence continues at coordinate 524,933 of NZ_CP039393.1, forward strand.
TGTGGTAATCTCCGATGAGGCCAAGGCAAGGGAGTATCTGGCGGACATCGGATACTATCGGCTGGGGTTCTATCTGTATCCTTTTGAGAAAACTTATCCACGTCTGGACTCCGGACGAAGCCACAATGTAATACTGGGCACACGGATTGAGGATGCGGTCGCCCTGTATTATTTTGATTTGGATTTAAGAAATATACTCCATAAATATCTGTCAAGGATTGAGGTGGCAATCCGCACTGTATTCATATACGAGCTGTCCACAAAATACAGCGGCGATCCAACGTGGTTCGTATGTCCCTCGGTAGTAAAACCGGACTTTATCGCAAACTTCCCAACAGCTGCCTACAATTCCATAAAAAGGAACGATGTAATTAAAAGACACCACAAAATATATCTCGGCCAGTATGCTCCTGCATGGAAAACCATGGAGTATATGACTCTCGGCAATATTGAGATTCTATATGACAGCCTGATATTGAATAAAGACAAGAAATTGGTAAGCAATCGTTTCGGAGAGCCTGCAACAGCCACATTCAAAAGTTACCTGTCAGCCATAAGGGAGGTTCGTAATGCCTGCGCTCATGGTAAAACATTGTTTGACCTGAATCTGTTTACAGGTATCCGAAGAGGCAAGGCCGGAAATTTCCAAGGTATTAACCGGCACACATTCCGTGAGGCCATGGCTGTAGTCGATTATCTGCTAAAGAAAATTTCAGTCAACAGGGTAAAAGATATGTGGGATGATATATACAGGGTGACAGAGCTGCTGTATGCTAAAGCACCTTCTTTAAGACCACTTATAGAGGATAAGACCGGTATCATAATACCCGAGATAGAGGAGAAATCTGAGATTCAGAATAGCTGACAGCATAATAATTGTTAAAAAACCGACAAATCACTCAGGATATTTGTTCATTACAATAGAAAAGCCTATCTTTGCAGACAGAAAGTGTACTTGGAAAGCCCAGTTGCGTCCAACTGCACTATAAAAAAGATTAAATCGAGTCCAGCTCCATGGGTTGGGCTCGTACCTTTTCTATAAAAGTGCCGGTAATGACTTTAAGGCTCATTGCCAACACTATAAAAGGGAAAAAAGAGGTCGTGCATTTCGCTGCACGACCTCGCTCTTTATATCAGAGCCGCAATGAGCAGCAGATGAGCAGGATAGACTGAGTAGAAGGCGTATTTGGCGGCGTTGCCCCTTATGAAGCCCCTTGTACCGTCATATAGGAAGATGACAGCGGAGGCAAGAACCGCTCCGGCTATGCCGTAGTGGGCCATAAGGGGGAATGTGAAGATAATCTGCAAGAGGGCCTGCGAGGGGAAATGCGTCGATGAACGCTCCAGCCACGGGCGCATGGTGCCGTGCCGGAGGATGTAGAAAAGAAAAATCATCAACACACCCCGCCAGTCATAATCCGTGCCGAGCCACCATGCGAGAGCGGCCACGCCTGACACCCCGACGAATGACAGCGGCCCGTGTTCGCAAAGCCGGTCGAACACCGCAAGAGCCGCCACGCCCAGGGCGAGCGTGAACATCACGTTATGCGTGCCGTCGGCCCCGTTGAGCATAAGCCACGGAATTTCGCTTACCATCCCGGCAAATGCCAGGATAAGGAAATATCTCATTCTATCGCGGCTGTGGGCGAAGCCCTCCGCCACAAGGAAAGCGAACACCGGAAACGCGATACGCCCGAAAGAGCGGAGCACGCCGTAAAACGGCGCGTCCGGCTCCATCAGAAAATAAGCGCAGTGGTCGGCCACCATCGAGAGAATCGCGATAATCTTCAATGCGCTTCCGCTTGCCCGGAGGGAGAGGGGTATGCTGAATGAGGCGGTGTTATTCATTGATAATGGCATTATATATTATTGCATTCCGAGAAGTTCCTTCACCATGTCCTCGACCTCCAGGTTCACGCGCTTGAAATTGCGGTTTAGCATAATCTCCTTCTCGCGCTCGTTGGCGAATGTATATATTTTGGGAAGCTCCACATAGTGGGATTCCTCCTCCTTTATCCGTGCCATATCGAAGTTGGTCTTGCAGAAATATTTTGTGGTCTTGAACTCCTCCGACTGCTCGATGTCGAAATGCGACATCATGCTCTTGTCTGTAGCCGTGAAGTCACGCGCCGCCTGACCCGCGAGCCAGCCCGTCGCCATGTCAGCTATCTTTGCCGCCGGAACGAGATAGTCCATCTTTTCGGAGATTGATGTAGATACCTTGGAGTCGTTGATGGTTATGGAGGTTGATGTCTGCTTCGCCTTTCCGAACACGTCATTCTGCGCCCATTCGAGAGTTTCCTTGTTTCGTGCCGCGCCCATGAAGATGTTGCCGCAGGTTGTGATGATTTTCTGCATACCCACCTTGCCGTAGTCGGCCTCAAGTTGCGGAAGCTCCTGAAATCCTAAAGTCACGGCGACCTTGTTGCTTCGCGCCGTACCGATTAGTCGGTCTATCTTGTGGAAATACAGGGTCGGCAGCTCGTCAACGATAATGCTCACCGGGATATTCCCCTTGGAATTGACACGGGTAATAAGACGGTTAAGCACAAGGGCGTTGAGCGAGCCTATGACCTGCTCCTTCTCCGGGTCGTTGGCAATCACGAGATAGCTCGGATTCGTCGGGTCTGAAATCTTCAGGTCGAAATCGTCACCGGTGAACACCCAGTAGGCTTCCGGCGACACAAGCCTTGCGGCGTTGACGCGCAACGTGCCCACCATGCCTTCCAACTGGTCGTTGGCCTTGTTCTCGTATGCCGATTTGAAGGGTGCCATCAGCGAGGCTATCTTGTCATCCATCATCAGAATGTCGAACACCTCCGAATACTTGCGTCCGAGGAACGAAAGCACATGGGGCATATCGGAAAACTCCCCGGTCACGGTGTCCGGCACCACCTCGTTGCCGGCCTCGTCCTCGTACCAGCAGCGGTCAATCAGTATCAGCTTGCCGAGGCGGTCTATATAGGAGAATCCGTTAAGGTCAACAAACATCCTGTCCTCGTCGGTCGATACGTCGTTGCCGTTGCTGTCCACGAAGTCAAGCACCACCGCTCCGTTTTCATCTATGGCGTTATAGTCGTCCCAATTGCGTATCACAAGTTCCAGCCTCTTCCCCTCATATGAGATAAATCGTCTGAGCTTCTTCCCTTTAAGAAACCCCGTCGGATGGAAATTTACGAAGAAATATATGATGGCCGCAAGAAAGTTCTCCGCCGAATTGGTGAAGAACGCCTCCGAGCCGCCCTTCTTCTCGCCGCCTCCCTTGTTTAGCGAGGCAAGCAGCGTCGCCGCCGTTTCAGAAGCCGCAGCAAGGTCGGGTATATACTTGCGCTGAATAGGATTTATGCGGTTTGAATACTCCACGTTGGTAAAGTTTACCTGACGGAATCCGCAGTTTGCGGGCAGATGGCCGTAGTGCCGGTTCTTGCAGTATTGGTAGAAAAGCGTCTTTGCCAATGTGGGCCACTTGTAATCATATACCATCATCGCAAAACCTTTCCGGGAGTGTTGCCGTATGAAAGGGTCTATGATTCCGAAAGACTTGCCGGAGCCGGGAGTGCCTAACACTATCGTGCCACGAAACGGGTTGATAATGTTGATCCAACCGTTGTGCATCCGCCGCTTGTAATAGTATATCATAGGGATATTCACCGAATATGGAGTTTCCGCAATCTTCTCAGACTGTTGGAACGATTCGTTCTCGAAATTGAACCTGTCCTCGCCGACCTTGTGGTTATAGTATTTGGCGATTCCGTCAAGCCCCTGATGCACAAGCATGGTGCCGACAACCGAGCAGAAGGCATACACTATGCGGTTTGCCGGGAAGCCGAATATCGACAAGCCCCATTCTCCGGCATGGAAGATGAAGCACAGTGCGACAAGCGTAAGCCCGGCCAGCACCGGATATATCACCATAGTCCTGAGATTGAACTTCAAAGCCTTCTTAGCCTTGGTGCCGATGCACACGACGCATATACATATCAGCTCCGCTACCTTACACCCTGCCACGGAACAGAACACCTTGAAGCGTCCGAGCAGGTCGAGGATGAACTGCGTCACACGGTTGTCCGCCGTTATCGGCAGATTCATCACAATCTCGATTATCAGGAAGATGTAGATGCAGCTACGGAAGTAGTTATACATCTGCTGCTGTTCCTTTGTTTCCTCAAAAGCCATACAACTTATGTTCTAAAGATGTTGTTATTGTAATATAAAAGCATTAACTTTGCAGTATAAAAGATTACCGATATGGATATAGCTATTGAAAAGAAGAATCAGAGTTTCCGTCTTTCCGTTGACCTGATCGAGCGGCTGAAGCGGATTGCAAAGCGTCAGAACCGCAGCCTTAACAATTATGTCGAAACGCTGTTGCTTGACGCCGCCTATCACGAGCCTAATGCCACGACTCTCGCCGCGATGAAGGAGGCCGAGAGCGGAGCGTTGCGTGATGAGCCCGCCCTTGACCTGACTTCCATCGAAGCAATGGAGAAATCCATGGGGCTATGAAAAAGCTGAAAGCGTCCTCTCAATATAAGAAGGACTACAAGCGGTTCAGAAACAACCCTAAGAAGGTCATGGAGCTTAAAGAGATCCTGAACAGGCTCGCAAACGAGGAGCCGATTCCGGAAAAGCACAACCCACACATGCTGACCGGTGATTACAAGGGTTATATGGAATGTCATATAGAGAGTGACTTCCTCCTTATATGGTTTGACCCCGACACTGACCAGATAGACCTTGTGCGTCTTGGCTCCCACTCGGAGCTATTCGGATAATCCGGTTATAACGGCATCTTGAATCCGAGCATGAGGCCGTTCCGGAATGTGTCGCCATGCAGGAAATTCACATTGTTTTTCTGTATGATTGAGAACTCGCACCCGTTTTGGAACACATAGTTATATTCAAAACCGCCCTCAATGCCGATGAAAAACCTGCGCTCCACCGCTCCGAACTGCGGGCCGAAGCGGACACGGAAGCTGCCGTTTTTGTAACGGTGCAGACGGTGCTTGTAGATCAGGCCGCCGTCCCAGTAATATCCTTTCCAGAATTGATCGGGGCCGGATTTCCAGTGATTGCCGATTTCACCATATATCTCCACGGCATTGCCGTAGGTGAATGAACGCTCGTAGCCGACGGTGGAGTTGAGCGTCGAGGGGAAGAGGAATCCGGCGTTTACGGTGAGCTTGCTGTCCTGCGCCGAGGCTCCGAGGGAGGCGACGGCGCATATCATGGCGAGAATAATCTTCTTCATAATGATTCGGTATTATCGGTATTATTTGTAGATGTGGGGAGTATATGAGTAAGGCAGGTGCCTGAGTATGTCGGAGTCGAAACCGTCGGCATTGAGAATGTCGTCATACTCGATAGTGAGCGTGATTACGCGGCCACTTATCTGATTCTCGGATATTTCGATGCGCAATACCTTCTCGTCCGGGAATGTCAGTTTGTCGAGCACAAGCACGTTGCGGTAATTCTTTTTGAACTTCCGGGCGAGATTGAGCGAGTATGCCGGGGTCAGCTCCACGGTCTGCGAGTTGGTGGCCTTCACCTCCTTCTTGTCGGTGAGCTTCACGCGCACCTCGGCGATGTTGTATGGGATTTTCGTCCGATTCTGCAACGAGTAGTCAATGAAGAAATAGTCGTCCACCGAATAGATGTTGTTGACAATCGCCTTCATGCCATGAGCCTTAGACACGACCTGGTTGTACCTGCGTCCGCTGCCATAGACAGCCCAGGCATAGCGGGCCATCTCCGACTGCGGCATTGATACCTCCGGATTGATGTAAGAGTCCATGCCCGAATATGGAACGCGGTGTATGGAGGCGGCACGGGAGGGTACGGAGGTATATACCACCTCGTACTGCGCGAGGTGACGCTCACCTATGAGCGTCAGCGTCCCCATCAGCTCACCCTCGCGGTAGCCGGAGGGGAGCGAGTCGGATTCCATGAACGGCTTTACACGCACTATGTTGTCGGCACACTGGTTGCCGATAATCTTGGCGGTGGAAAGATCCACCATCTTTATGTTCTCCGGCATGACGATGTGGGTGGTTACATCGGAGTTGACATAGATTTTCTCCTTGGCCGAAGCCTGCGATGCGACGGCGCACAGCGCGGCAGCCGCGATAATTATTCTGATATTCATAATGATATGTTGTTTGTCTTTCAATAAGCCTCGTCTGAGTTGATGAGATAAACGATTGTGTTGTACTTGATTTTCGCCTTGTTCTTGCGGATATTGGCTGACACGGCGGAAGTGGCCGAGTTATACATATTCTGTAAAGCCTGAAGTGCTATAGCCTCGCCAGATATTCCGGAGCCGTAGCCGCTCTCCGATTCAAAGCTGATGTTCTGCTGCACCGTGCTTGCCCCGGCCTCCTTCATAAAGTCACGGAAAGCGGATTCAGGCACATAAAAGCCCTCCATGCCGTCGTTGTCGAACACCGAGAGGTTAACTTTCAGGAATTTTCCTCCCACGAGTATTGAGGTTATGGCCGCGCGGACGCGCTGCTGCCCGAACCCCGTTACCGTCCCATATAGATATGTGCCTTTCGGAAGCCTCACATCGTGTATAGTCACATCGTCAAGGAGCTTGAAGCGGAGCCTCGTGCCCTCGTGCGCCTTGGTGGTCTTGTCGATCATGGCGCGTATGAGCGGAGCGTCGGCATTTTCAGCAATGCCTGACACGGTGTTGAACTTGTCGGCGTTGGTGTCACGCGATTTCAGCACAAGCAAGGGGCGGTTCCTCTCGCGCTCCGCAGCCTTAGCCCTGGCGATGGAGTCTGCCCGGTGCTTCTTTTCCTTGTCCTCCGTGTCAGGCTGTCCGATACCTAACCCGGCTTCGATGGCCTTCTGCCTCTCGTAGCTGCGCTGCTGTATCGCCTCAATATCGCGGACATACTCACTTCTCGGATCAAGGACGGACTCATAATCGGCCGGATTGTAGCCGTCGCCGTAGGCGTAGGAATTGATATGCCGCCGTGATTCGGCAAGCGACCGCTCCAGTTCCTCCAATTCCTGCTGCTGGCGCATACGCTCTGCCTCGGCGGCGTCGATGCGGTCAAGCTCGTCATCGGAATAGCCGTGTTCCAGGGCCTCGCGCTCCTCCTGTTCCTCGCCGAGCGCGCCCACCGCTGTGAAGGCGTCCTCGTCGCCGAAGCGTCGCGACATCTCGAACATCTTGTCACCGGGAGCCTCGGCGTTTGCCTCCGGCAGTGTCGAGTTGATACGGTCGGTCGCCACGGCCTGTCTGTCGTCACCGCCAGCTCCGAAAGTCTGCATTACGAAGTATATCAGGAAGCACAGCGGAACGAATATCGCTGCCGGAAAGATATACTTCGGCTGTTTGAAATTAATCTTTTTCATTATCGTGTTGTTTGAGTGATTCGACAATCTTTTCGAGCTGCCTGTAACGCCTTATTATCCCGATGGAATCGGCGTGTGTCTTGCGCGGAATCGCCATCAGCGAGTCCAGCTCGTGCTTCACGGCCTGGCCGTCGCCCGTAATCTCCAGTAGCCTCCTGCGCTGAGCCTCCTTGTTGGCCTGTATGGTGCGGAAGCCGCTGAAGATAGGCTCCACCTTGGCGATTGAGTGAAGATTCGGGTCTTTCGATTCCATGCGCGCCCCGGCAACAATTATGTCGCACACCAGTATCAGCAACAGGGAGCCGACGACGTATCCGAAAGTGCGTCGGGGGTGCCGGGTGGCCCATGAGTTGGCCTTGCGGATTCTCGCTGCCAGACGGTAGCGTGCGCCTATGGCACCCATCTTCGGACGGAGCCATGAGCCTAAGGCGTTCCCGGCCTTGCTCCTGCCGTCCCGTATTGTCTTTCTTAATGATTTCATAACCGTTGTCAATAATCGAGGTCTTTGTTTTCAAGTGTGCGCCAGTTGGTTATCATAAGGCCGTGGGGATTGTTCTGCGTCCTCGGCACGTTCTCTATGGAGCCGGTGGTGAGCATGGAGCGTTTCAGGTCGCGTGTGCGCCTCTTGATGATCTGCGTGCCGTAGTAGTTGAAGCGGCGTGTATGCTCGTCGAACTGTATCGAGTCGCAGATTATGGTGCATACGGCCGACGACGATATTATGTCGGAATAAAATCCGTTCTCGTCAAGGGCCTGCTTCTGCTTCAAGGCCGTGCCGTCGGCCATATACATGGCCTTTCCGACAGTCCACTTGATATAGTCGTTGTCGGGAGGCAGGTTGAAAAAATATTGGTGGAAATTTTCGATATATCCATGCTTAGCATTGATTATCAACGGGTAACAAATTGTTATTTTTGAGTGGGTAACAAAACAGCCCCGACGGAGGTGTTTTATCGGCATTGTTGGGAATGTATCGGAACAGAGCATATTTAGGCTGATCATTGTTTTTGTTACTTGTACAATCATTACCATTTGAATTTGCGTGAGAGGTAAACGATGGCTGCAGTGGAGACAAGCCAGAAGAAGAAAGTCGTCCCGATTATGCCTGGCAGTGTTTCCGATACATTGGGCTGACAGAAGGCATAGACTACCAATGCAAAGAATATGAGCAGCCATATCAGCGTGTCAAATGCCACATAGAACACAATACTTGGAAGGGAAACTCGTTGCCTGTTGTCAATCCGGTCAACCGTGGGCTTGACCCCGGCGATGAAAGATCTCGTCATTTCGCTGACGGTCTTCTTCATGCCGTCGTTTACCGAAGATGAGAATTTTTGAGCGTCCAGTTTCAACAGTGCATTATCCAATGCTTCTATAATGTTTGGAGCCTCCTTTACGAAGATTCGGATCTGTCCGGCAAGATTGTTTTGCGCGGCGATTTCGTTCTGTCGCAGTTCATCGTTCCTTTCGTCAGCCCCGGCTTTGTTGACCTCCGATATGTCGAATTTTTTGAGTGCCATAATTCGTGCTTATCTTCTGAATCCTCGTTTTCTTACAATTCCTATCTTGGAGCGGGCTGCCTCGGCACAACGACGGGCACGGGCGATCTCTTCCTCCAGGTCGTCGCGCTTCCTCGGAAGGTCGTTGCCCGATGACCCACCGCCACCTGAAACGTGGGCCGGTGCGTTGAGAAACGCCATATAGCCCATAGCCACGGCGAAATGGTAGCACGCTTCGTTGATAAGGTCGACCCAGTTGTCCACCTCGTTGCTGTCGAACTCGTTATCAAACATCTGCATGACCTGTTCGGGGATAAAACGGGTGTAGGAATTGCCTTCATGCTCGAAATTGACTCGCCGGGTATCAGGTCTGTAAGCGGTATAGTCGGGTCGATTATAGTATTCCTCGCTGTCGGCTTTTGTCTGCTGTCCATGCGTCGGGTGCAGTTTATTCCATGTTGCTTCAAGTTTGGATGCCATGAGGTTGCGACCCTTGCCTAACTCGGATGCCTTGAACTTCGCATTTCCTTTTTTCAGTATATATCCTCGGATTACGCCTTTCTCATCAGTCCTTACCTTGAAACTATATCCTTTCGCCTCAAGCCGGGCGAAATAATCGTCAATCGACCATTCACTCATTCTGTACAGGACATCGAGACAGTCGCGGCTGACAGACTGACGGTTTATGTCGTGGATATTGGCCGCTGTCTGCCAGCCCCGTTTTCTCGCGACACGTTCCGCCGCCCGTTGTGCCCGCAAATGGATGTTGCTGTCGTTGTTGATGTTTCCGTCTTCGTCAAGACGGCTCACTATCGCGTGGAGGTGCGGAGTCCCGCTGTCGGATTCAAGGTGCAGCCACACGGTTGACTTGCTTCCTGCGAGATTGGTTCTTGGAGAGAGCAAGCGGCCTTTCCTGTCTTTCATCTCCTGACGGTCAAACTCCGTGACGAAATCCTGCCAGAGCTGTTTCCAGTCCTCCGGCGTGAAATCACGTGTATGTTCCACCGCCGGGCTTATCTCTATCCTTATGAGGTTGTTCTTCATTCGTGGACGGCACAAGGAGTCCAGCTTTACCGAGTTCCATATCCCCAAAGGGTCTATGCCGGGAGGGAGAAGGCTGTCGCAGATGTGAAATATATTCTCCGGGTGCTTCTTGTTCGCCGACACGCCTGTTATGTAGTTCAGCGCGTTTATGCCGTGCGATATTGATTTGGCTTTCGCTATCATGTTTTCAGTTGTCTTTATTCTTTCTGGTTGTCCTTATCCTGATTCTGCCGCTGCTCGTAACGACGTTAATAAACTCGGTGACGGCATTGGTAATAGGCACTACCTGCTTGTACCAGTCGAGCATGAACGACACCTTTTGGAAAAGCCGTATTCTCTCGTCATGCCCCATTCCGGCGAGTGCATTGGCGAAGTTGAGAATGTCCAAGCGGCATCCGTCAAGGTTGCGCAGCAATGCCTTTTCCTCGGTCGTCAGTGCCGACGGCGGCTCATAGCCGAGTGCCCTATGCCTCATGTAGTCGCTTGGAGTCAGTCCGCATCCTCCGGCCATTTCGTGTATCTTCCGACGCTCGGCGGCTGTCATCTTTGTGGTGACTGTGCAGGAGCGCACGGCCTCTGGCGGCAGCTTCTTTCGCTTTGTCTTTCCGGCGTTCTTGTCGGGGCTGTTATCTGTATGATTCATATAAGCGGATATTCGGTGATATGTAAAACTGATTATCGGGTGCGAGCCTGCGAGCGGCCATGACCCTGACCGCAGGGAGGGCGAGGCGTTTTGGTGCAACCGGGCGGAGCCGGGTGTAACACCAAAACATATCTCGCAACACTTCTCAAAAAACGCGGTCTTCAAACCTGGACTTCTGGATATTCATGGCACATCTGATTCGGCTCTCAATCTGCAAAGAATCCGTTAGATACCAGCTCTCCGACGGAGTTCTTCCAGCCCATTATGCAGGAGAACGAGACTGCCGAGCCGACACGGGAGTTGTATATGCCGACCAGTCCTGCGGCCTCCATTTTTGCAAGGATATTGTGCATCTTCTTCCGTCCAAAATTCCATTTGTCGGCGATACCGATTTCCGAGAATTGAGCCTGACCGGGCTTCAGGTTGAGCGGCCTGCGGAATGTATCGTCATATCCGGGCGTTGTTCTCATGTCTTTCAGCAGTCTGCTGAAGATGGCAATGTTGCGAACTTCGTTGCCGTCGTTGTCGGTGGTTGTTCCCGACAGCCATTCGACGGCTTCCGATGTCAGCCGGATGTTTACAGATGAAAATGGATATTGATTTTGTGGTTCCATGTTCCTTGTTTTCTGATAGATGGTTTATTGGCGAAATGCCAAAGATTGGAAATTTCAAAACAGAAAATTTGTGTATGAAAATTTCTCGGCGGTTCTCCTTGTCCCCTCTGCTCGTCAGTCAGTATATCTATGATATTCAATTCATATAAGATTGCGTTTTCAAATATCCTTCAAACATCAGTTCCGACTTTTTATAATTAAGGATAGAGAAACAACGAAAACGGAGGGGAAAAGAGGACTGACGATGATTCTCTATTTCGGCATCGACGCATTAGACGGCACGTTTCCGATATTATGACTGGTGCCCGATGTCTGCAATTTCGGAAGATTGTTCAACACCGTCTGTATGTCCTGCCTGTCGGAAGATACGGTGAGCAGCGCGGTGGTGATGTCAATAATCTCCTCCTTCCCCACATATTGTGACACGGATTTCATCAGCTCCAGTGCCCGGGTCTGTCGATGCGCCCGTACACTGTCGGTTCCGGTGGCTTCCTTGTCGCATCCGAAGTTGAGATAGCGGTTGAGCGCGGAGCGGTCATACTGCGGCATGGTCTCCACCGTGCTTTTCCCTGCGGCAATCGAGAGCATGGCGCGGAGTGCGTCGGCCTCGTATGGCGTACATTCGTGAAGGAACTCCATGATAATTTGGGTTTTCTTTGGATTTGCGGTTCTTGAGTCCTTGGATTTGGTGTCCGTTGATTTGCCGGACTTGGTACCCGGTACGATTGTAATGTCTGTAGGCATAGTCTTGAACGATTGGATTTGTAGGTGATTTGTAGGTGGTTAAAGAGGTTTCTTGTTCGCGAGATAGCGGGCTGCTTCGGCTTCAATCTCGTCATGCGACGATATGCGGACGCTCTTGAGATATGCGTCAAGGTCGTCGGGATCGAAAAAGCAGAGTTTGCCGCTCGGCTTATACATGGGGATTACGCGCCGCATCATCATCTTGCGGAAGTAGGACAGGGAGAAGCCGAGATAGTCGGCGGCTTCCTGCGAGTTGAGTAATTTTCGTTTTGTCTGCATCGACAATGAAATGTTTTAGTTGATATTTTTGATTTTGGAATGTGCTGATTGATAGACTTGTCAGCCTTTGTGTTCCGATGCAAAATTACAGCCGTTCCCATGTGGCTCAATGTGGCGGCCGCGGGGAAAGGTTAAAAATGGCAAACGCACTATACGCTGAATTTCAGTCGCATAGTGCGTTTGCAAAGTTTCTTAATATGTTACAAATGGGGAGAAGCCGGATTTTTACGGGGTTTTCCGCCTTGAACGCCATCCCTCGATGGCTCCGTCTATGGATTTGCGGTAGTTTTGGTTGTCCTCTGTGGCATAATCGGCGCAGATGTCGGAGCGGTGCTTGTCGTAGTAAGACCTGGCGATGCCGCAGCGTTGAAGGAACAACCGCGTCCATGTCTCCGCCTCGTTCCTCGGACTGATATTCCGCGCCACGGCAAAGACCATGTAGCATACCCGTAGTTTCTCTTTCGGCAACACGGCTATGGATTTTGTCACTTCCCTTACGTTAAGGAAATTGGCAAAGTCGAGAGGTGTGCAGTTTTCAAACTGGCTGTCGTTGCATACGTCGTGGATCGCCATGCACAGCCCTAATTCAACCACATCCCGCCACTTGGCGGTTTCAAGCAGCTGGCTTCCGCTCATTGGCCTTCTCCTTTCTCCATACGGTCAAGGTCGTTGAGTATGCTTCCGGCAATGCCATTAAGTTTAGCCGCGAGAGCGTACAGATATGGGGCTTTTAGGGAAAAGACATCCCCGGCGCGCCGGTTCTCACGCTCATATTCCGCATATATCCTCCTGACATCGGTCTGCCGTCTGTCATGCTCCGCCTTTGCCGCATCGCACTCCTTTTCGGCCTCGGCATACTCCTTTGAGTCGATAGGTAGATAGTCAAGACGGTTGTTCAGCTCGCAATACCGCTTCCAGTATGGGTTAAGCTCGTCCGAATCCTCTTGGAATATGGCATGATAATATCGGGAGTGCGTGTTTGCAATCCCCCGGAAATCAACACCGTCCAGCCGTCCTATATTATTAAGGAGTGTCGCGGTCTCTGCTTTGAGGGAAAGTGCTGTCTCTTTCAGCTGTTCCGGATTCTCACCGGCCATAACCTCCGCATCGGCTATAAGCGCGTTGGTATCCTGAAAGTCATAGTAGAACCGTGCAAGCGCAAACGCCTGTTCAAAAGGCATCATACCACCGTCATAACCGCTGATGATTCCATTGACCTCTTTAAGCCGTGTTGTTATTTCCTTCATCATGCTTATCATAACCAAATTATTTCAACACTTTCCAGAGTCCTTTTCGATCGCTGCCGAGACGGATAATGATTTCTGCTTCTTTGAGGTGTTCGATATGCTTTTGAATGGCTGACGGGGATATACCTATTATATCGGCAAGCTCCCGACGCGAAATTTCAGGCTTTTTCCGCATCGCCTCAACAATCCTGGCTCTCGTTTCCTCTCCTTGGTTCTGACCACTGTTTCTGACCACCTCTTTCTGGCCACCTTTACTATGTGTATTACATTGATTGTCAGCGGAAATATTTTCATTGTCTATGTTTATCTGACCACCTTTCTGACCACCTTTTTGTGATGGCAATGGGTAGGTGACAGTCGATGATGTTATATCGCTTTCAAAATCAACTTCAAGACCTGTGAGTTTTGTCCAACGCATTATCTTGTCAATACCATATCCGGCATTTTCGCCTTGTCTTGCGTAGCGGAAGAAGGCTATGATATTGGGATTGCGCGGCACCGATTTCACCTTACCGGGCTTGTCGGAGATACGCACGGCGAAGCGTCCGGGATTTTGGAATTCGATTCTGTCATTGAATACCCTTATGGTAGAGTGCATCGGGCTGAAATAGTCTGCATGAGCGAGAAGATTAACAAGCCCCTCCCTGAGACAATACAACTGGGAATTATCTTCCGGCGAAAAACCGTCCGGCCCCGCCATAAATGGATTGTCAACATACAGGCGCAGCCGTTGCAAGAGCACCTTGAAATATTCCCAGATATTTTCCTGCTCAGGCATACGGTATGTGTAACGACAGTCCGCATCAGAATATGTCGTGCCCGGGATCTCGATGTAATCAATCCAAAAATGAGGTATATATTCCTGCACGATCTCTCCTTTGCCAAGCATAAGCAAGCCACCGTAAGTCAGCTTCCCACGGCTGATTATTCCGGTCTTGATGCAGAACTGCTCGTCATCGAGATCATTGTAACGGAAATCGGGGTTGTAGTCCTTTATTCGGCGGCGGTATGTCTGGAGCGACTGCGTGTTGAGGTCTCCGAACCCCGTACCGTCAACCTCCATTTCAGATTTCATGCCGAATGTCTTTTCACGCATCAGTATGTCTATCTCAATGTCGGTAGCGCGTTGGTCGCCACTGCCGACTCGGACAAACGTATTATTCAGGTTGTTGCCGAAATAGACAGGCTTGTTGGCCGACGTTGGTATATAAAAGGCGAGAACGGCCTTTCCGTCAAAATCAAGGAGCTGTGCGGTGGCGAGAATAGGCACGTTGAACTTAGAGACGGAACGCAGGGTGCTTATGATGTCCTGTTCCATCTTCTCGGCCTTTTCAATGCCCGTTATCTCGTATGTTGACACGCTCTTGACCTTTGTCTCCTTTACACCGAGAATTATCCATCCTCCGGTCGTGTTGGAGAATGCCCCCACGGTCTCCCACATGGATTTGGGAATACCGCCGGACGCTTCCTTGACCTCAAAGTCGTCCCATTCTATATCATTGAGTCTGCCGAGCAGTTCTTCTTTTGTCATTTTTGCGTGTATTAGACTGCAAAGTTACTAATTTTTCGGCGATTATAGCTTAGGATTCAGATATTTTGGCTAAATTTGCAGTCGGAATGGCATCGCGTCGGAATGGCATCGCCTTTCCACGACATTTTGGAAAAAAAGAAGCGTTATGCTTATCTTGTAGTTTGTGAACGTAGGAAATTCAGAAACCGATGCAAGGGATAGCATAGTGGTTCTCACGCATATAGCGTGGGTCACTATTGTTACATCTGCATCAAAGGTTTCCTACGACCTACAAACTAAGACGTGGCATAGTTGGCTCACGTTTTCTTTAATTAATCTTTCCACCGAGTCAGTGGAATAATTGGCTATAGGTTATGAATAAACTGATTCTTACCTCCTTGATTGGCACAGCCCTCTTGATAACGGCGTGCAGTGATGACAACACAGTTTTCAACGAACCAACCCCTATAAGGGCTTATGAGACGGATGTCGAAGTCCTTTCGCAGTTTGTCGAGGTGAACAGTAGCACAGGGCTATTCTCCATCAATCCTGACAGGAAGGTTACGGCAACCGACTACGTTGTCAACCGCTCACGGGAACAACTGCTGGAGGTCAGCTCCATAAACCGGGTTCGGTTTGAGCGCGAAATGGAGCAGGCGAACAATCTTATAGAAGCATATAGAAATGCCGAGAATGTCAGTGTGATATACACAACCCGGACATCGGGATTGGTACGGAACAATGGCGGAGGGACAATGCGTCTGTCAAAAGTTCAGTCAGATAAGATGGGCGGAAAAACAGTGGCCCGGCTGTCGGTGTCAGGCGATGATATTTGCCGAACTGGCTTTTTCTCTATGGAAAATGACAAACGACTTACTGTAAGTTCCGGTAATACATCCACGTTTTATGTATCACAAATCTCTTTTGTGACATCTGACAAAGCTAACAAGGGTACAATCCTTATAGTCGGATTAGGTATGAATACACTGCCATACAATTATTCTATGGAATTGCCGGAGGCTGATGGTGAATATCTTAACATTCAGGGCAAGTCCCTAATTGGAAACGGCACTGTGACAATAGGAATATCCGAATGAAACATATACAGCTTCTCATAATCATATTATCCTGTGTGCTTCTTGCCTCGTGTGAGGAACGCACAGGTTATTATGACGCTGACCAGAAAGAGATAATCAATCTCCTTACCGGCGTAGAGTGGAAACAGACATACGAATATCGACCTGATTTCGAGCCAACTGAGTATAGAGAGGAAGGCCGGATCTATAAGTTCAACGTCAACGGTACCGGCTCATATAAATGGGCAAATTGGAACGACGAGACAATCAAGGGCGATCTGGTTTATTTCCGTTGGACTTTCACTACTGATAATTTCACTGTCATATATATTGACAAGTCAGAACAGTTTTGGCTAATAGACAAGCTCACACCCTCGGAATTATCCGTAACAAGTGCTTTTCAAGACCCTGTGCTTTATCCAAATACCGATAAAATTGTTTGTCGATTCACACCTCTAAGGTAACGTTAGTTTAAATTGTCTCGATTCATAACATATCTACTTTGTCTATTTGTTACAGCAATAGCCGTGGCGCAGGTCAATGTGTCGGGTACTGTGGTTGACAAGGATAGCAATGAGCCATTGACCGGGGCGTCTGTCATAGTAAAGGGCGCGGATGGCAAGATAAAGAAATATGCCACGTCGAAAGGCGATGGTGGCTTTGCTATGTCGTTGCCGTCGGTTGCCGGTTGTCGGTTGGAGGTGTCGATGATGAGCTTCGCCAAGCAATCGATACCGCTCGATAGCGTTTCTTTTCCGATAACCGTTCAGCTTGAACCGGGAACTACACTGCTTAAAGAGGTTACGGTCAAGGCTGACCGCATACATGAGCAGGGTGATACTATCACATATAATGTAGGAAGCTTCGCCCAGCAGCAGGACCGCTCAATCGGTGATGTGCTCAAACGTATGCCGGGAATCAACGTGGAGCAATCCGGCAAGATACAGTACCAGGGAGAGGACATCAACAAATTCTATATCGAAGGCTCCGACCTCCTCGGCGGCAAATACGGCATAGCAACAAACGGCATAAGCCATGAGGATGTGGGCGCGGTCGAGGTGATGGAGAACCATCAGCCGATGCAGGTGCTGTCGGGCATATCTTTCTCAGACAAGGCGGCTATCAACCTCAAACTGAAAAACAAGGCAAAGGCAACGTGGAGTTTCCACGGCGATGCCGGAGGCGGCTACTCATGGCAGCCCGACGGTGCGATATGGGATGGTGAACTGTTCGCTATGGCGGTGATGCCAAATTTTCAGAACATAACCACATTCAAGACCAACAACATCGGCGAAGACCTGTCGGCACAGGCCACGGACTTTTTCGCTTCCCGCCGTGGAACTGACCTGAGCCGATATGTCGGTGTGTCGCTCCCCGGAGTACCTAATCTCAGCCGTAAACGCACACTGTTCAATCGCTCGGCACTTGTTTCGACCAATGCCCTTTGGAAACTCGGACGCGGAGAGTTCAAGACACAGATTGACTACTCATTCAACCGTATCACGGCAGAGGCGGCAAACGTAACGACCTACTTTCTCAACGATGGCAACCGTGTCGTTACTGAAGACCGCAACGGCGTTGACCGCTCACACTCGCTGTCGGGCAAATTTATCTATGAACTGAACCAGAAGACTGCATTCATCAACAACACCCTGAAAACCAATATCGACTGGGATGATGTGCGCCTGGGCGTCACCGGTTCACTGTCCAACAACCAGACGGCATCGCTTCCCGACTACTATGTCGGCAATGATTTCAAGCTTATAAAGAGATTCAACGGCAAGCACCTCGTCACTTTCATAAGCAAAAACGAATGGGAGTCACTGCCGCAGACGCTTTCCGTGTCGATAAATGACGGATTTATGCGTCAGCATGTCAAAGACCATGCTTTCTATACCAACGAGAGTGCCGCATACGCTTTCTCCGTCAAGTGTATCACAATCAGTCTTGAAGGAGGTGTCAAAGGATATGTCAGAACTATGAGGTCAGAGTTACTGGACATGCCGGAGGAAATACCGGGCGAGACAACGAATGTGCTGAACACAAACTATTTCACGGTTTATGCTACCCCGAAATTCGAGTATTGGGTTAGACGTGTCAACTTCACTCTAAATGCTCCCGTCAGCTTTGCCCATTATACCTTTGACAAGGCTCTTGCCAACCGTAGCGAGGTTTATTTCTCGCCGTCATTGAGCATGAACTGGAAACCCAATAACCGCTTTGAGATGAGCGTGAGCGGTGGCACCGGACGTTCGCCGATGGATCTCAACATGATTCAGCCCGGATATGTGATGACAAACTACCGCTCGTTCCGTCGAGGTATCGATGACTTCTATAATTCGTCCTCCCAACGGGTATCCGGCAGACTATCCTACAAACACACCCGTCGCGGAATATTCGCAAACGCTATGGTGATGCAGTCATGGAGTCACAGACCCTACACTTTGGCACAGCAGCTTTATGGCGACTATGTGGTTTATTCCTACACCGATGCCGAAAGCGACGGACAGATGCTGATGGCAAGCGGCAACATAGGCAAGACACTTGACTTCATGCGAGGTAGCGCAAACATCAACGGTTCGTTCAGCCGCAATGAATCGCATCTGATTTCAGAGAATACCAATGTCAACTCGGTCGGCACTTCGTGGTCGGTAGGCGCAAAAATCAACGGAGCGCCGCTGCGCTGGTTCAGTTTCGACTACCGTTTCGAGTGGGCATCGAGCCGTATGTCCATGAACGGCACAAATGCCTCGTGGCTCGGAAATATGGAGAACGAGCTTCTGCTCAACATCATGCCCCACCGCAAATGGGAATGGCACATAAGCGGCGAACACTACCGCAACGAACTGACTGCTGATCAGTTCAAAAACGTGTTCCTTCTCGACACCAAGGTGATCTTCAAGCTCAACAAGCGACTTGAGCTGTCCGCCTCGTTGAGCAACATCTTCAATCAGCGCACATACAACTACACAACATACAATCAGCTCACCTCCTTCGAGAGCCAACGCTGGCTCCGAGGCCGCGAGCTGTTAATCTCAATATCTCTCAGAAAATGAACAAACTACTCACCTCAATCTTCATGTGCTTAGTGGCTATATCTGCAATGGCACAGAACAAAGCTGAAATCATTGTCAGCTATGATTCATCGTTCCCCAACAAATTCGGTAAAATCAACACCGGCAAAATGTCGCTTTTGGCTTCTACAACGGAAGCTAAGTATTTCAACGACCTAAGCCTTTGGGTGGATTCGTTGAAATCGACACCGGAGGGGAAGGCTCAATACATGGAGATAATCAAAAAGGCGTGTATGACTGTCGAGCCTGACGGTTCAGTCTCGTTTGACATGAGAAAAGGTCCAACCAAACCTACTAACAGCTATGTTTTCACTGACCTCGCACAGGACTGTCTGACGCATTACAATAAATTTGGTGAAGATAACGGATATTACACCGAGCCGCTTTCCGAAATGCAATGGACAATAGTGGAAGATTCTACCGCAACAGTCCTCGGTTACGAATGTATCATGGCTGAAAGCGATTATCATGGCCGCCATTGGAAAGCATGGTTTGCAACGGAACTGCCGATGCCATTCGGTCCGTGGAAACTTCACGGACTGCCCGGTCTAATCCTTAAAGCCGAAGCCAATGGTGGCTTCTCGTTTGTAGCTACGGGACTTGAACGTACCGACCGCATTATGACACCTATGTATATGCAAGGCGATTATTCGAAGGTTGACCGCAAGGAAGCTCTGAAAAATGCCGAATATTTTGCCAATAATGAAGAGAGCATTATGAATGCCCAAGGTCAGAATGTGAAAATATACTCCACCGACGACCAAGGCAACAAAATCGAGACCCCTAAATATGACGGCCTTAAACACAACATCGAACCTGACTACAAAATGAAATGAAAAAGATACTTACATCAATCATCGTGTGTTTTGTGGCGATAGCCGTGAGCGCGCAACAGAAGGCTGTCATTGAAGTCAGTTATTC
The DNA here is from genome assembly GCF_004803695.1 of Muribaculum gordoncarteri. Classification (NCBI taxonomy): domain Bacteria; kingdom Pseudomonadati; phylum Bacteroidota; class Bacteroidia; order Bacteroidales; family Muribaculaceae; genus Muribaculum; species Muribaculum gordoncarteri. The sequence continues at coordinate 544,949 of NZ_CP039393.1, forward strand.
AGAAATCTCTTTCTATGAGAACGGTGTGGAAAGAGGCAACAAATATCATCTTCTTGCAAATGCAGGGCAGTCAAAATTTTTTAATCCACGTTCCGAAGAGATAGATTCGCTGACATCAACCCCCGAAGGACTTGCCAACTTCAAAAAGACGCAGGAGGCAGCGTTTCAGGCCATGATAGCGCAGGGCGCGATAGACGTGACCAAACTGCCACGCAAAAAGGAGACTTTATATGTCGTGAAGTCAGCGGCCGATTCCACTATCACTGTCTATGATGTGATCGGCACTGACGAGCCTGTATATTACACGGAACCCTTCTCGGAAATGGTTTGGGAAATCGGTGACAGCACCAAGACCATACTCGATTACGAGTGCATACAGGCTGAAACTGATTATCATGGCCGTCATTGGACTGCATGGTTCACCCCCGAGATCCCTATTCAGGATGGACCATGGAAATTCCATGGACTCCCCGGCCTGATACTTGAGGCAAGAACTGGCGAAGGTAGGTATGGTTATGTCGCTGATGGGATTGAGAGATCCGACAAGATAATAAACGGAATATATGGAGCCGACACGTATGAGAAACGAGACCGAAAGGCAATATTACGGGCTATGAGAGCCATGCGCGACAATCCCATGGGGCATCTTAACGCCAAGGGAATTAAAGTGGAAATCTTACCGGAAACTTTGTCAAAGGAATCAAAGGGCGGAGATTTTATAGAAACGGATTATCGTTAATTTGATTGCTATGAGATTATTTTCTCTGATAATGCCTGCTATACTTGCAATAGTCTTTTCAATTGCCGTCAGCGCAAAAGAGCTGACAGTCATTCCGGAAATTGAAATGGTTGATGTGGAAGGTGGCACTTTCACAATGGGGCTTGATGAAAGCGAGGCTGAACACCTGTATGAGACCCCTAAACATGAGGTAATATTGTCCGATTTCCGTATAGGTAAATATGAAGTGACACAAGAATTGTGGGAAGCCTTTATGGGTGATAATCCGAGCATTTCCAAAGGAGATAAATTACCGGTAGAAAACATCTCATGGTATGACATACAGGTGTTCATAAAGAAACTCAACAAGCTGACAGGAAAAAAATATCGTCTGCCAACGGAAGCCGAATGGGAGTTTGCTGCAAGAGGTGGAAATAAGACCGCCGGATATTCTTTTATCGGTAGTGATAATCCAGACTCTACGGCATGGAGTTCCTACAATTCATGGATGCAGCCGCATCCAGTTGGTACAAAAATGCCAAACGAACTTGGTATATATGATATGGGCGGAAATGTGTCTGAATGGGTGCAGGACTGGTACGGAAATTATTCAGAGAAAAACCAAAGGAATCCCCATGGAGCTAAGAAGTCAGACATAGGAAAGATATTCCGTGGAGGTAGTTGGAATGTCATTCCGGATTATAACAACCCCGGTTGTCGGTTTGTAAGCAATCCGAATTTCAAATCTCCGTATATCGGTTTTAGATTGGCAGAATGAATACAGCTGAAAAAGACAACGACAGGCAACCCCAGCAGTGATGTCGGGGTTGTCTTTTTCTATTTATCACTTGAAAATTTCGTCCACGCGGTTGACGGCATCGTCTTTCTTCTGGTCGATGATTTTCGCGTATATCTGCGTTGTGGCAATATTCTTGTGGCCCAGCAGCTTGCTTGTTGTGTATAGGTCAACATCAAGAGTAAGCATGAGGGTAGCGAAGGTATGGCGGCTCACATGAAAAGTGATTTCCTTCTTCACCCCGGCAGCTTTCGCCCAGTTGCCGAGTATTATGCTGACACGACTTGTGGTCGGCAGGCTGAAAACCTTGTCATCATCGGAGGCATCGCCGCGTTCCGGCAGCCACCGCATTGCCTGTGACGAAAGGGGAAGATAAATCGGAGTGTCGGTTTTCTTCATCACTACCGACACTCGCCACTGTTCGCCGTCCTTGTGAATCTGCCCCCACCGCAAGGCGCGGATGTCGCTTGTGCGGAGTCCGCAGTAACATGAGAAAAGGAACGCCCGCTTCACATGCTCGCGTGTCGGACAGTCGGTGGCAATCAGTCGTTTCAGCTCGTCAATCTCCAGATAGTTGCGCTGGCTCTCGACATGATACACGCGGTCGTTAGACGATATACGGTCAAAGGGATTTTCCCTGAGATAGTCGTTTCGGACAGCCCAGTTGAATGTCGCGCTTAGAGAAGCCGTGAGTGAAGCAATGGAGTTGATTGCAAGCGGTCTCTTCGTGCGGGATTTATAATCATTGCGCAGGAAATGGGTAAACGCTATGCAGTAGTCCTTGTCGGCCTGTTTCAAGGTCACACCGTCACCCCGGAACTGTATCAGTGCCTTTTTCAGTCCGCTGAAAGCCGACGACCCCATAGACTTGCCGTTGTCATCAATCCATTTCTTGTAGAGGTCTATAAGGTCAAGCAGCCTCATGCGTGAGTGGAGCATGGAGTTGGTGACACCTTTCTCGTTGTTGGTAAGCTGAATAATGCGGTCAGCCTTAACCTTGTTGGCAAGGGCAAGGTTATGTTCGTTCAACGCCCGGCTCGCAGGGTCAAGCTCCGGGACTATGTAGAGTTTCAGGAACTCGTATGTGCGTTTGCCGTCGCGGTATATGTCAAGATAAATCGACTTGTTGCCGTTCTTCAGTTCCTTGAAGCGGATTCTTACAGGCTCTTTCGCCTTGACTGTTTTCTTTGGTCGTGCCATATTCAGAGAGATTTAATCGAGTTGTAATGCTTTAAGTTTTTCATCCATCGGGGCAATCTTGCGCTCGGTCATGGCGAGATAGCCTTTGGCATTTTTCGATGCGATTCCCATGAGTGAGCAGAATGTGGCGACATCAGCACCGGTGGATAATATAAGATAGGCGAATGTGTTTCGCGCCAGAGTGAAGTTGAGCCGTTTCTCAATCCCGGACTTGTTCTGCCACAGTTTCAATATGTTGTTTATCTCGGTATCTTTCGGCAAGCCTTTGAATATTAGCCCCCGATGGTTCGATGTTTCGGGAAGCCAGCGCAAGGCGTTTGACGAAAGGGGAATGAATATCTTTCGGGATTGACACCAGACCGACATCCTGCCGTCGTTATCGTTCTTTATGTCTTTCCATTTCAGGTTGACAATATCGAGAGCCGTCAGCCCGGTAAAAATGGAGAATAGATAAGCCTGTTTCACCTGTGGACGGGATATAACAGGGCACTGGGTATCCATGAGTAACTTGATTTCGCCAACCGACAGATGTAATTTCTTTGGCCGCTCACGGGTTATGCGGTCATGGATTTTAACAAAGAAAAGAGGATTGCGCCTCATCAGCCCGTTCTCGACGGCGAGATTTAACGCCGCGCTGAAAAGATAGATGTACGCCCTCGCGGTTGTCATCTTGAGTTTGCCGTGGACGCTGTGGTACTCATTGCGCAGGAAATCCACAAGACCGTCGCAATATTCCACATCAACAGACGACAACAAGACATTCTCGCCTCGAAAAGCCACAACCGCCCGATACATCCCCATGATATTGCCCGCTGTGGATTTATCCCCTCGCTCCAATATCAAAGTATGATAATCCTTGATTACCTTTGCAAGAGGAATGTCTGGCATTGCAGCATCAATCTCGATGCCATTCTCTCCGGCTGTCAGTTCTTCAATGCGGCTACGCCTGATATCTTCTGCCTTTCTCATAACCGCCTTGTTCCCGGCAGCGGTCTTACGGCTGGTCTCGGGTAACAGATACAGGCGCAGGCTCTCGCGGACGCGCTTTCCGTCCTTGTAGTAGTCAAGGTATATGGACTTGCGACCGCCGTCTATATCCTTGTATTTCAGGTTGATTCTTGATTTGGAGAGATTCATGCGACAGTTATTTGTTACTTATTAGTCATTTTACAGATACAAAATTACGAATTAATTTCATAAGTAACAAACAAGTTGCAATTAAAGTAACAAAATTATCCTCCTCGCGGAGAATAAAGGAATCACAAACTCAATGCGTATATTATTTATAGCATTGTATATCAATATACATATACTCCAATTCATTCTTATAAATTACACTATGTAGAGAATGTAAACAGTTTGGTGGAAGAGCTGGATATGAGCCTTCGCCTCCATTATGAAGTTGGATTCCAGCTTCGCACGCTCCGCAAGGAAGGGTATGTCGCCGTCGAGGATGTATATCTGCTGACGCTCCTCGCTGACAAGCGACACGCACCGCCATACGGTGAATCCGCATATCAGGACACAGCCCGCGACGGTCGCCATGACCGTCATAAGCGCAAGCCGCGTTTTCTGTTCAAGTGATTTGATAAGCATATTTATAAGGTGTTGCGGTTAGTGTTATTTGACAAGTGCCTTCGCGCCTCTGACACCGAGGCCGACGGTGGTGCCGACAGCCGAGCCTGCTGCGGAACCCGCCATAGTGGCAGCTCCCATAGCCACCGACCCTGCCGGGGATGCCGCGCCGCTGCTTATGCCGCCGGGAATGAGCCATGAGGCCACCTCCGGGACGAAGCGGATTATATACGCCCCCACGAGCATACCCATAGCGTACATACAGTTGGAGCCTATGCCCTGCAAGCCGAGCGCGCCTATCTGCTCCCACGAGTTGACCGTTCCGTGCAGGAGGTGGTTGTATGCCACCAGATCCTCCTGGAGATTATACATGAGTATGAAGTCGATATAGTAAAGGCACATATAGGTCACGAACCCCCACAGTGTCAGGGAGAGGAACTTCGACATCCACTGGCTCCACGCCGAGTTCCAAGGCGGGGCCAGCGACAGGGCGAACATTATCGGACAGAACACAATCATTATCGCTATGAATATCCTCTGCGCCACGAGTATGCCGTAATAGGACATCTGGAAAATCAGCTCCCCGACAAATCGTATCACGTCGTTAATCCATTCGCTTACCTTTGTCTCGGCGGCCACCGCCGCGCGCTGGGCGTAGTTGTTGATTGTTGTTCCGAGATTCTCCACATTGTATATCAGCTTGTCCCACCAGTTGGCGTCCTCGCCGATTTCGGCTATCTGCTTGGCGGTTGATATGGAATCCTGTACGGCACGCAGCCTTTCAAGGTATTCGCCCTGCTTCTGCGCCACTTTCAGCTCCAGGGCCGCCACTTCCCTGTTTTTCGCCATAGCCATAGCCTTTGTGGTGGATTCCAAAGACTTGCCCGGCACCTGCAAGGCAGAGCATATCCATGAGGAAGAGGATATGCACATGGAAATGCCTATTATCCTGAGCAGCTTCATCACGTCCATGCCGCGCCGTCCGAGCATCATCATCCAGCACTCGTATGAGCCGACGCACAGCGCGAGAAGCAGGCCGAGGACACAGGCGAAGCCGATGGTGTTGCCGAGAATAGCCACATTCGGAAAAGCCTCCATCGCCACAAGAAGCCTGTCAAGGCTCTCGTCGATGGCCGGAAGCCCCATCGTGCATAATATTGAAAGTAAAGTCATAATTTTGTATTTATCGGATTATTGTTTCATCGTCATTATCATTTCCGGCCATCAGTAATGTGTTGCAGCCACCGCCGCAAGCCTCGCCGTGCGGCTCACAAGCTCGCCCATAGCGGTCTTTGCCTCTTCGTATGCCTGCTGACGCTTCGCGTTCTCCAATCCATATCCCACCCCCTGTTTATGTATGTAGGCTATGTTGGCGCATATTACCTCGTTCTGCCTCGAAAGCTCGTCAACCTGGTACTTCATCTTACCCTTGCTCTTGTTTAGGCAGTAGAGCAATCCGTCGGCGATGCAGTCCTGCATACGGCTGAACTCATCTTTGTATATGGAATAGGTGACATCTACCGCACGGTCAGCCTCGCGTGCCAGCTCCTCCTTGTAGAGTGATTCGACATGGGCGCGTTCCTTCTCGACCTTGGCGAGCTTCTGCCGCTGGGTTTCCTCGGCCGTGACGCGCACGGGCATTATACGCTTGACATTGGATTTCTCCTCCTTGAACCTCACCCGGTAGCCGGATTTGAAGCCGGCCCATTTCCAGTACATCTCCGCTCCGGAATAATTCTTGTGCAGGAAATAATAGTACCAGTCGGGGGCGAACCACCACGGGCCGTTCTCCATCGAGAGCCATTGCTTCTCCTTCTGGTCGTCGTGTATTTTCTTTGTCTTGGCCGGACACGCCGCAGGTGCCACGGCTATCAGGGCGGCCACCGCCGCCAGCGTGAAAATTCTGAATCTCATATATGCGTTGTTGTTAAAGTGGCGTTCTTTTGTTCCATCTGCCGATTACCGCCGACACGATCTCGTCCTTGACATCCGAGGTCAGTATCTCCCAGATGTAGTCGGGCTTCCAGCCGCAGTCGGTCACAAGGTAGCAGTAGAGGTTGGCGTTGTCGATAATGCGCCGGGCGTTCTCTATGGTGTCCTTCAGCGACATCACGAGGTTCAGCTTCTCGTCCATCGAGGCTTTCATAAGGTTTATGCCGGAGGCGGCAACCGTGGCATATAGCTTTTGAGCGTGCTTTATCTCCCTCGTTATCGCCACGTTTGCCTCCGCATAGTACCATGCCACAAAAGGCTTCTTCGACACATATTTGTATGTGTTGGCGGTAAAATCCTTGTATTCCTTTGCAAGAAGATAAAGGGAGCTTGCGGTGGACGATATTGCGGCGGCAAGCACGACGTATGAGTATACGTTGTTGAGCCTTGTGTCGAGCGTCGAGCGAACATCGTTGAACTTCTCCGCTCCCTTTGTGACAAGTGACTGCTCGCCGAAGCTGGTGGCTATACGGGCGAGGGCCTGATCCTCGTCCTTCTTCACCGCCTTGTGGAGTGCCATAAGGGCCTCGAATGTCGGGAGGTCTTTGGGGAAGTCGAAGGCGAGTGACTTAAAGGGAAGAAGCATTGCAATCAGTATAATGACCGGGAACTTTTGCGCTGTCATATAATCACTGTTTAATTATATTAAGCCCGTTCCAGTTGAGAATGAGCATACCGACCTGATTCTGCATCACCTTCATGTTGGCCCAGCCCTCCGGGTCTATCGCGAAAAGAAGGTCATCCTTTGTGGCATATTGCGCCATCGCCATCATAGCCTGCACCTTGTAGCGAATCTCCAGGAGGTCGGTATATATCTTGTTGGCTACCGTCAGCCTGTCGTAGCGGTCAAGGAAGTTGTAGCCGTCGGACTTGGTTTCGGCGGTGGCCGCTCCTTTGAGCGGGTTCCTCACCTTGCCGTTGTTGACTATGTTGATGAAGTCGGCCACAAGCTGCTGCGTCTGTGCCGTGAGGTTGCCGAGTTCGTTAAGGCACAGGGCCTTATTCGCGAAATCGGCCTTTCCTACGGTCTTTACCAATTCCGGCACACTCCTGACAATATCGAAGGCGCACAGCCCTATCTCCACATAATATTTGCTCTCGGTGCCGAAGCCGGATATGTTCTCCATCGTCACCTTGTAAAGCTCGGTGATTGTCGCCATGCTCACGGTGTACTGCTCCAGCTTGTTCTGCTTGGATGATATGGAGTCGAGCCTCTTGTTGTGCTGATCCTCTATCGCCTTTTGCGTCGCGAGGTTGGTCGTCACCGCTTTTAGGCAGTAAGGGTCAATCACCACTTTCCATGCCGAGGCGGAATGAACGGCCAACAATATAGCCGTCGTAGCCAATAGATTGCGCATAAGGCATTGTGAATTTCCGTTTGTCATTGATTTTCCCATAGCGTCATTACTTTTTGGTGTTGGTTGACTTTCCGGGCGAAATCGAGGTATTTCGCGATTCCGGTTTTCTTGCGGTCTATCTCGATACGGGTGATTGCCTCCTGCATGGTGCCGTAGTGGGCGAGATAGATTTTCAAGGCCTCTTTTTCGGATCGCTCTGTCGTATAGGCCCAGTAACATTCCGGCGGCTCCTCGACACCGAACACGTCCGAGTTCTGGCCCCGGCATATCCACACCTCCTTGAAGTAGTTGCGACCCTCCTTGTTGTTGAGGGCGTTGATGGTGAATATCTGCTGCTTCTGTATGGGGGTCAGTCCGAGAATGGCCGCTATGTCGTCGTATCTGTCCTTGAACTTGGACTGGTCAAGCAGTATCTTCACGTCAGAATTGTTGATAATTGCCTCCTTGACAATCGGGGAGTCTATCACATCGTTAAGCTCTTGAGTGACAACCCCGGCGATACCGTGAAATTTCCTGACGGTCTTGTAGAGAAACTTGATATACTCGGCCATTGTGGGTGAGGCTATTGCTTTCCACGCCTCTTCGATTATAAGAGCCTTGCGCCCTTTCTTGATACGCATTTTCTGGAGAAACACGTCCATTATTATGAGCACCACGATAGGGAAAAGAACGGGGTCATCCTTAATCTTGTCGATTTCAAAGACTATGAAACGCTCGTCGAAAAGGTTTGCGTCTATGTCGGAGTTAAGCGTCATCTCCAGCTCGCCGCCACGGTAGAACTGCTTGAGTATCGCCGCGAAGTCGCGTATGTCGAAATGTATCTTTTCAAGAGAGGTTATCTGCGGTATGCGTTCAAGGGCGAACTCGTAATAGGAGTTGAACGACAGGCTTCTGACTTTAAGCCTGCGTTTCTGTTCCTCGATATGGTCGATCTGTTTGTCAATCTTCACAAGCATTGATGCCTCATAGAGTTCCTTCTTGTAAACCTCTATCTTGTTGGCCGCCTTTTCTTTCTCTGCCGGGGTAGATGCCCTGTCAAGCACCACGGCGCGGAAGGCGCGGCACTGGCGTATCAGTTTCAGCCTCCGTTCCTCCGAGGGAAGCACGAGGGCCTTGCTCTCTATCTGAGCCGGAGGTTCCGGACTGCTTATCTGTTCCTCTATGTCGTCCATCTTTTCGGCGTACCTGTCGTAGTCGTTCTCCATTTTGGCAGCTACAAGGAGCTTCTGCCTCAGGCCGTCGCGCTCATCGGGAGTGAATGAGTCGAATGGGTGGAAGTAAGCCTCGTAATATTCCACGATGGTCTGGTTGACAAGCATATCCTCAATTTTAGACGGGGCTTCGCTACCCTTGAAAATCAGGAATATAAGCGATTTGAGAAAGTTTTTCTTCTCGCCGAAATTGAGGTCGTATTCCTCCCTCGTCACCTTAAACGGGTTCATCGAGATTGGTTTCTCCTTTGAGTAGCTTATATATGTGCCTCCGAAATAGCCGCATATACCCTCGTAGGAATCGCCCGTATCGACCATCACCACGTCCGTGTCCTGTTCCAACAACTGACGCACGACGCTGTTCATGTGGAAACTCTTGCCGCTGCCCGAAGGCCCGATGCAGAAGAAGTTGGCGTTGTCGGTCATCTTTAACTTGCCCTCCTTGCCGGTTATGTCGATGCACACCGGTAGCCCCCGGCGGTCGGTGTAATAGGTGGTGAGAGGCGTGTCCTCGCATCCTTTGAGGTGTTCCTTGAAAAAGAGGCACAGGGCGGCGTCCGATAACGTGAGGAAGAGGTCGTAGTCGGGGTTGAAGCCATAGGCGTTGCCCGGAAAGGAGTCGATGAAAAGCTCAAGCTGGTTGTAGGCCGTGCGCGACGGCATTATGCCGCACTCGTAGAGCTTGGTTTCGAGGTACGAAGTCACGGGAGTAACCTTGTCCGGGGCGCAGCTCACTATGATGTTGAAGTTTGTATTTACAAGCAATGATGAATCCACAGCCAGGATGTTCAGCACCTCCTCGATGTCAGCCTTGGCGATTTTATTGCTGGGGTCGGGCATCGAGCCGTGACGCTTCGCCTTACCTTGGAGCTTGCGGAGCAGTTTCCGCTGCCCCGGTATCTGCACCACCTGGTTGAACACCACGCAGTCGGCGTGCGGCACCTCAGCGAGAAACGACAGCACGTCGGTGGCTATCGGGTAGCCGTTGACGCTTGTTTCGGTATATGGCCTCACCACCGACGGCAGGTTTATCTCGTCTATATCCACCAGAGGATACGAGCGGATTATGCGGTTCCCTGTCCTGAGATATTCGTCGGAGGCCTTGAAATTGGTCATGGAGAAAGCCCCGTGCCTGAAGTGTAAGGCCATGAAGCGGTGTATGTACTCGGCGACCTCCGGCTTGGAGAGCCTGCGGTGCCGGATACCTTTCTCGGAAAGTATGTCGTCCACCTTTGACACCTTGGAATGAAAGTCGAGCCACCGCTTGGGGTCGTACTGTACGAACTGCCCTTTGGGAGCTTCCTGCGTTATTATGAGATATGTCTTTATCTCGGTGTACCCGCGTCCATCGAAGTATGCGAAATAGCTGCGTGTCAGGTATTCCGCGCCGTCGGGTATCTCGTGGTGGTAGCTCTGGCGGCAGAATATGTCCTGCTTCTGAAGGGCGTACCCTTCGCCGAGGGTCTGCACTATGTTTGCGAGGACATCCTGAAAGAGCATATAACGCTCCGGGTCGGTGCATAGGCGCGGCACCGGATTAGTCATTGAGAATATCACCGAGGGGGAGCCCTTGGCGTCGAACAGCACAACGTCGCCGTCCGTTTCCTCCAGTTGGGCGAATATGCCGTCAAAGACTTTTTTATGCGTTTTTGCCATCTGTCAGCGTTTGAACAGGTTGTGATAAATGAAAATTCCGCGGTCACGTTTCTTGTTGTGGAGTCCGCCGCGCTGTTTGACATAGATTGTCACCAGCCCGACGGCGGCCATGACAAGCATGGCGACAAACCCGGCGAGCTTCCCCAGCGCGATTGAGAACACGATGAATCCCACGAATGACACGCCTATCGCCGCTGCCGCAAGCGTCAGGAAGCGTCCACGGATTCCCATGAACTCCAGTGGTTTCTGTAACCCTTTGAAAACAGGGTAGCCGTCGTTGTATGCCGCCATGAATGTATGGTTTTCCGCTTCCGGCTACTTGAAGAATAGGGGCAACGCCTCACTCAAGGCGATGAACGCGATACATCCGCCGATGGTGAGCATGATGGTTTTCTTCACGTCCTGGTCGCCGTTTTGCATCTTGAAATAGACGTTAAAAGCTCCTACCAAGACAATTACGGCTGCGATTGCCTTCATAAGATTGGAAACCGGGGTCTGGTAGGAGCTGACCTCCTGCGTGGCTTTCGTGAAGCCTGCGGCACCCTTGCTGGCGGCCATAGCGTTGCCGACGGCCACGGTCACGGCGGCGAGCGCGAGCGTGCCCTTGCGGGCGAACCCTGAGCGGCTGAAACGAGCCAACGCCCTCAGGCATTTTGTTTTAATCTTCTGCATTTGCGATGATATTCGTTTTTGAAAAAAGTTATCGGGCGGTAAAGGCAATGCAGGGCGTTAAAGACAGCTTCGGGCGATAAAGGCAGTATTATAAAGAGAGAGTAGAATGGGATTTATTTACATAGTGATAAGTCAGGCCGGTGGCCGGGGCAAGAGTTATGCCGCCTCACACTTATATACAAGATTGTCGAGGTCGTCATATCTACCGGATTCAATGGCATTTTTTGTCTTGCTTATCAGGCTATCTACGGGATAGCCGTTTGTCATTACAGGCTCCTTATACCTGACCGCACCCATATTCTGCGGTACTGTCGTGGGCCGGGAATTGTCGCGATTGATCTCAACTGGTTCAAAACCGCCCGCAAGTCCGGATATGTCAATTTCGGCTTCCTCGTTTTTGGCTTCCTCGGATGCTTTCATTCGTTTTGCGGCCATAATATCCATAGTTACCAGACCTGCATAATATAGAATCAGCAGAATGAACAGCAGCGTTATGATTTGTCCGTATGTCATAGTGTCAGAGCTTTACGCATAGTTTGTTATCTATTGTTTCCCACGGCTCAAAGCTGAGGCCGACGCTTCTTCCGGCATTCTCGCGCCGATGGTCGCGCTCCATTTCCGGATGATAATACATCACATTCTGGCCGCGCTGTACTATATATCCGGCTTTCTTCAAGGCGTGCCGCAACTTTATCCGGTGCTTGTTGGTGACAACCTTTATTCTCGTCAGAGGGGCGAGCCCGAAGATGACGCGCCGTTTCTCCCGGTCGGTAATGTTTCTCCTTATACGTGAGCGTATTCGGTTCTCCTCTCTTTTTGAACGGTTAAGCCCCAGTTTGGAAATGATCCTTGCGACGGAACGTAGGGGGATGCCGGTTTCCAACGCGATTTCAGTATATGAGCGTGAGCTGTAAAGCCCGCGCACTTTTTCAGCGCGCTCCAGCCATTCCGGGTTGATGCCCTTGTCAAGACCAAGCTCATGAGCCTTGTTCGATAATGTCCTGCGGGATACGCCGAGCCGTGCGGCCATAACCGTGTCCGATATAGCCGGGTAGTTCTCCATGAGATAAGTGGTTTCAGCCTCAGTCCAGTTTTTTCTTTTCATATATTGTCGTTTTTGTCAAGCAGTGACTTGTTTTTCTTTCTATAAGTCCTTAGCCGGGGAAGGAATGCTGTTATGAATGTCCTCACGATGGCATTGATTACGTCGGAGCGGCATTTGCGGTCGATGTCGCACTCATCGAGGGAGTCGGCAATATCCTTGTCAATCATGCAGACCTTCCGCTCGTCTTTCCGTTCACGAAAACCGTAGGACGAAAGGTTTTCCATGAAAGCCTCCCATACCGGATCTGCGGCATCAATATTGATGCAGGATTCGGCAGTATTACCGGGTTCCTGTATCCCGGCAGCCTCACGCGACGTAGTTGTTCCGGCAGCATGGCCGACAGGCGTAGCCACATTACGGATGCTTCCGAGCAGTCCGTCTATATCAGGGAAATTATTGTTATCCATTTTCAGTGTCAGCTTCGATGTGTCCGAATATTTCTTTGAAGATTGTGTCGAAAGCGGCCTGTGTGACCTCTAATTGTCCGTCCAGATCCGATAATGTGCAGAAGCGTTCCATATCTGCCCTTGAATTGATTTTAGGAGTCACAAGACCATAGCGGCTGAATGTTTCCCTTGTTTCCTCCCACAGCATAAGCTCGCTACGGCGTCCGACCCTCGCGTCATGTCGGTTCGGCACGAGAATCAGACGGGCGTTCATTTTCCCGGCCATGACGTTTTTCAGCTTTTGCAGAAATGCGATGAATGTGGCGGTCGAGGGGATGGTGGTCCTGTCGTAGTGGTAGGGACAAATTATATAGTCGGAGTTGGCGAACAATGTCACGAGTCCCTGCTGTTTTAGATTCCCTGGAGAATCGAATATTGCCACACACCGTGTTTTGCGGATGTTGCCTATGAACCCGAATAGGGCTTCTTCCTTATTCAATGAAAAAGGAAGAACCTCATAGGGGATGGCGGTATCTCCCGAAGGATAGCGTTTCAGGTCGCTCTCACGCCGTTGCGCCAGACTCTCCTGCGAATCGCAGTCAATGACAATCACCGGGAGCCCCTTCTTTACAAGATAGTTGGCAAAAGTGACGCATAGAGTTGTTTTCCCTACGCCCCCTTTCTGATTGGCAAATGTTATGATTATTGATTCGTCCATTACACCCTGGTTCAATGATTCATATGGCAAAATTACCACGGTGCTTCATCGCGATATGTAACTTTGGACACCTTTCTTCAAATCTTGGGACTTTATTGTGATACAGTTTTGCCGTCATAAAAGGATAAAGCCTTGCAGACATCATATACTGCTGTCTGCAAGGCTTTATGTCGCAATCGCGGCATGGTGACAAAATCCCTTGTCACATCTTTATGCTGTTTTCATCATCTATGCGGTTATAGTCGCCACGGTAGCCAACTTCCCACTCACGGTTTTCCCCACGTCCGGAAGCCGCGTCACGCATACCTCTTATGCCGCGTCCGGTTGTTTTGTCACGAGGCTTTTCAGTTGATTGTCTGCGACGGAGTTTTTCAAATCTCCTGTATTCGAGCTTACGGGTGTCAAATCCGACTTCCGAAAGATTGATGATTGTTTTTGATGAAAAATCTATTGCGAACCATTCATCGCCTTCATGTCTGATGTGGAACCCTGAAGAACGTATGGCGGCACGGAGATTTGTTATACTGTCATCATCAAAGAGCAGGTTCAGGTTATTCACCGCGTCATGGTAGCCGTTATCTCGTGACGGGGTGAGCCTTACAAGTTCCGGAGTATTCACCTTATATATACGGCAGAGCAGGTCGCGCTCGGACGCTGAGCCGGGATGGAAAGACTCTATCCTCCGAATCTTGTCATTCCGTAGAATTGTGGAGGCCATAAAATCCTTTAGCGGCCGTGTGATTCCTCCGCAATATATCACGCCTCGTCTTATGTATGCGTTACTGCGGAATAGTTTTTTGTTGATGGCCCATGTGTCTATTGTCGGATTATCCTCCAGCAGCCTGTCAATGAAAGCGTCGATACGTGCGAGTTTTTCTTCCGGTGTGGAGAAATCAAGAAGTGATTTTATAGACAACACCCATGCGCCGTTATATACGGTTTTGTTCGCATGATCCACTATCATGTAGCCATAGGGATTGTCAGAGCGTCCGAAGAAAACGAGATCAATTCCCAGCTTGCGTTTAACCGCATCCTGTAGTTCCCGGCGGTCGGAGCTTACATCCCGGTATTTCCGCAGCATGGCCCACAACTGCCTCCTGCGTTTGTCGTCAACACTGACCCTCTGGAATCTGTCGCTTATCTCGGCAAAGTTAATCTTTACCTGCACTGCACCGTCGCGCTTGATATACACAACATCGTTCTTCTCATACACCTCATAGCCCATCGAGGACATCAGGGCCTTGTATTGCGCGAATGTGGAGAATGTATAGGTCAGTGAGGCTGCAAGATCCTCACCGGCCTTTGCCTTTACATCATTTCCGACAAGCCTGTTCAACACAGCTTGTGACCTAACCCTTTCATGGTGGTCGCTGATTTTCTTTCCGTCTGGAGAAATGCGGGAGGTGATTATATGTATATGTGTGTTGTCGGTATCGGTATGTGAATATACCAGCAAAGGCTGCCCCTCGCTTCCATATCCCATTTCACCGAGATACCTGTGGGCGAAATCCAGCAGCTCATCTTCCGATTTTTCATGTCCTTTGCAGGATATGGCCAGATGGAACTGGGCTTTTTTGATTCTCGAATTTCGGGAAGAGTAGGCTATCAAATAGTCCTGAAGCTCTTTCGGTGTCGGCTGTGAGAGTACCCCGACATGGCCGAAATTGCTCATCTCAAGAAGGCGTGCCACTCCCAGGGCCACCTTTTTCTCATTATATGCAACTGCGTGAAAGTTGGAACTTGACGGAAGTATTGTAGCTATCATATATTATGTTTATATCTCTATATGTCTTGAAACCATTATCTCTATATGTTTTGAGCCGATAATGTAAGACAGACTGTATGACTTGCGGCTAAGAGCGTAGCCTTGTCGCTTTCTTGGCAATGTGAGCCTGTTCCTCCTTTATCGACACCACGAGCCTCGATACTTTTTCAATCAGGGGGGATAGATTATCCCTGAAATAACTCTCGGACAGGATGCCGGCTACGGCAAGTTCGTTGGCTCGTTTGACAGCCTGATTCAGATTGCTTCCCATCCAGGACAGCTCATCTTGGAATTTGCGGCACAGCCGGGCTGTGTCGTTACACAATTCAAGGCGCGTCTTTGCATCGGTATCCGAAAACTCGTTGACTGCCATCCTTATAAAGTTGCTCACGCTGTGGTAGCGTTTCGATTTTTCACGGATTCCGGCAATTTCCTCAGGCGTAAGCCTCATTTCAAATCTTTCAGTTCGCTGCTTCATATCCATATCATTAATTCACGAGGAACGATGTGATTCTCCACCGCCGCGCAGTGGTCGGCAAGTCGCTTTTCCACGGGCAAAACTCGGTTTTGTACGGAGAAAAGCACAACTTGCTACCCAATCTCTGCACGACAGGGCTATTACTCCCCATCGTTCACTCCGGCCACGAAGTTAGGCACCCCATGACATACAGGCATTAACTTTGGACACCTTTAATGTTTCAAGACCCGGTTATATCAAGATTGTAAGACTTAAAGACATCAAGCCATGCGGTAAATAATCATACAAGCGATAAAAGGGGTATGTTTTCAATATTTGCGGACTTGCAAGGATACTATCTATAAGATTATATATTGCCAAAAGATGTGACCTGCGTATCATAAAGACATGGGGTCTTAATCTATTCAAGTCATACAGTCTTTATATCTTCAAGACAATATATCCGCTATTCTTGATGTGATACAATGAATATGGCTTTAAGGGAAAAAGAGATTGTGTTATCAACTGTCATTAATCTGGTGCGTCGGATAATTGTCAAAACTTCAACGGGTTAGGCTGAATTTTATCGCTTGGAAATTTGCATAAGTCGTTGAAATTTAGTATATTTACATTCCAATAATAGTGTTGGAACGAGTTAATATGCATTTGATATGTTTGAGCTTTTACTGATTATATACCTGCTCCCTGTGGTTATTGTCGCAGCCTTGCTGTTGCGGCTGGCATTGTTCCTGCTCAAAAAGTCGATTAGGGTTGCGCTATGGGTAATCCGGAAGTCTGCACTGCTCCTGAAACTGCTTGTAGTCTGGCTTTGGAACCGTACCGTCCGCAATCGTCCGCTTTCTCAATATCCGTAATAGGGTGGAGCGGCGACGCTATGATATGAGCCTTGGAATGTGGGTTTGTTCCCTGCTGTGGATGCTTGTTTTAACGCTGGCCTTTGTGCGGCATTGTACGCGAGTGTTACCGCAAATGCAAACGGATGGTCAGATGTGGAGGCAAATGCGCAACTGAAAGCTGAACCAAACGCAGGACTAAACGCAGAGGTGGACGCGCTATTAATTCGGTTGCCCTAAGACTTGTGATTGTTCGGACTCGAACCTAATGAAATTCTTATGAAATGTAATAGAGGGCTGTGGCGAGAAGTGGAAAATTCGCACACTAATTTTAATACTATTTAATAATTGATGGTGGCGAATTTTTCATAATCTCTATTGATGACGATTAAAGGAGGCTATAAAATTAGGCCAAATCTGCGCTTTGCGGAGGACGAAAAATCGGTAAAATTGAAATAGGAGGACAAAAGGAGGACAAAAATCAAAAGAGAAATCCCGCAACTCTTGATTTTCAATGAGTTGCGGGATTTTACAGTGCCCAGAACAGAACTACCGATATTGCTTCCTGATATTTTTAATTACATTTTAATTATATTGATTATTAATGAGTTATACTTATGTAGTTTTCAATTGAGTTTCTTTTAGTGTAAGGAAAAGCAAGATTTTTGCACGTAAAATTGCACGTAAAATTTATTCGTAGTATCTTTGCAGAGTAAAACCTTTATACTCTCCGAAAGATGGCAACATTTAGATTTGAACTCGACCATAAGCCGACCCGCAATAAGACCTACAACCTCTATCTGATGGTGACGGCTGCGGGTAAACGCACAAAAAAGAAGACCGGTATTCAGTTGAAACGCATTGACGACTTCAATCCTCAATGCAAGGGAAACAACTGGATTCGAGCGAATGTTCCCGAGGCAAAAGTCCTCAATGAGCAGTTGCGCCTTATGCTCGCGCAAGCTAACGAGGCTTATCAGGAATTGGCATCAGATGGCGATGTTTCATCCGCCAAGGTTATAAAGAATCTGGATGCTGAATATGTGTCGCCGTCTTTTATGGCGTTTGCCCGTGAGCGTGCGCAGATGATTTATGACAACGGGGGATGGAGAAACTGGCGCAAGTATTGTGGCCTCATCAATAAGCTCGATGCCTTCCGCAAGAAACGCCGTATGGCTGATATAACCGTCGATGACCTGACTGTTGATTTGTTGACTCGCTTTGACAACTTCCTCCACAAATGGGAGAATGAACGTGAACCGGGCAAATTGCTCCATCCTAACACAATCGAAGTTCAGTTTAACATTTTGCGTACACTTGTTCATCGAGCAATCGAGGTCGGTATAATGGAAGCGTCAAAGGATCCCTTCCTCGTATTCAAATACAAGGGAGTAAAGACAACGAAAGAAAAGTTGAGCGATACGGAAATGGAGCGCATTATTGCGCTTGAACTTGAAGAAGGTTCGCTAATATGGCATTGCAAGAATTATTTCCTGTTCAGTTATTATTGTGCCGGAATCCGTGCCGCCGACTTGATTCAGCTTCGTTGGCGTAATGTTACCGAAAATGGGCGACTTCATTATCAGATGGGCAAAAACCACAAAGACCGAGACCTCTTACTCGTCGACCAAGCGTTGGATATTCTTCGGTATTATCACAATGAAGACGTGAAACCGGATGATTATATATTCCCGCTGCTTGACAATGATGCGCCGTTTGTCAAATTTGTAATGCAGGCGGATAAGGACAGGATGAAACCGGAGCTGCGCCACCAGCTGTATCAGCAGATTTCAGCCAAAAATGCCCTCATAAACAAGTATCTCAAAAAGATTGCTGAAAGAGCCGAGATTACCACCAATCTCACGATGCACATCAGCCGTCATGCTTTTGCTCACATCGCACAAGAAGCCGGGGCTGAATCATCCGCTATCAAGAACATTCTCGGGCATAGCAATCTCGCCACGACCGAGCGTTACATGGGTAGTTTCGATACATCCAAAACCGATAATACTCTGCGCACTCTCTTCAAAAAGAAATCTGGGTCCAAGATGGCGCCACAGGAGGGAGCAGATAGTTCAATGTCGAAAGAAGAGAAAGCCATCGAACTGCTGAAAGGCATGACTCCTGAGCAAATAATGGCTGTGATTTCGGCAATCAACAAATAGCGGTTGTGTAACTGGCGAATTATGAGTATATTTGCACATATAATTACAAAAATATGCCTCTGACAAAAGATGAAATAAGGTCGCTGTTGAGCGACATAGAGAATGAGCGCGTAGAACGCACATTATCCACTGACAATACAAAGAAAATGTCGGAGGCAATCTGTTCGTTTGCCAACGATATACGCAACACGAAGAAACCGGGATATTTTCTTATTGGTGCCGATGATAATGGAAATCTCGATGGACAGATGTTCACGGATGAGCAGTTGCGTTCATACGCAGGACTCCGCAATTCAGGAACAATACTTCCTCCGCCGGCAATGATGGTATATAAGGAGTCTTTTCCTGAAGGAGAAGTGGCGGTTATCGAAGTTCAGCCAAGCGAAGATACTCCAATCAGGTACAAGGGCGTGATTTGGATTAGAATAGGCGCAAGAAAAGCCGAGGCAAATACGGAGGAAGAACGTATATTGACCGAAAAAGGGCAGGTACATAGTTCTTCTTTCGATGGCCGTCCGTGCCGCGAGGCCTCGATTGATGACATTGATGTGGAGTTGTTCAAGAATGAGTATCTGCCAAAAGCCGTGTCGCCCGCGACATTAGCTAAGGATAAGCGCACGCCTATCCAGCAGATGGCATCGTTGCGCCTTTTCGACACACGGTTTAATTGCCCGACCAACGCCGGGTTACTTCTGCTCGGACACGACCCCCAATATTTCATTCCCGGCGCATACATTCAGTATGTTAAGTTTGCCGGGACAAACCGTGCCACAAAGGTTTTGAAAGAAAACCGCTTCAAGGGGAATCTAATTTCAATGCTAAAAGAGTTGGAGTATTTCATTAAATATTCCATTGAAAGCAAGCGCCCTGAATTTGTCAGCGTGTTGCGCGAAGAGCCACGCATCAACTATCCGTGGGAAGCTATCCGCGAGCTCGCTATGAACGCCGTGATGCACCGCGCCTATAACGGCAACAATTCCCCGATAAAATTCTACGAGTATAGCGACCGCATAGAGATTGACAATCCGGGCAACTTATATGGCAAGGTGAACTTAGAGAACTTTCCCAACGAAACAGACTATCGCAATCCCAACATAGCCGAGATAATGCTCAATCTTGGTTATGTCAACCGTTTCGGCAGCGGTGTGAATACAGTTTCGACGCTTCTTGAAGAGAATAAAAGTAATCCTGCTGAGTTCCTACTTGGTGATTATACCACATTCAAAGTTGTTGTTCAGAACGCTGATGTCATAGAAAAAGGCACCGATGTCACAGTAAAAGCTCCGGCTGTTATACTTAATTCTACTGAAAGTGGCACCAATGTCACCAATAATGTCACCAATGGAATGAAGCGAAACAATAGCGGAACAACAGCGGAACAATCCGGAACAATGAGCGGAACAATCCGGAACAATGATGATTCGCTTGACAACATACAGGATTTAGTATTGAATCAGATTAGGAAGGACAAACGAATAAGCATAAAACAATTGTCAAAAATGTTCAATAAAACCCGAGCTTCGATGTTCCGAATAATTGAAAAGCTTAAAGCCGACGGTAGACTTCGTAGAGTCGGATCTCTTAAATCCGGTACATGGGAAGTCATTGAATAAAATTATAAAATCATTCGTATGGAAGATTCCGTACTCTCAAAAGAATTGATAAAGGCGTTTCGTCCTATAGCGGAGATGAATAATGCCCGGTTTCGGCAAGTCAAAACGATGCTTGCCGGATTTATTGCTCTTCAGGAAAGAGATTTGAACTATATGGACGAGTATATGGATACTCTTTTTGATTTCATGGACCCGATGTCGGATACCGAGATGCTTATGCGTCAATATTATGATTATATCGCTACATTTGATCCAAAGGAAGCTAAAGAACGTCTTAACAGCCTGGAAAATGACATGGGCTATATGACAAAAATTGTTTATGCCGCAGGATTGGTGGCTCAAAAGCTGCACAATGGTCAGACGGATAAAGGAGGAAACGATTACTTTGAATCTCATCTCCTGAAAGTAGCATCATCCGGATACGATTGGAAAGAAAAAGTCGTAGGCTTTCTGCATGACGCTTCTGAGGATTACAATGTGACCGTAGAAGATGTTATGAATTTGCTTGATAAAGAAATATCGAGACTCCTGAATAATCCAATAGAAAATTGGTGGGAGGAAGACTGGTGGGAAGATTGGATGGAAGACATTGATAAATATCCATGCGAAACAACACACGTCATAACCAATGAAGAGCGCGATGAAATAAAAACGGCATTGACCCTTCTCAACCATCATACCGCATCATCAAGAGAAGAATACATCAACCGTATCTCAAGGAATTTTCTCGCTTTGAAAATCAAGCTACAGGATTTAGAGAGTAATATAGATATAAGCCGAATTCAAAAGCCGACGGAGAAAGATTATGCCCGTATTGAACGCTACAAGAAAGAATATCATATACTGATGGAAGCGTTAAGAAATCGCTTAAACATTTGAGACGACTGTTGACTTTTTGTTAACAATGGTTAATTGATAAAATATAATCCTCTGATTCTATGTAGTTTATGTGCGATTAGGGCAAATTCAGGCAAATATAGGCCTTGCAATCAAAGGATTTTCTTATGAATGAATCTGAGTATAACGAACTGGAAAAGTTGCGAATTGAGAATGCCCGACTTAGGGCATTGCTGGCGAAGCATGGAATTGTTGTAGAAGAATCAACTTCGTCAGTAGTATCAACGCTATCCTTGGAGGAGAAGGTCATGCTGTTTCGCAGTTTGTTTCAGGGACGAGAGGATGTGTTTGCCCGTAGGTGGTTTAGTCCAACAACTGGTAAAAGCGGTTATCAGCCGGTATGCGCTCGGGAATGGAATCGGCAATATTGCGATAAGAAAAAGTATAAATGTGCTGAATGTCCCAACCGCGAATTCCAGCCGCTTGGATATAATGACATTTACCGGCATCTTGAAGGGAAAGACCCAAATGGACGTGATGTTGTAGGAGTTTATGCTATTTTAGAGGATAGTACTTGCAGTTTTCTTTGTTGCGACTTCGATGACAAGAGTTGCGAGCATGGGTATCAAGATGATGTAAGAGCATATGTGTCTGTCTGTCGCGAGTGGGGCGTTCCGGCATATATCGAGCGATCTCGCTCCGGCAATGGCGCTCATGTCTGGATTTTGTTTGTCGAACCGATAAAAGCTCAGACGGCACGGCGATTGGGCAATGCAATCCTGACAGAGGCGATGGAGCGAGAGGGAAGAATGTCTTTCAAATCATACGACCGTTTCTTTCCCAACCAAGACCTTATGCCTACGGGCGGATTCGGCAACCTCGTTGCCTTGCCACTGCAAGGGAGAGCGCGTAAAGACGGTAACAGCGTGTTTGTGGATGATGACTTCATCCCCTTTACTGACCAATGGGAATATCTGCAAGGAATGACGAAGATGACAGCCGCAGAGGTTGAGAAGTTAGTGGCGAGATATGACCGGGAGCCGCTTGGCGAACTGTCAAAGTCCAGCGAATCCGCACCATGGGAACGCCCGTTGCCAAAGCCTATGAATAAGGCTGATTTCCCTAATAGCATCACCATTATACGCTCATCCGGCATTTATATTCCGACAAAGGATTTGTCTGCCAAAGCTATAAATCATCTTAAGCGTCTGGCAGCGTTCAAGAACCCTGAATTTTATGCGAAACTCGGAATGCGACTGCCTGTCTATAATCTTCCACGCATAATATCATGCTCGGAGATAACTGACGAATATCTCATTCTGCCAAGAGGTTGTGAAGATTCCGCCATGGATTTCCTCAGAGAAAATAATGTGGACGTTGAGATTCAGGATAAGGCAAACCCGGGAATGCCTATTACGGTAGAGTTCAATGGACAGCTGTATCCTGAGCAAGAACAAGCGATTGTTGAACTTGCCCGGCATCGTTGTGGAACCCTGTATGCTACAACAGCCTTTGGCAAAACCGTTACCGCTGCCGCTATGATTGCACGAAAGGAGGTCAACACTCTGATATTGGTACATACCAAGGCATTGCTCGACCAATGGCGCGAACGTCTGTCGGAATACTTGATAACAGATTTTCAACCGGAGGAACAACCCAAAGGTCGTGGCCGGCGTAAGAAATTTCAACAATTCGGAGCATTATCATCTGCTGAGAACACTCTCAATGGCAAAATTGACATCGCTCTACTACAATCGTGCATTAATGACAATGAGGTAAAACCGTTTGTGCGCGAGTATGGCGTGGTGATAGTCGATGAGTGCCATCATGCCCCGGCGGTCAACTTTGAGCGCGTTCTCCGTGAGGTGAGCGCTCGTTATGTCTATGGACTTACCGCCACGCCAATACGCAAAGACGGCCACCAGCCGATCATCTTTATGCAATGCGGTGAAATCCGTTATACGTCCGATGCAAAAGCACAGTTGTCTAAACAATCATTCCGGCGACTTCTTATCCCGCGTTTTACTTCTCATCGCAATCTCAATGCCGATGGCAGCAACTACGCTCAGATTCTCGATGAGCTAACCGAAAACGAATCGCGAAATAAGCTCATACTGGATGATGTCGCTGCCAACCTCGCCGAAGGACGCACTCCGATAATTTTGACTGCTCGAACGGCTCACGTTGATATCCTTACCGAACAATGTCGTAAGATCTGTCCGAATGTCATACGACTCGTAGGCAATGATTCAGCAAAAGCCAAGCGAGAGGTGATGTCTCGACTGAACGATATTCCGGCAAACGAACTATTGATTATTGTCGCCACCGGCAAATACGTCGGAGAAGGTTTCGACCTTCCGCGGCTCGACACTCTGATGCTTGCCCTCCCTGTGTCATGGAAAGGACTTATTGCACAATACACTGGACGACTGCATCGCAACTATCCCGGTAAAAACGAAACCCGTATCTACGACTACATCGACCTGCGCGTTCCGGTCTGTGACTCGATGTATCGTAAGCGTCTTCAAGGTTACAAAGCGGTAGGCTATTCCATCGCTGTCGCTAACGAAGGGCTGTTTGCCGAACCTACAACTGAGACCATCTTCGATGCGTCGGATTTTGAAAAACCATTCCATGACGATCTTGCATCAGCGAAACAAAGTATCGTAATTTCGACAATGCGTTTGCGCTGGAATAAGACACCACGAATCATCGACCTGCTCGCCGCCACCACACTACGCGGTATAAGTGTCACAATCGCCATCTCTGAAACAGGCCATCGAGAAACCGAACTTCAGGCGATGGGCTTCAACATCATTCACCGTCCGGAATGCAAGATGCAATGCGCCATCATAGACCAATGTATAGGGTGGTACGGCAGCGTCAACCTCATCGGTCGTTCTCTTGCTGACACCAATGTTATACGGATGGCCTCATCTGATTTGGCGAATGCCTTAATGGATGCTTTGAGGCTGTGAAACTATAAGAAAACATGGGGACTGCGACTTCGGAGCGGTCCCAAGCCCCGGCACGGCAAGGTCATTTCGTGGTAACGGCAGAGTTACCCGAAATCCAAACGGTAACTGTTTGGACACCTTGCTGTGCTCCAATGGGCACACTCTCCTATAAGAAAACCTGAATGGATTGCCTCTGTCGTAGTCCCTGTTCAGAGGCTGTGCAGATGTCGAGGGTAAAGATTTCGGATGGAACGATGCTGGAGACGGGGCTATATCTATTGTATATAGCGATATACATGTACAACCTTATGCTATATCTGGCCAAAAATGTTTGGAGGGAATGAAAAATTATCCCTTACTTTGCAACGGCAACGACACGAAACGCCTCCGACGGGAGGCTCTCAAATCGGGTCGATGATACGAGATGTCTCTTAATAATACTATGACACCCGACGGTGATTGACTGTGGCCAACCACGAAGTGCTCGCGTGTGGGCTTGACCCACCGCAATCAGTCGCACAACTGAATCCCCGTCAAGTCACAATTGATTTTCAGCGCGATAGGCTCACGCCTATGCGTGGATGGTAAATGTTACCGCCCCTATGACCGTCGATTGCTGCCGCCCATGTTGTCCCACGGCAATTCAATCGACACTTCACCCAACTGATTATACACCTGTTTGATTGACCGGGTAAAGCATCAATCATTCAGTTGATTGCCTGCCTCGCCAAACAAGCGATTGAGTGACTGATTGGTTAGTCAGAACGTCAGTATCGCTAATGTCCAAAGTGGCAGAACTGCAACTGACTGATTGGCTAATCAGGCAGAATACCGCTCGCTTGATTGACTGAAGCCATACCCAATCAATCGCCCACCCAATCATCTGACTGCGCAGTTGCGCGATTAACCGGTTGATTGGTTGAAGACCTGATTAGTCAGCACTTCAACCAATCAGTCAATCGCCTGTGCAACCGACTGATTGAGTGGTCAGGCAGTTGCATATTCAGTTGAGTGAGCGGTCAAGCGATTAGACAACTGAATTATCAACCGGATTTCATCTTCTTTGTAGATGGAGTCAGAACCCTCACGCCCTAATGCAAAGTACCTCGCAAAATATCAACCCATCAACTCTATTGTTCGTAGTGCCGGAAGAAGAATGGCGCAACCTCCATGCCACACTGGAGCAAATCATCGACCTCATCACCCGGCGCAACGCCGACGACTCCAGCAGCGAATGGATAGAATCCGAAGCTGCTCGAAAGCTCCTCGGCATATCCCCCAAGACGTGGCAGAACTACCGCGACCAACGCCTCATCCCCTTCTCGCAGATAGGCCGCAAAATCTACGTCAACCGCACCGACCTCGACGCTTTCCTCCGTAAGCATCGCATCGCGCCGAGAAAATAGCAACCTGCGTAGCAACCTTCCCATTGGCAATCGGTTGTGTTTTACAGCATAACCGATTGCCATCTCGAAAATTCTTTGTAACTTTGCATAAATAGCAACCATAAAAATCTGAATATGGCCGAAACGGTTTAAACCCTCAGGCAGCGATGCCGCCAAACCACTCAAATTCCGAAACTCCCAAGCAGTCGTTGCAGGCTCGGCCAGCCCTCAGATAACTGCCACCGGAGTTTTAATTTTTTTCATAGATATGGCGAATGCCTTAATAGATAATTCCGAGCAGTTTAAGCTCGTCAAATATATTAAAGAGTTGGTCTCACGACCTGATTGTAATCATATTATGATTGCGACTGGTTATTGGGACTTACCCGGCACTGCTTTAGTCTATGAAGAACTTAAGGACTTTTTTTCAAGGGGTGGGAAACTTGACTTACTGATAGGTCAGGAGCCACAATTGCAATATTATCAAGCCTCTCGTGAGGCGCATCAATTCCCGGATTTCTATATTCAGAGAGATGTCGAATCTCTTACCGATGAGTATAAACCCATTGGTAAGCTGATTATTGATAATGCCTTGACAGAAGAGAATCCGGATGGAAAGTTTGAGATTCGTGTGTATGGTCAGGGGGAACATAAAGAATTCCTCCATGCTAAGTGTTACATTTTTCTTGGTAATGGATTAGGAACCGGTATTATCGGCAGCTCGAACTTTACAGCAAAAGGTCTTCAGAGTAATGCGGAATTGAACTACCTTGAAGAAAATAGCAACTGCGTTACAGCAGATTTCACACTATATTCAAATACGAAATCTCACAAAGCATGGTTTGAGGAGCTATGGCAGAACAGCGAATTATGGTCTGGCAAGTTTATTAAAAATATTCTTAAGCCATCACCTATCGGTGTAGAAATTGAGAAAGACAATGAGACTGAAAATCCTCTTACTCCTTACGATGTCTATATCAAGTATCTACAATTGCAATTTGGAGATATGGTAGATGCGAATACATCTGAAATTCTTAAATCCTATTTGCCACCGTCATTCAATACTCTTGAATATCAGCTTGACGCGGTAAAACAATGCTTCTCGGTGATGAAACGATTTGGGGGTTTTATTCTTGGTGATGTTGTAGGACTTGGCAAAACTGTTGTAGGTGTATTGCTTATCCGTCATTTCCTTGAAAATGCCGAATCTCTCGGTCGCGCTCGTAAAGTGCTGATTGTAACTCCGCCAGCGATTAAGAAAGCATGGGAAAAGACAATCCAGGATTTTGACAATGATAATCCTCGTAATAATATTGGTCTATGTGTCGAATTTGTGACAACCGGAAGCATCGGTAAAATTACTGATGAATTGGAGGATGTCGATGATGTTGATGATAGTGACGAAATTGATAACATTGAGGTTGGGAACTATGGTTTGGTACTAATTGACGAGAGCCACAATTTCCGCAACTCTGATACTCAAAAATACAAGGCGATTGATGACCTGATTGGCATTATCAATCCCACTCCCTACGTTGCACTATTATCTGCAACTCCACAGAATAACTCGCCTAAAGATCTTTATAATCAAATACGCTTATTTCAACGCACACCCAACAACTCTAACTTGCCTAATGTCGAGGGTGGCAAGCTTGACTCTCTATTTAATGCGATGGAAAGACGCTTTAAAGAAGCACGAGCCATTTCTCAGGATACAGATGAGGGTAAAATTCAAGCACGCACTATTGTTAAGGAGGTCTCAGAAAAAATCCGAAACAGTGTCCTTAATGACCTCGTAGTTCGTCGTACCCGTACCGATATTAGAAATCTATATGGAGAAGATGCAGAATTACTGAAGTTCCCCACTGTCAAAGGGCCACATAAGCTCGAATATAAGATGGATGAGGAACTATCAAAGCTCTTTTCTGATACCGTAGATGCCATATGTCCTCCTGCCTTAGGAGAGTCTTTTGACCCGAATAAACATATCGGCTTTTACCGTTATGCCGCAATTACACACTTCGTCGATGAGGGCAACAAGAAACTGTATGAGAAACGAAACCTTACGGTTGATAGCATTACGCAAAGACTTCAGCGTATTATGCGGATTCTATTGGTAAAGCGTCTGGAAAGCAGTCTTGCCGCATTCAAGAAGACGCTTGAAAATCTGAACCGATACAATGAGGTTATGATAGATATGCTCCAACACGACTGTGTATTTATATGTCCTGATATAGATGTAAACAAATTGCACAACGAGTCCAAGGGTAATTTTGCCGCTTTCAAAACTGCGGTAGAAACTATCATAGCTCGTAAAGGTGGTAACAACAGGTGTTTTAAGTCCTCTGATTTTAAGGAATCGTATCTCGCAGACTTGCAAAATGACAAACTACTTATCGGTTCTTTACTTGAACGGTGGAGAGAAAACACGGAAGATCCAAAATTCGACCGGTTCAAGGACGCTATAAATCCCGAACTTTTCAATCCTGAAATTAATAATCCATCGGGAGCGAATAAACCTCGCTTAGTTATATTTACTGAAGCTATTGACACTCTCAAATCATTGGAGAGAGCATTGAAAGCTAAAGGTCATAAAGTTTTGAGTATTTCGGCAGGGAATCGGACTGAAAGACAAGAAGAAATTGAAGCCAACTTCGATGCAAACTGTAAGCCGGATAAGCGTCGTGATGATTACGATGTTATCGTTACAACCGAAGTTCTTGCTGAGGGAGTGAATCTACACCGTTCTAATGTCATTCTCAATTATGATGCACCATGGAACGCGACACGTTTGATGCAGCGCATAGGTCGTGTGAACCGAATAGGCTCTACTGAAAACTTTGTCCATGTATTCAACTTCTTCCCATCAGACGAAGGCAACAGTCAAATTCGTCTGATTGAAAAAGCATACGCTAAACTCCAGTCTTTCCATGAGATGTTTGGCGAAGATAATAAGGTTTTCAGTGAGCGCGAAGAACTTGTTGAGCATGACCTGCAACATTTCGTTGATGGTGATGAATCTCCGTTTGGGCCATTTATCAAAGAACTGAAAGCATTTCGGGATAATTCATCGGAACGATATGATTATATCGCCTCCGTAGATGCTAACGGACTTGGAGGTGTTTTAGAGATTCGTGATGAAAACGCTCATGGTTTTTTCGTATTCACAGACGACTCGCAAGAATTGATTTCAGTAGATGTAGAGAAAACTCAGGAAGATACTTCTTCTAACATAATCTCCTCATTGTCTACTATGCAGCGATTGAAATGTGAGCCTGATGCGGAGTTTTTCAATATGCAATGTGATGACACACTTGCTGAAATAGCTAAGCGAGCCTATCAAAAACACGTTGCCCACTATATTACAGCCGCTGATTCAAGCAGAAAGTCTGCGAATGCACTTGCCGTGTTATCATCCTTACGCTCTCGTTCGGATGTGACACAAGAGTCGAAAAAACTCTTAAAACAGATTGAAAAACTTGTCAGAGCAAAAGATAACTATGTCATCAAACAGGTTATGAGATTCGAGAACTACCAAGGTTCGCTCTTTGGTGCTAATGACGATATAAATGCTTTGCTTGATACAGCTCTATCAAATTTAGCTCACCGCGCTCAAGCGAAACGTGGAGACGCTAAACTAGTAATTTATTCTGAAACGAAATACAATAACTAACTATGGAACTCAAGCATAAGTTAGAAAAAATATTTAACGATGATTATCCCGGAACTGAACGTTTCATAGCGGATGTTATTGAACCAATCTTCGGTAATGAAATCGAAAATATTAACGATGACCTTGCCGAAAGAGATGAGTATGCAGAAAAAGCTAAAAAAGCCGGCATCAAGCACATCAAATATATCGGAAACCTCACAGAAAAGAACTACAATGCTGATAATATTGCACTTCTTGATGTAACTCTTGATGACTCAAAGAACATAGAGCGTTCACGCGTCAATATTCAGCAACTTATCCGCTCTATAATGGATTATCGTCAACATCTTATGATTGTATTCCATTACGAAGATGTCGCAGATAGACAATGGAGATTTTCTTACGCATATAAAGGAGATTCTTTAAAGGATTCCACCTCTGCCAAACGCTACACTTACGTTTTTGGCAAAGGCTACCATGGTCGTACCGCAGCCGAGCGCTTTCAAACTCTTGCTGAAAGTCCACGTAATAATGAAGACTTTGAAAAAGCATTCTCCGTTGCGACTCTAAGCAATGAGTTTTTCGGTAAATACCGTGATATCTATGCTGATTTTGTCCAATATATCACTGGAAAACGATACGAGAAAATTAAAAACAAGTGGGAGGAAGTAAAAAAAGAAGACCCTAACACTGAAATTTTCTCGCAATTCAAGAATGATAATAAAAGAGTAAGAGATTACGTTAAGAAGATGCTTGGTCGTCTGACATTCCTCTGCTTCCTGCAAAGGAAAGGTTGGATGAATAACGACCGAAACTTTTTGCAGAATCTTTATCAATCGTCTCCTCTTCAGGATGACTTCCTTGATGCCGTTCTAGAACCTTTATTCTTTGGTGTGCTGAATACTCCACCTGAAAAACGCAAGGAAATATTTGCAAAAAATGGATGGAATACAGATTTAGCAGATGAATGGAACGAAATTCCATATCTCAACGGAGGCCTTTTCGAACAGACACGTGAAGATAAACTCACTGTCAAGTTCCCTAAAAAGCTATTCCAAGAACTGTTTAAGTTTTTAGGAGAATATAATTTCACTATTGACGAGAATGATCCGGATGATGCTGAAATTGGCATTGACCCGGAAATGTTAGGACGTGTATTCGAAAGTCTTCTTGAAGATAATAAAGACAAGGGAGCTTTCTATACTCCTAAAGAGATAGTTCAGTATATGTGTCGCCAGAGCATTATTGAACATCTAAAGACTCATACAGCCGAATCGCTTCACCCGGATATCGAAGACTTGATTAATCAGGGTCTTGTCAATCATGCTCTGCAAAATAAGGATAATGCGAGAGCAATTTATAAGCTTCTTAAAGAGATAACTGTATGCGATCCGGCAATTGGTTCCGGGGCATTCCCCATGGGCATTCTCAATATCCTTTTTACTGCGCGTCAGCACCTATATGGCTTCCTTAAAGAATCAGAACCGTTTAATCCTCTCGAAGTGAAGAAGGCTATTATTCGGGATAATATATACGGGGTCGATATTGAACAAGGAGCGGTTGACATTGCTCGACTCAGATTTTGGCTTGCCATTCTTTTGGAGGAACAACAAAAACTCCCGCTTCCTAATCTTGATTACAGGATTGTGCGTGGCAACTCTCTTATCACTACATTTAACGATGAATATATAGCACTACCAGAAAAACCGAAAGGCAGCACAAGACTTGGTAAACTTAAGAAAGAGCTTCATCTTTTTCAAAACGATTTATTTGACTTGAACGGAGATAAGAAATTCCAACGCGAAATAGAAATCAAATGTAAGATACTGGATATTCTTAAAGTTCAACTTGGCATTGATAAAGCTAATGCTCAGGTAGAAAGTAGAATTGAATCTGATATATTTGAGGATAAAAAGTTATCCGGAAAGGCGTTAAAGAAAGCCAAACAAGCTCGTGCGATTGAAGAAGTTAAGAGTAAAAGCCTTTTTGCCCTGAATAATCTTATAACTTCGTTGACTACACCTGCAACCTCTTTAGCAGATAGAGCACAGATTGACATTAAATTCTTTGACTGGAAAATTGTATTTAGCAATATCTTTAGTGATGATGCTAATGCCTCCGGTTTTGACATTGTTATTGGGAATCCGCCGTATATAGTATATGAGGGTACAAATACATCGGATTTGCCAATTCTAAAAGCTATTCGAGAATATAAATCTGCGTTTGGGGGAAAGCTTAACGCATATAAGGTTTTTGTCGCTAGCGCTTTTAATATTTTGTGTAAACCGAATGGTATTGTGGATTTAATATTTCAGAACTCATTTTTGGCTGATAAACAGGCAACGCTGTTAAGACGCGATATTCTTTCGACTCATAAGGTTATTGGACTCGATTCTTTCCCAGAGCGTGATAATAAAAAGAAACGCGTTTTTGAAAGTGCAAAAATGAGCGTGTGTATATTATGTGCCCAAAAAGGCCTCTCTTCGTCTGAAAGTTTCACTGTGAATTTTTGGGATGATAGGCATATGACATCTGGTCTTAAAACTCGGTTCTCATTTAATGACATTCAATCAATAGATCCCGTAAACTATAGTATTCCTAGATTGGCCTTGGCTAACATTCCTTTAATTGCTAAAATGGCAAAGAAGAATGATATACATTTAAATTGCTACCAAGGAGAACTCAACGTGTCTGTTCACAAGGAATATTTTACGAAGAATCCTGCATTTCCAGCAATATTAAAAGGAGCATCGATTCAACGTTACTACTATACTTTTAATATGAGTCAGGGTGTCATTGAATATGTGGATGAACCAAAATACTTATCTAGATTTGGCACTTCCGAGAAATCTCAACATCATACAAGTCCTCGTATAGTAATGCAAGGTATGACAGGTGCAAACGATAAAGTTAGACTCGTTAGTGCACTTGTGCCGAGTGGATATTACCTTGCTCATTCATGTAACTATATAGTCCCATGTGATGAGATTGATTTAGTTGCATTGCTAGCGATATTAAATTCAAAGGCAATGAATTGGTATTTCAGATGTTTCAGTACTAATAGCAACGTCAATAGTTATGAGGTTGAAAATCTCCCAATACCTAGATTAGATAGAAGACAAGAGGAATTACTCCATGATTTAGTAACCAATGTTACTGAAGAAAAACAAAAAAATCCCACAGTTGATACTTCATCCAACGAGTCATTAATAGATATCATTGTATATCATCTCTACAATTTGATCTACGATGAAGTCCTCATCATTGATCCACAAACACCAATCTCTCGTGAAGAGTATGAATTGTTTAATATAGACACTTATGGACAATCGTGATTATATGAAAGCATTTGGCGAATGGCTATGTTCCATCGCTCCGAACTCATTGGTTAAATCTCTGACACATGACTCTATAAGGTATATGTACGAGCGAGATTATGTAATTGTTACTAATTTATGCAATGGCTTTTGGAAAATTCCCACTATATCAATTAAGACAATAGATGGAGCAAAAGAACGCTATAAAGAAGTCAATAAGGCGTTGTTAGAAATCTCCCCTCTAGCCGAAGATGAGAAGGAAAAGGTATCAGTCCAAATCGATCTCAATGCTGAAGAACAAAAGAGGATATGGATAAATATTCTTCAAGTAAAATGTATAACAATAACTGAGTAATAAATTATATGTGTCCATATTGTAATGCAAACGCTGAAATGATACCGGTATCTACCGTCTGGTGGATTGTAGTAATATCTGTTTTAGCAACCTTCATAATTTCGTGGTTTCTATTCCATCACCTGTGGTTTAAGAAAACTTCATATCCGAAGTTTTGCAAACGTATAGAAAATGCAATAGAGTTTTTGGGGTATTGGTTGCAGCGTCTTTGGTATGCGATTCTATTTGTCGGTAGTTCAATCTATCTATTTATACATTTTGAAGAGTGCAGAGATTTGACTTTCACACCTAAATTTAATGGATTTAACGTCATCTTTGTGTTTTGGCTGATTCTTTTAATTCTTCCCCTTTTTGAGAAATTCGAGGGGTTCGGTGTAAATCTTAAATTGAATCGTCAGAATAAAATTTCAACAGATGCAGCCTCAAAAGCCATGGACTCTACAGATATAATGAGTGTTGAGGAATTAGATCAGATGCATCGGGAAGGAGGTAACAATGAATAATAATTATATACTTCTTGATGGCGTTATTAGGCAGGGGCTTGATTTAATGCGTCGAGGTAACAGTTTGCAGGAGAACCAATTTAGGTATTGGTTGGATTATTCTAGAAATACCTTAAGTATGATATCTAATAATCCATTTCTAATGACAAACTATATGAATGTCATTATAGCTGCATTGAGGCCCGGACTTCAGACGTATCAAAGGTTAAGTATGTGTCTACGTTATTTAATTGGTATCCAATCGGTAGTTTAGTTAGAACATGTCAACACTGAGCGAACTATATATCACAATGGAGAATCTGCGTAAGCTTAATCTCCCTATTGATGAGCGGCTTAAACAGGAAGCCGCGAAACTTGAAGAGGATCTCATTCGCACCGAGATTCTCCCGACTCTCACCGAAAAGATTGAACCGGCTTTAGCGCAAGTTCAGCGTGAACTGGTCTTAGTCGTTGACTATGTTCCCGGAACTCCTCTTAAAGTTAGCCTATCACGCAAGCGCAACATCTCCGATGTCCTCCCCGATGCTGTGGAAATTTCACCCAAAATACCTCATATAGTTACAGCTACGGGCATAAACAGAAGCGCAAGCACTCCTTTTCGTGTTGAATTTGCAGATGGCTATATATGCACCGGAAATGGCAAAGATACGTTCATTGATGCATTGAAGCATATGAAGCTACCTCGTGTAGCGACATTTGAGAATCGTATTTTTGCAGGTTTTCCCCTTGTAGGTCGAAAACAGCGTGTTACGGAAGATAATTACAAGTGGCAAGAAAATGTAGACGGTTGGTGGATTTATGTCAACATGAGCAACGATACTAAGATTGAAATGATTCGTCAAGTCGCAGACTATCTTGGCATAAGCGTAAAAGTTATGAATCAAGGACAATCGACATCTACGAGTCCAGTTGAGACAATGAAAGGAAAGCGTGCTATGTTCTCGCTGAATGGTGGTGTACCGATGAATAAACGAGCAACGGTTCTTACCGTTGTAAAGAATTATGTTTCAGAACATCCTCAGGCCACCTTCTCAAAAATTAAAGAGGTGTTTCCTGATTTACTACAAGGAAGCTATGGCGTTGTAAGACCCTTAGTAGAAATTCAAAACCGAATTGATGCGGGACAAGATGCAGAGCATCGTTATTACCTTGAACCGGAAAACATCCTGAAAAGTGCAGATGGGATAGTTTTTGCTGTAAGTCATCAGTGGGGTAATCAGTTCCCAGCTTTTCAGAAACACGTAAAGAATACACTTAATTGGGATATTGAAGAAATTTAAATATGGCCATCCTCTCCGATATAATTGGTCCATTAGGCCAAATGAGTGCTGCTCTCTTCCAGCAATTGGGAGATGAGCTATTAAGGGCTATTTATAAACCGATAAATATTGAATCTCGAGGAACAAAAGAAGGACAAGTCAAAACAGTAAAAGGAAGTCCCGATACTGTCTTTACGATGTCTGATGGAAAGGTTTTAATTGAATATACAACACAATCAAATCGTCCAAAGAACCAGTTTGTTGCTAAATTAAAAAACGATATTGATTCTTGTATTAATATCAAGAAAACAAGAATCCCTATTGATGAAATAAAAGAGATTGTATTGGTTTCTAATCAACGAATTGCGATAGATATTCAAGACAATCTAAGAACATACCTTTGGAAACAATATCCCGATATAAAATTAACGATATTCTCAATTGATGATATCGCTACTAAACTGCGGCAAGTCCCAAGAATACTGCAAGAGTATTTAGGGATTGTAACATTCCCCAATTTAGTAGAAATTGATTCTTTTATTAAGCGTTTCTCCTCTACAAAGTTTTCATACTTAACACCAATTAATAATCCATATTTTGAGATTGACGCACAGCCAATTTCAAAAGGATTAGAATTACTGAAAGCCAATGATTTTCTCATAATTTCTGGAGAGCCTGGGATGGGTAAAACACGCTATGCAATTGAAATTGCGAAAGCCTTTTCAGATATGACTGGGACGGAAGCTTTTGTTATTGAGGAAAAGAATCGTAATATAAGAGAAACGCTGGATAATGTTGATAAAAATGTCTCATACTTGTTCATTATAGATGATGCAAATAGAACTGCCATTTGGGATGAGGCAATCGAGTTTTATGAGCATACCCTCAATAGTAATGTTAAATTTATTGCGACAGTTCGCAGTTATGCTCTTGATTCCGTAATTACAAAATGTTCTAATTTGGTAAAAGTTGAGCAAATTGCAATGTCAGAATCTCCGGAAGATCTTGCATCAAAAATTCTTACATCGTTTGGTATTACTAATGCACTGTGGCACAAACGCATTAATAATATCACTGGTAAGAATATCAGATTAGCAGTGATGTGTGCTCAAATTGCTTTGGCTGGAAAAAAGTATAACGATTTAATTAATGTGGAAGGGGTTTATGACGCATATTACAAACCTTTCTTTGAGCGTTTAATTTCGGATTGTACGGATTGTAAGCTAATCAAGGTAGTTGCAATTATTTCTTTTTACAAAGTTGTTGATTTAGAGGAGACTTCATTATTAGATCAAATTGAACACGTTTTTGGTCTTGAATCGTCAGAGTTTAAATCTATATGTCGTAAGCTTGATGATTTGGAATGTATTAGTATAACAGATGATGATATTGCTACTATAGAGGATCAAAATTTTGGAACTTATGCATTCTATAAATGTTTCTATGTCCTTAAAGAACTAAGTTTGTCGAATCTAATTGAGAACCTGCATAATCGAAGAGAACGATTGAGAGATAGTATATTTTCCGTATGGAATTGTTTCCATAAAAAGGAGGTGATAGATTTCTCGCGAAGTTCTATCTCCGATGCATGGAAAAGTCTGTCTGTTTCTATCAAAGAAGAACGAGAAAAATGCGAGTTCTTAGAAGTATTTAGTGGTGCGATTCCTGCATTGACTTTTCTTTACATTAAGAATTTAATTAAAGAAAATAAATTTGATGATTTTAGTCATTCTTATGTAAATTCTGATATAATTCTTTCCATACTTTCTAATTTCTCTCATTCAGAGGAATCTGATACCGCCACGGCATTAGCTCTCATAGTTGAGTTTTTGAAAAGCCATCCTAATAAAATGGAAAGTGCCGTAAAAATAATATCAGAACATTGGATATATGATGATATTGACTATGCCAATTCATACAAACGTGAAACGAATATCATTGAAGTTCTCATAGATTTATCAAAGGAGAGTGAAACTGGCTTCATATTAGCTAGCTGCGTATTGCCATCATTTCTTAAGTTTTCATACCAATATTCACGCATAAAAGGAAGGAACTTCGTAATCGGACGTTATGCAGTAGTTATCACTGATGAACTGAAGACCAATCGTAAAAGAATATGGGAATGGATTAATAGCAATATCGTTAATTTAAATCAGTCAGTATTATTAAGTGATCTTTATGAAGATTTCTATGAAGTAAAATCTATTGCCCGAAAGCTAATAAGTGCTGAATTGGATTTTATAAACGATTGTGTTAGCAAACTTAATATCACAGAAGATTTCAATGTGTGTAAGAATCTGGAAACTCTTCGTCAGAGAATAAAAGCTATTATGGGGAAAGACCTACTTCAGATAGATTGGTCTAAGGCAAATAGGCATTATCTTCTGGACTGTCAGATAAGCAAGGTTAGAAAACAGAGATGTAATAGATTATATGATTTTGAACGAGAAAATATTGCTCAAATAATAAAAACAAAATCAGTCACCGAACTCATAAATTTTTGTAAAGATATTGCACATATCTCACATTACAAAAATATCGGAGATGACGTTAGGATATCATATGTAATTGAATGTGCTTTTGAACTAAGTCAGGAAAGTGGATTTGAACTTTGGCAATACTGTATTGATCAAGGATTGTATTTTATACCAACTCGAATTATTTCAACGTATTATAGTAAGGGACATGATTTAGCAGAGCTTGTTGGATTTATTGGGTCTCAAAGGCTTAATCTAAAATCAGACTTATTGTTGGCTTATATCGTTATTATTGATAATGCATCATCTCTGGTTTCTGCATCGGATTTTTGTAAAGCTATACGTCATCACTCTTTAGAGTGGTTTACCATAGATGGTTTATGTAATAGATATTTTTCCGCTGAGAGTTTTGATAATGGATGTCGCTCCATAATGGCTGCTCTGATATACAGAATTCGCAATGCTATGTCTATTGCTGGATCAGAAGAGTTTTTGTTGAAATTTTGCAAACGACATCAATCAAAAACAGATCTTGTCAAATATGCATACATCAGTGCTATTAAAAGTCAAGATAAATTTGATTATAACCATAAATTACTTAAGTATTTATTGCAAATATCACCGCAGTTTTGGGTCGAATGTTGTAAAGCCTTTCCAACATTTGTCACTAAGTATCAAATCCATCCCTATGAGTTTATATGGGATATTGAGAACTATTCCATAGTTATTGAGTCGACACTACAGTATTATGGTGCTATGGCCTATTTTCCATATAGCGAAAAAGAGAATTTATATTCGTTCTTTTGTAATCTAAAGGATGATACTGCTGCAAATTTCATAGATGATATGATATATAAATACTGCCAAAACAGTAATATTTCCAGTATTATTTTTGAGATAATATCGTCATATATGGGTTCTTTTAGAATCCGTCATTACATTACATTCATTTCTTCCAATACCAACCTCACCGATTTTCGGCAATTAGATTTATTCCCTCATTCAATGACTGGCGGAGATAGTTTTGCACCTGCCATAAAATGTAGGATTGAGTTTCTGGAATCGCTAATTGTAGAGATAAGAAAATTGAAAGATAAAATAAATTATCTTGAGCATATTCAATATCTTACAGAGGAAAAAGAGTCATTGGTACGAGAGTATGAATTCGAACTAAAACGCGGTCACAAACATAAACTATACGATTTGTAAATGGATAACGGACAGATAATATTATTCCAGACGCAGGGCGGAGAGACGAAGATTGAGGTTCGGCTCTCAAATGAGACTGTGTGGCTCACTGCAGACCAGATGGCGGAGTTGTTTCAGCGCGACCGCTCAACTATACAACGTCATATCAAAAGAATCTACGATGAAGGTGAGTTAACCGCCGATTCAACTTGTGCATTTTTTGCACAAGTTCAAACGGAAGGGAAACGGCAGGTTGAGCGTAAGATTCCCATTTATAATCTTGACATGATTATCAGCGTGGGTTATCGTGTCAACTCTCATCGTGGTGTGCAGTTCCGGCAGTGGGCTACTCAGGTGCTGAAGGAATATATGATAAAGGGGTTTGCGCTGAATGATGACCTGCTGAAAAATGCCGGACAAGGAAATTATTTTGATGAGCTGCTGGCGAGAATCCGAGATATACGCAGCTCTGAAAAGGTGTTCTATCGCAAGGTACTTGAAATTTACGCCCTCAGCATCGACTATGACCCTCGCACCGCCATCACCCAACAGTTCTTCAAGACTGTTCAGAACAAAATGCACTTTGCCGCACACGGACATACTGCCGCAGAGGTTATCTATGACCGTGCCAATGCCGAAAAGGATTTCATGGGTTTGACAACATGGCGAGGTGCCATGCCTACCAAACATGAGGCTGAGATTGCGAAGAATTATCTCGCAGAAGAGGAGGTAGATATGCTGAACCGAATCGTCAACCTATATCTTGACTTTGCCGAACTTCAGGCCAAGAGCCATGTGCCGATGTATATGAAAGACTGGATTCAGAAGCTCGACGATTTCCTGAAGCTGTCGGGTAAGGAATTACTGAACCATGCCGGATGCGTCTCGGCCGAAGTTGCCAAGCTGAAAGCCAATGAGGAATACGACAAATTCCGTGAGCGTACCCAGTATCAACTATCCCCGGTCGAAATCCACTTCCTCGAAGCCTTTGAAGCCGAACAAAAGCGACTCCGCTCCAAGAAATAAACAAAAGAAAAATGAATACATCTAAAGATATATCGCAATTGATTGCCCATGCGAACGAAGACGATTTGCGCGATATTGTTTCAGGATGGGCCAACAAACATTCTGATTTCAAGGATTATATCCGAAATTGCCTCTGCCCTTCGGTAGAAAATGTGGATTTCGCCCGCAAACTCAGTCAGGCCGTAAACCGCGAGACAAAAGAGTTCTTCTCGCGCCATGAAGTGAGAGAAGCGACTGACTGGAGCAATGTCTATAATGACTTGATAAAGCCATGGAGCGAAAACGCAGACTCGCTGTCTACCGAGAAGCTATATGACCTGTGTGACGTAATAGTCAAAGAGGTCGGTATGCAGGTGACTGATGAGGATTTTTACGGTGATGATTGGTATGGCGATGATTTTTCCGGCAGTATTCAGGATATAATGGATGTATTGGGAAACATTGTCGGACTTCTTATGATTCGCGAGGATGTCAGCCACGATATTCTGAATTCTTTAGAAAAACTCATTAAAGCTGCTAAAAAGAAGGATGTGATAGACGACTACATTGGTTCGCCATACGATTTTATTCTTGAACTTATCGCACTCAGACGCGACAACGATGAAGTTACGTGTGGAATATACGATGCTCTGATTGACGAGAATCTGGGTGATGAGGCAGGGACGTGGGTGTGCCGTAAAATTGATTTTATCCGTTCAATGGGTCTTGCAGATGAAGCTCGCCAATATATGGAGGATGAAATACAGTATCCTGAAGTCTGCCTGAAATATTATAATGAGTTGCTTGATGCCGACAACTGGCTTGAGGCTATCCTCCTGCTCGACAGGGCGCAGGCAATCAAGGACAATGGCTCTTACTTCTATTCGCCAAAGACTCCGAACTGGCTTGAACTTAAACAGCAACTTCTTGTGGAACATGGCACATTGGAAGAACGTATAGATAATCTCAAACGCCTGTTCTATAACAGCTACAACGATAAAGCAAAATTCTATCATCAACTCAAGGAACTTGTTGACGGGGACAAATGGAACGCATTCTACCATAATCTGCTCTCAAAGGCAACCGGTTATAATGTCATTGATGAAATCGCCCCATTCCTCATAGAGGAAGGTGAGTTTGACTGGTTATTCCGTCTCGTGTCGGAAGCAACGGCAAAGGATTCGACTGATTATCGGACTCCGTTAAAGTACGCCGGATCATTGCGTCAAACTCATTTTGAAGAAATGCAGGCGATCCTAATCCGTACAGTCCGTGCATACGCTGCCGACCGTTTCCCCCCAAAGAAAAAAGTCAATTCTTCCAAGTACTCATATTTCAGAGCAGACCTGGAATCGTTGTCAGAACTTGGGTATTCAAAAACGCAAAAGGAAATTGTCGAATTTCTATTGCAGGAATATAGGTTCCGTCCATCTCTCACTAAAGAATTGAAGTCTATAAAACTGGAAACAGACAATGAGTAAGAAGTCGATACGATTTTTCAATGATCGCGAGGTGAGGGCGGTTTGGGATGACGAGAATAACTG
Organism: Muribaculum gordoncarteri; assembly: GCF_004803695.1. Classification (NCBI taxonomy): domain Bacteria; kingdom Pseudomonadati; phylum Bacteroidota; class Bacteroidia; order Bacteroidales; family Muribaculaceae; genus Muribaculum; species Muribaculum gordoncarteri. The sequence goes on from NZ_CP039393.1 coordinate 585,669, forward strand.
CTGGTGGTTCTCGGCTACGGATGTGGTGCGCGCTATCAATAATGAGCCGGACTATACAAAGGCCGGCAACTATTGGCGTTGGCTTAAACGTAAGCTGAAACAGGAAGGTGTTCAACTCGTGAGTCCCACTCACGGGTTCAAATTCGAGGCCCCGGATGGCAAACAGCGTATTGCTGATGTTCTGAATAGCGATGGCGTTATCCTTCTTGCCAAGCATTATCCCAATAACCGGGCGAGCGGGTTTCTCGACTGGTTTACCTATAGTGATAATACCATTGACGGTCAGAGCCGAAAGAAAGCATACACTTTGTTTGAAAGCGGACTGCTGAACTCTCTTGAACCGGGCAGTATGAAATGCCTGCAACAGATTCATGCCTACTTGTTCGGCGGCCTATATGAGTTTGCCGGACAAATCAGGAACAAGAATATATCAAAGGGAGGTTTCACTTTTGCGAATTGCCTCCATTTTCCGACCATCATACCGACCATTGAGGGAATGCCGGAAACGACGCTTGACGAAATTGCCGACAAGTATGTGGAGATGAACGTGGTACATCCGTTTATGGAGGGCAACGGGCGCAGCACACGCATCTGGCTCGACCTGATGCTCCGCCGCTCGCTCAAACGCTGCGTGGACTGGAGCCGGATTGATAAGAACGAATATCTGACAGCGATGCGAGAGAGCGTTGTCGACTCCACACATATAAAAACGCTGCTCGAAGGAGCCTTGACCGACAAAATCAACGACCGCGAAATGTTCATGAAAGGCATCGACTACTCTTACTATTACGAAGAAGAGTGAACCTAACTCAAAGTTGCGTGCAGGCCTTTTGCACGTAATATGCACGTAAAAATAAAAGAAAGCGACTTAACTTGGTGATATTCACTTTATTAAGTCGCTTTTGTGGTGCCCAGAACAGGACTCGAACCTGCACGCCTCGCAGCACTCGCACCTGAAACGAGCGCGTCTACCATTCCGCCACCTGGGCTTTTGCGACTGCAAAGATACGCTTTGTTTTTGTATTTTCAAAATATTGTAGCAGTGTTTTTCGGCCGAAAATAAAAATATACCCAATGGTGATTGGGTATATGTCGATCGATTCACATCCTCATGTATTGCACTTAATAGGGTGTCAGTTTTTGTGAAACCACCATTTGAGCTTTTCCCACACGGTGGGCGGGTTGGCTTTCAGGTGAACGTTTACTCCCATGTCGTTTTTGTTGAGGAATATGATTGAGCTGTGGAGCACAATCGCTATTGTTTCTTCAAATTGCGAGAAGCCGTGCACGCGTTCAAGCGCTATTTTGTGAAATGGCGACATGGGGTCAAGACTCCCGATTACGATGTGTCCCTCCTCGTCAATCTCGACATTGTGATGCTCCGACGCGTAGTCGAAGAGCAGCCCTATGTCAAGATGTTCAATGCCCGGGGGCAATTTGGCGTATTTCTTATATAGTTCGTCGATAACCTGTTTTGTAATCATAATTTCAGTACATACAAAATTCTGAAAATTTTTTGCATTAATAGTTAATATGCACTTATGCTTTGGAGGGAAACGCGGTAAACCTAAAATTGGTTTAAATTGAAGCGTTTATTAACATTTATTATCTGAAGACAATAGGTGACAAACATTGGTTGGGTAAACAATGCGGCGGAAACGCATTTAAGCAATAACCGCCGCATTGATATTTAGAAGTTTGTTATGCAAGGAATCCGAGGAGCACACCTGCTGCCACGGCCGAACCGATAACACCTGCAACGTTGGGGCCCATGGCGTGCATGAGCAGGTAGTTGCTGGGGTCATATTCAAGACCAAGGTTGTTGGAGATTCGGGCCGACATCGGAACTGCCGATACGCCGGCGTTACCGATAAGCGGGTTGAGCTTCTTGCCCTTGGGCAATACAAGATTGAACAGCTTTACGAACAGTACGCCCGATGCCGATGCAATGATGAATGCCATGAATCCAAGTGCAAAGATGAAGATTGTGTCGAGTGTGAGGAATTCCGACGCCTGGGTCGATGCACCTACGGTCATACCGAGAAGTATTGTAACGATGTCGGTGAGGGCGTTGCTTGCTGTCTTGGCAAGACGGTTGGTGACACCGCACTCACGGAGCAGGTTACCGAAGAAGAGCATACCGAGCAACGGAATACCCGAAGGCACTACGAAGCAGGTGAGCAGAAGTCCTACGATGGGGAAGATGATCTTCTCGTTCTGCGACACGGCGCGTGCGGGCTTCATCTTTATCAATCGCTCGTGCTTGGTTGTGAGCAGTCGCATGATTGGCGGCTGGATGAGCGGTACCAAGGCCATGTAGGAGTAGGCCGATACTGCGATTGCACCCATCAAGTTGGGGGCGAGCTTTGATGAAAGGAATATGGCGGTGGGGCCGTCGGCACCTCCGATGATTGCGATTGCACCTGCCTGGTCGGGGGCGAATCCCAATGCGAGAGCCACCATGTAGGCTCCGAAGATACCAAACTGTGCGGCTGCGCCTACGAGCATGAGCTTAGGATTGGCGATGAGGGCCGAGAAGTCGGTCATCGCACCGATTCCGAGGAAGATTAGCGGGGGATACCATCCGGCGCTTACGCCGTTGTAAAGGATGTTGAGCACTGAGCCTTCTTCGTAGATGCCGATTTCAAGTCCGGCTTCGGCGTTGAAGGGGATATTACCTATAAGTATACCAAATCCGATGGGCACCAGAAGCATGGGCTCGAAGTTCTTCTTGATGGCAAGCCAGATGAAGAACAGACCCACGACAAGCATCACCAGGTGTTGCCAGGTGGCATTGGCGAAGCCTGTCAGCTCCCAGAACTGATGGAAGTTGATAGCCATGAATTCGTGGAAAGTCATAATCTTGAGATTCTAATTGGATTGTAAATTCGTGATATTTGTTCTCTTCGGTTATGCTTAATCCAGAGTGATGAGCACGGCTCCTTCAAGCACTGAGTCGCCGGCGCTTACATTGACCGATGCCACCTTTCCGTCGCGGCCTGCATGGATGGCGTTTTCCATCTTCATGGCCTCAAGCATGAGCACTGTGTCGGATGCCGAAACGGTGTCGCCCACCTTTACGTTGATCGACAGGATGGTTCCGGGCAGGGGAGCTTTTATCTGGAAGCCTCCGGCGCTTACATTGGGCTTGCTTACTACCTTTTCGCCTGTAGCTGTGCGCGGGGCAGCCGAGGGACGCGGAGCCGATACGATGCTTACGGGGCCCTGCTTCTTTTCAAGCTCTACTTTGTAGGGCATTCCGTTTACGAGAACCTCGGCCACGTTGTCGACGATGTCGCCAATCCCCACGTTGTAAGTGTTACCGTTGATTTTATATTTATATTCTTTCATTTTGTGGTAATTGTTAAAACGAGTATTTAATGTATACTTTAATTATAGTGGAGAATTAACGACGGGGAATCTCGCGGAGTCCGTAGATCTTGGAGCTCCACGGCGAGTAGCTCTTTCTCACCTTGTTTATGGTGAGGATTGTGCTTTCCTTGTCGTGGGTGTTGAGGTGTTCGTGCAGTGCCATTACGATTGCGGCGATTTCCTCGCCCGAGTCGTGGGCCGGACGCTCTTCCTTGGCCAGAGCCTTGGTTTCGAGTCCTTGCGAACGTGCCTTGTTGGTCTGCGATATACGTGCTCCTATGCGGCTTATGCCGTAGAAGCAGAGGCTAAGGAGCAACAGGGCGCTGAACACGATGCACATCGCCATGATCGACAGTCCGAATCCGTGTCCGTCGGTTTCGGCAAACATTTCCACCTTTGAGTTGGTGTCGATGATGATGTTGTTGCTGCTCGGGGTTATGTAGAGCAGGTCGCTGCCGTCGCGCACTTCCCATGCCTCGGCGCCACTGCCTGCGCCGTCGACTTTGCGGGCGTAGGTTGTGTTGGCTTCAAGTGAGGCGGGGATGGTTATCGAGTCGATGAGTGTCACTCCGTTGGCGTCGTATATACCTATCCAGTTGTCCTGTCCGGGCTCAAGCTCGAAGCTGAGGTGGAAGGTGCCCTTGTTGGGCTCTCCGTCGGCCCAGAACACTACATGCTGGCGGGGAGGTATCTCGGTGTTGACATCGCCCAGGGGCACGGGGTACATCTTGGGCTTGTCGGGATTGTTGGTAAGATACACACTCGATATCTCCATCGGTGCATAAGTCGAGTTAAACAGCTCTATCCATGCATGGTGAAGGCCGTAGTCGTCGACATAGTTGCTGTCGTTCTGCACCATCACCTCGTTGATGCGCAATCCGCGTCGCCCTTGGGCGTAGGATGCGGCACTCAGGGTGATGACTGCAACGAGCAATAATAATATTCTCTTTTTCATTGCGTGTCGTTTATAGAGGAATATTGCCGTGCTTCTTGGCGGGGTTGGTCACTTTCTTGGTGGCGAGCTGCTGAAGAGCGCGGATTACGCGGAAACGAGTGTTGCGGGGTTCGATTACATCGTCGATGTAGCCGTACTTTGCTGCATTGTAGGGGTTGCAGAAGAGCTTGTTGTATTCGGCTTCCTTCTCGGCGAGAACCTTTGCGGGATCGTCCGATTCCTTGGCTTCACGGGCATAGAGCACCTCTACTGCACCTGCACCGCCCATAACGGCGATTTCGGCGGTAGGCCATGCGTAGTTCATGTCGCCGCGGAGCTGCTTACAGCTCATCACGATGTGGCTTCCTCCGTAGCTCTTGCGCAGTGTCACGGTTACCTTGGGCACTGTGGCTTCGCCGTAAGCGTAGAGAAGCTTGGCTCCATGCAGGATTACGCCGTTGTACTCCTGGCCTGTACCGGGAAGGAATCCGGGAACATCGACGAGTGTTACCAACGGAATGTTGAATGCGTCGCAGAAGCGAACGAAGCGTGCGCCCTTGCGTGAGGCGTTGCTGTCAAGCACGCCGGCGAGATATTTGGGCTGGTTGGCTACGATACCTACCGACTGGCCGTTCATGCGGGCAAAACCTACGATGATGTTCTTGGCGTAGTCGCGCTGGATTTCGAGGAATTCGCCGTTGTCGATGATTGCGCCGATTACCTCATACATGTCGTAGGGCTTGGTTGCACTGTCGGGGATTATGTCGTTGAGTGAATCCTCAAGACGGTCGATGGGATCGGTGCACTCAACCAACGGGGGCTCTTCAAGGTTGTTCTGCGGGATGAAGCTGAAGAGCTTGCGGATGATTTTGAGAGCCTCTTCGCCGTCTTCGGCTGCAAAGTGTGCAACACCGCTCTTGCAGGCGTGAACATTGGCGCCGCCGAGAGCTTCCTGAGTTACATCTTCGCCGGTAACGGTCTTCACTACCTTGGGACCGGTGAGGAACATGTAGGAGATGCCCTTGGTCATGATGGTGAAGTCGGTGAGGGCTGGAGAGTAAACTGCACCGCCGGCGCAGGGACCGAGAATACCTGAAATCTGAGGTATTACACCCGATGCCATGATGTTGCGCTGGAAAATTTCGGCATATCCGGCAAGCGCGTTGATGCCTTCCTGGATACGTGCACCTCCAGAGTCGTTAAGACCGATGACGGGAGCGCCCATCTTCATGGCCATGTCCATGATCTTGCATATCTTCAAGGCCATGGTTTCCGAGAGTGAGCCGCCGAATACGGTGAAGTCCTGTGCAAATACGTACACAAGACGGCCGTCGATTGTTCCGTAACCTGTCACCACGCCGTCGCCGAGGTAGCTTTTCTTCTCCTGGCCGAAGTTGGTGCAACGATGGCGAACAAACATATCGAGTTCCTCAAACGAACCTTCGTCGAGCAGCTGGGCAATGCGTTCACGTGCCGTGTACTTACCTTTATCGTGTTGTTTCTGGATGGCTTTTTCGCCGCCACCTAAACGAGCTTCGTTGCGTAATGCAATTAGCTCCTGAACTTTTTCGAGTTGATTGCTCATGTCTATTTCTTTCCTTTGGAAATGTTGTTATTTAGCCGGCATTGCGCCGACCTTGATTTTATTTGTTGGGGTCTTCGCAAAGCTCGATGAGCGCACCGCAGGTCGACTTCGGGTGGAGGAATGCGATGTTGAGGCCTTCGGCACCCTTGCGGGGAGCCTTGTCGATAAGGCGGCAGCCTTTTTCCTCAGCTTCGGCAAGAGCGTTGGCTACACCGTCCTCCATAGCGAATGCTATGTGCTGGATGCCGCCGCGACCGCCGTTGTTGGCGATGAACTTGGATATTGCACTGTCGTCGCTTGTGCCTTCAAGAAGCTCGATTTTGGTTTGTCCTACTTTGAAGAAGGCTGTACGCACTTTCTGGTCGGCAACTTCCTCAATGGCAAAGCATTTAAGGCCAAGAATGTTCTCGTAGAAAGGTATAGCTTCGTCCAAGCTGGGAACGGCTATGCCCACGTGTTCGATGTGAGAAATGTTCATTTTGAAAATGTTTTAAATATGGTTCATTATATAAGTTAACTTGAAAAAAGCCGAGTCGACATCGCATAAAACGCTGAAGCTACGGATTATTGTGCAAAATTAATAAATATTGTGGAACTTGCGATATTTTAGATATATTATTTGTGCCGATTATTTTAACATGAAAAATGTGAATTTTTGGCAGATTCAGGAAATTGTGTCACGGTAGTTTGACAGTTGCATTTTCATGAATCTTTTTTGCTGGCACGCTTGCACGTGTCAAATTTTATTACTATCTTTGTAGCACCGTGTAGCAATCAACGGCAGGGCGGCATAATATGAAGCTGAAAATAACCAAGACAAAAAAGACTTCCATCCTTTATGTACAGAAGGCATACAGGGACAAGAACGGCAAAAGTACCTCAAGAATCCATGAGCGCCTTGGAACGCTTGAGGAAGTTCGTCAGAGATGCGGAGACAGAGATCCTGTTGAATGGGCCAGGGAATATATCGCCAGGCTTACGGCACAGGAGAAGGAGGGCCGGCAGGTGATAATATCACGTCTGTCGCCCACAAAGCTTATTGAAAAAGGCGAGGCTCAGAGTTGCGAGAGCGGATATCTGTTTCTTAAACGGCTGTACCATAAGGTCGGGATGGACAGGATATGCGAGGCAATCTCACGTAAACATAAGTTCGACTTCGATTTCAACAAAGTTCTGGAGCTGATGGTCTACGAACGGCTTTTGAGACCGGCTTCAAAACTAGGTAATTATCGCAGGAGCGGAAGCTATATCGAGCCTTTTGATATAGAAAAACAGCATATCTACAGGAGTCTGGATATCCTGGACAGACACGGTGAATACATCCAGAAGAGACTTTTCCTTAATTCGTCAAAGGTTGTCGAACGGGATACGACCGTCATGTACTATGACTGCACCAACTATTTTTTCGAGAGAGAATCTGCCGATCCGGACTATGTGACAGACAAAAAAGGGAACGTTCATGAACGTATACGCAAGTACGGAGTCTCCAAGGAACATCGACCGAACCCCATCGTACAGATGGGTATGTTCATCGACAACTCCGGCATGCCGGTTGCGATGTGCATCAATCCCGGCAATGCCAACGAACAGACTACCTTGATTCCAACTGAAAAGATTATAGTTGAGAAGATGGGGGTCAGCAAGATTGTAGTCTGTACAGACGGAGGTCTCGGTAGTTTGACAGTTGCATTTTCATGAATCTTTTTTGCTGGCACGCTTGCACGTGTCAAATTTTATTACTATCTTTGTAGCACCGTGTAGCAATCAACGGCAGGGCGGCATAATATGAAGCTGAAAATAACCAAGACAAAAAAGACTTCCATCCTTTATGTACAGAAGGCATACAGGGACAAGAACGGCAAAAGTACCTCAAGAATCCATGAGCGCCTTGGAACGCTTGAGGAAGTTCGTCAGAGATGCGGAGACAGAGATCCTGTTGAATGGGCCAGGGAATATATCGCCAGGCTTACGGCACAGGAGAAGGAGGGCCGGCAGGTGATAATATCACGTCTGTCGCCCACAAAGCTTATTGAAAAAGGCGAGGCTCAGAGTTGCGAGAGCGGATATCTGTTTCTTAAACGGCTGTACCATAAGGTCGGGATGGACAGGATATGCGAGGCAATCTCACGTAAACATAAGTTCGACTTCGATTTCAACAAAGTTCTGGAGCTGATGGTCTACGAACGGCTTTTGAGACCGGCTTCAAAACTAGGTAATTATCGCAGGAGCGGAAGCTATATCGAGCCTTTTGATATAGAAAAACAGCATATCTACAGGAGTCTGGATATCCTGGACAGACACGGTGAATACATCCAGAAGAGACTTTTCCTTAATTCGTCAAAGGTTGTCGAACGGGATACGACCGTCATGTACTATGACTGCACCAACTATTTTTTCGAGAGAGAATCTGCCGATCCGGACTATGTGACAGACAAAAAAGGGAACGTTCATGAACGTATACGCAAGTACGGAGTCTCCAAGGAACATCGACCGAACCCCATCGTACAGATGGGTATGTTCATCGACAACTCCGGCATGCCGGTTGCGATGTGCATCAATCCCGGCAATGCCAACGAACAGACTACCTTGATTCCAACTGAAAAGATTATAGTTGAGAAGATGGGGGTCAGCAAGATTGTAGTCTGTACAGACGGAGGTCTCTCTTCTGAAGGCAACCGGTCATATAACTCCACAGCAGAAAGATCATTCATAACGGTGCAGTCAATAAAGAAACTGGAGGATAATCTCAGGGACTGGTGTCTGGAACCGACAGGATGGAAACTTGTAAAGTCCGACACGGTACAAAAAGACAAGCGGTACCGGGATGCAGACGAGGATGAACTGGAGTTTGACCTGACTGATGCCGATACTGCCCGTTATTACGGAGACCGCACTTTTTATCGCGAGCGTTGGATTGTCAATGAAAAGACAAAGTTCTCTCAAAGATTGATTGTGACATTTTCATACAAATACCGCGACTACCTCCGATTCCTGCGTCAACGCGAGATTGACAAGGCTGACAGCAATGCACGTGGAAACAGGACATTGACCAAATCTTATAAGAGCCCTGACAGGTTCCTTTCCGAGACCTACGCCACAGAAGACGGCGAGGTTGCGGTATTCAGAACCGTCTCCCTGAATCTTGACGCCATATCAGAAGAAGAAAAATATGACGGCTTCTATGCGATATGTACGGATCTGTCTGACAATGTGACGAAAATCATCGAACTGAACCATAACCGCTGGGAGTCGGAGGATGCCTTCAGGGTCATCAAGACTGACTTCAAGGGTCGACCCGTCTTCGTCTGGACGGCGGAACACATAAGGGCCCACTTCATTGTCTGCTTTATCACACTACTGCTCTTCAGAATAATGGAAAAGGAACTGAACTATAAATACACATCCTCCGCTATAATTGAGAAACTACGGTCAATGACTATGAACATAGTCAAGGGAGAAGGCTACAAGCCTAACTTCACACGGGATGATCTTACCGATGACCTACATGCCAAAGCCGGCTTCAGACTCGACACCGAGATTGTTACTCGTCAGAAAATCAAACAGATTATTGCTAATATTAAAAAAGGTTAAATATAGATAACCCCATTCCAGTGCTACATATATAGACCCTTTTGCACATGGCTTCACGCCAATGTACAAAAGGGTTTGCTCGTTTTTGGACTGTAAAAGATGGGAAATTAATAAATATTGTGGAACTTGCGATATTTTAGATATATTATTTGTGCCGATTATTTTAACATGAAAAATGTGAATTTTTGGCAGATTCAGGAAATTGTGTCAGTAGGCGTGTCAGTGCCTTGAAAAGCTTTAACTTTTTGTCACATATTAAAATAGGCAATGCACCAACCTTTTTGGCACATCATTTGTTTTTCCTATGAATGTCGCGGAAATCCCACCATGGGAAGTGTGACATGAAATTGTATTGAAATTTAAAAACAAACATAAAATTATAGAATTATGGGAAAGATTATTGGTATTGACTTGGGAACCACCAATTCCTGTGTAGCAGTACTTGAAGGAAATGACCCCGTTGTTATTCCTAACAGCGAAGGACGTAACACAACACCTTCCATCGTTGCATTCATTGCCGGTGGCGAGCGTAAGGTAGGTGACCCTGCAAAGCGTCAGGCAATCACCAACCCTGAAGGAACAATATACTCTATCAAGCGTTTCATGGGCGAGAAATTTGACGAAGTGTCTGAAGAAGTTAAGCGTGTGCCTTATGAAGTGGGCCGCGGCGATAACGGAACAGCACGTGTGCTTGTCGATGGACGTGAATACACTCCTCAGGAAATTTCGGCCATGATTCTTCAGAAGATGAAGAAGACTGCCGAGGATTATCTCGGACAGAGTGTCGACGAGGCTGTTATCACAGTGCCCGCCTACTTTAACGACTCTCAGCGTCAGGCCACCAAGGAAGCCGGTGAAATAGCCGGTCTTAAGGTGCGCCGTATCGTGAACGAGCCTACCGCAGCCGCACTTGCCTACGGTCTTGACAAGAGCAACAAGGATCAGAAGATTGCCGTGTTTGACCTCGGTGGCGGTACTTTCGATATCTCTATTCTTGAACTTGGCGACGGCGTGTTTGAGGTTAAGTCAACCAACGGTGATACCCACCTTGGCGGTGACGACTTCGACCATGTAATCATCGACTGGCTTGCCGATGACTTCCAGCAGGAGTACAATGTTGACCTCCGTAAGGATTCAATGGCCCTCCAGCGTCTTAAGGAAGCTGCCGAAAAGGCCAAGATCGAGCTTTCAAGCTCAACCACTACTGAAATCAACCTTCCTTATATAATGCCTGTCGACGGTGTTCCTCGTCACTTGGTAAAGACTCTTACCCGTGCAAAGTTTGAGCAGCTTGCCGACAAGCTCATCCAGGCAACTGTAAAGCCTTGTGAGCAGGCATTGAAGGATGCAGGCCTTTCGGCCAAGGACATTGATGAGGTAATCCTCGTCGGCGGTTCGACCCGTATACCTGCAATTCAGGAAATCGTTCAGAAGTTCTTCGGCAAGGCTCCTTCCAAGGGCGTAAACCCCGATGAGGTTGTTGCCGTAGGTGCTGCCATCCAGGGCGGTGTGCTTTCAGGCGATGTTAAGGATGTGCTTCTTCTTGATGTTGTGCCTCTGTCGGTTGGTATCGAAACCCTCGGTGGCGTGATGACCAAGCTTATCGAAGCCAACACTACCATTCCTACCCGTAAGAGCGAAACATTCTCAACTGCAGCCGACAACCAGCCTTCAGTTGAAATCCACGTTCTCCAGGGCGAGCGCCCCATGGCCAAGGATGACAAGACTCTTGGTAAGTTCCACCTTGACGGAATCGCTCCCGCACCCCGTGGCATACCTCAGATCGAAGTTACTTTTGAAATCGATGCCAACGGTATACTTAACGTTTCAGCCAAGGATAAGGCTACAGGCAAGGAGCAGAGCATACGTATCGAGGCTTCTTCGGGCTTGACCGATGCCGAAATCAAGCGTATGAAGGACGAGGCTGCAGCCAATGCCGCAGCCGATGAAGCTGAAAAGAAGCGTGTCGACACTCTTAACCAGGCCGATACAATTATCTTCCAGACCGAAAAGCAGCTCAACGAACTCGGCGATAAGATTCCTGCCGACAAGAAATCGGCAATCGAGTCAGCTCTACAGCGACTAAAGGATGCTCACAAGTCGCAGGATGTTGCCGCAATCGAATCGGCCATCAACGACATCCAGAAGGCATTCGGCGAAGCTCAGCAGGACATTCTCAATGCCCAGCAGCAGGCTCAGAACGCACAACCCGGTGCAGGCCAGCCCGGCGCAGGTCAGGCTCCCCATGCCGGCGGTGATGACCACGTAACCGATGTCGACTTCGAGGAAGTTAAATAAGCTCCCAAACCAACAATAAAAGAAGTAGGGTGCCGCTCAACGAGCAGCACCCTATTTCTTTTTACCTTTACCGAATGTTCATTAGTTTTGATCAAAAGTATTATTCCGAACAGGAAGAGTGACTTTTATATTTCAAAACTGAGGCGGTTCAGACTTTTTTCGTAAATTTGCGATAGGTTCAATTGCCTTTGGCTCCGCGAACCCACCTATGGCTGACATGCGTTATCGGCCTATGTGTGAGCTTTATAAAGGTTGGCGTTGAATAATAAAAGATTATAGATTATGTCGGAAGAGCAGATGAATAGTTATCGACTCACATCGATGGAAGAGCCTGGCGACGAACGCATGGCTCAGATTATGCGTGAGGTCGCCGAGGATGCACGCGAAAGCACTCGCCGGGCTGCCGAGCGTGTGGCTGCTGGTATCGAGTCTGCTACACACGAGGCTCGTGCAAGAGTTGAAGAAACTTTAAACAAGCTTCGCAATGGCAGCAAGTGAATTGCATTCCAATCTTGGCTGCACTCGGAATAGCAGAAACGAGTTTCGCTCTTCACTCGTTGGCACAAGAAGTGAACATCGCCCGGTACTGATTGTGATTGCCGGCCCTAATGGGTCGGGCAAAACTTCCGTGACTTCCAAAATTCTACATCATGATTGGCTGGAAGATTCTGAGTATATCAACCCGGACAATGTGGCTCGCGATGTGTTCGGCGACTGGAACAATCAGGAGTCTGTGCTGAAAGCCGCTAACTATTGCAATGAATGGCGTGAAAGGTGTCTTGCTGAACGCAAAAGTCATATCTTTGAAACCGTGATGTCGGCTACGGATAAGGTCGACTATATTCTTAGAGCGAAAGCCGCGGGATTTTTCATCCGTCTGTTTTTCGTTTCCACTGAATCTCCGACAATCAATGCAAAGCGCGTTGCTAACCGTGTGCTGAATGGTGGTCATGATGTGCCTATACCCAAAATCATATCTCGCTATGACAAGTCCATTGCCAACTGTATCGCGTTGGCACCTTACGTTGACCGATTATATGTCTATGACAACTCAATTGAGGATACAGAAGCACGGCTATTGTTCCGATTGAGTGACGGCGAGCTTGCGAAACGCTATGTAGAGGAGCTTCCCAACTGGGCTTCAACCATCTTCCCAATATAAAATTTATACCAACATTTCAGTCGTTAACGCGTCGGTTGTGGGGGATGGAGGGGATTATATTTTGTGCTGTGGGGAAGATGTTGTAATTTTACGAAAAACTGTGATGCACGATATGAAGGAGATTAAAGTCATAAAAGGCGACATAACCGCATTGGCGGTTGATGCGATAGTGAACGCTGCCAACAGGTCATTGCTCGGAGGCGGAGGTGTCGACGGTGCAATTCACCGTTCTGCCGGCCCTGAATTGTTGGCCGAATGTCGCACATTGAATGGTTGTGCAACCGGACAATGCAAAATCACCGATGCCTATCGTCTTCCCTGCAAGAAGGTTATCCACACAGTGGGTCCGGTGTGGAGCGGCGGTAAACGAAATGAGGACGAATTGTTGGCTTCATGCTATAATACGGCTCTTGACCTGGCGATGGAGAATGGGTTGCGCAGTGTTGCGTTTCCGTGTATCAGCACCGGGGTCTATCATTTCCCGCAGGAAAGGGCTGCGGCGATAGCAGTCGACACCGTGAAGTCGCATCCATACAATGGTGAGGTTGTCTTCTGCTGTTTCCTGGCTGAGGATTACGACCTCTACAACCGCATCCTATCTTAGGGGCTTCTTCTTGCGTGCCGTAATGGTACTGAAGTTTGATAGTGCCCAGTTGATCATGTCCCCGATTATGGGCATCAGGCTCCGCCCCACCGGCGTTAGCGAATATTCCACCCGGGGCGGTATCTCGGCATAAACCTTGCGGTTGATTAGGCCGTCGGCTTCAAGATTTTTCAATGTTTCGGTCAATACCTTGGGCGAAATGTCGGGCAGGGCTTTGCCAATGGCGTTGAACCGTGTGTCCTCATTTTCGGAAAGTATGCATAGTATCAACATGGCCCATTTGCCCGAAAATCGCGAGATGACATTGCGCACGGGACATTCATCTATTGATGCATATTTTTTTAGATTTTCTTGTAGTGGCAAACTGTTCATATTCAATTATCGTTACGTTGATGTAAGTGACTTGCTTTTGTGTAACCTATTGTTTTATAGGAATAAAGCTGCTAACTTTGCGCTATCGAAATGATAGTGAGTTTCGATTGCAAAGTTAATAAACAACATTAAAAGAAACAAAATCATGAACGAAATCAAGATTATTGAATCAGGTGAAAAATTTTCACATTCAACTGTAGGAAATCTGCACGGCTTCGAGGGGAAGCAGTTTGTCAAGGATGCTACCGGTGCTACCTCTTGTGAAATCTCATTCGGTACGCTTGCATCGGGCCAGTCGGTGCCATTTTTCCATAGTCATAGGGAAAATGAGGAGAATTACATTATACTTTCGGGAGCCGGGCGATTTCAAGTAGACGATGATGTGTTTGATATTGCTGAGGGGTCGGTGGTGCGTGTCGCTGTTAACTGTGACCGAAATCTTAAATGTACTTCCGATGTTCCCATGACCTACATCTGTATTCAGGCTAAGGAGGGTAGTCTTGGGGGATATACGATGACTGATGCTGAGATAACCGAGCGTGAGAGTCGGTTGTGATTACGAGCCTTTTTCATAGTTATTGTTTTTATGCAAATATAGCGCATCGAAAAGCCGGATTTCACCCCATAATGTCGCGAAGCGCGGATATGTGGGTGTGGTGTATGGTGTTGTGCAACCCGCAAGGGTTCTAGTGGTCGGAAGACACAGCAAAAAGTCGAGCCTGGTTGTTATATCAAAAAAACAGATATGACTACACAGCACCCAAAAGATAATGTAACAGCCATCGGGGTGATAAAAAACCTCCCATACGATAAAATCTCAGAGATAGCGGCCAAAACAAAGGTCGATTACAAAGCAAAAAAATTACGTGGAGTAGACATGATGGTCGACTGCATATTTGCAATGCTGTCTTCATCTCAGGTCAGTCAAAGGATTATATCGATAAAAAATGGCATCCCGCTGATGACGGACACAAATGGCACCTCTGACAGCAAGCGCACAGTGGTGGTTCATTCATCTTTCAGCGAGCGGCTGACCAGGATAAATATAGATTTTTTCAAAGAGGCATATGCACTGATATGCTCCAAATATCTTAAGTATGTACCCGATGCTGTACTGGATGACATGCAAATAATACGCGTTGACAGCACCATGGTCGCCGAGACCTCAAACAAACTTGTGGAGGGTTTCTCTACCGGCATGACAAAAAATACATCTTCAGACCGGAGACAACTCAAGTACACCATGGCTTATAACGGACTCAACGTTGTGGCGGCCAATGTCTTTACAGAAAGGACATATTCTGCCGACAATGCCCCGATAAGCAAGACTGTGGCACAATGTCTGCGTAAAAGGGCGGGGATGTCGAATGGATATGTCTTTGACAGAGGCTTGAAGGATGTGGATGATTTCAAATGTATCGCGAAACTGACAAAACAGAACCGGGCCTTCTTCGTCGGGAGGCTCAACCTAAACCGCTGCACACAACCCGTAGAAACGATGTTGCCCGAAGACTCTGTGCTGGCAGACAATGAAGTGGTAGTGACCGCGGATGACAAGGGTTATCTCAGAGCCAAACAATCCGACAAATGGGATACCTCATGCCTTTACAGGATTATACGGGTTAGATTCAAGACACCGCGTCCGGAATCTCCACGAAACAC